>DAQA01000008.1:1212-65044 GCA_002502685.1 Euryarchaeota archaeon UBA202
AATGTGTATCTTGATGGGGTGTCCATTGGAACCACTGATTCAGATGGTAAGGTTCTCTACAAGGCAGAGGATGAAGGTGTCTTTGAGATCACTGCGACACATTCCACCTATGCTCAGGTGGGGGCATATGAAATCGAGGTAGTGGAAGAAGCCGTACCCGGTTTTGAAGCCGTTGCCATACTAGTGGCTTTCCTTGGTGCTGTTCTTTTCTTCTATCGACGGAAAAAGTAACTAGTTCCTCCTCCTCTTTTTTCCTCTTTCCTTTTTCTTCTTATTTTTTTTTTTTATTATTTAGTTTCGATCATCCTGTTACCTCTTGCTTTGTCGATTGGCCCATGATACATTTCCTATTCTTTGGAACAGATATCACAAATTTAATAACGGGTAAAGGTATAGAGATATTACATGTCTATGCCAAGAAAAAGAAGGCGCAGCCCTTTTGATCTATTTGGGGATGATTTTGAAAGGATGTTTGAAGAAATGGAAAAAATGATGGAGGAAGCTTTTCAATCGACATCTATAGACATGGAACAGCCCTTTGTAAGGGGATTTAGTGTTAGAGTTGGCCCTGATGGAAAACCACACATCCAAGAATTTGGTAATAGACCCTTACGTGCTCCTTCAGGAGAGTCACAAATCTCCGAAGAGAGAGAACCCTTGACCGATGTCATAGAGGGTGACAAAATAGTGGCGGTAACAGTGGAGATACCTGGAGTGGACAAGGAAAATATCGATTTAGAAGTTATGGAGGACTCCCTGGAAATCAATGTTGATTGCCAGGGAAGGAAATATCATAAGCTTTTGGATTTACCTTGTAGGGTTAATCCCTCCACCACCAAGGCAACCTATAAAAACGGTGTCCTTGATGTCGAAATCCAACGGAAGGATAAAAAAACCAGGAAAGGCTTCAAAGTCGACATCACCTAACGTCGCTAACTAATTAATATACTCATCCAGTTTATCCTTGGCTTCTTTACGTTTTCCCTCTAGTTCTTCGAGAAATTTCGTAATCATTTCAATAGCAAGTGTTTTGCAGTCCCCGCAACGCTGTTCCCCATTCCTACATTTTTCATAAATCTCTGTTAGTTGTTTATCATCTGGTAACAGATGATAGAGAAAGAGTTCATATACAACACATTTGTTGGGGTTGCCGCCATATTTTTTTTGTTCCGCAAGCGAGGTCGCTCCTCCTGTTTTCGCTGATTGCATCTTCTTTTGTGCTTCCTGGGGTGTGTCGGTAAGAAATATAGCTGTCTGGGGTTTACTGCTAGACATTTTTTCACCGGTTAACCCGGTCATGAAACGATGATAGGTGGAGGAAGGCAGAATAAATCCATATCCCCCATATTCTTGTTCAATTTTTGCCAGTGCTCTGTCAATGGCATCCATATCGATATTTTTATCCTGGATATATAGGGCATTATATTTTGTTATTCGTTTTATGGAATAACCCTTTTTTTGTACTGCCTCTTGTGCTTTGTCAAGGAGTTTTTCACTATCCTTTTTACCTTTAACAAAAATCCCTGGTTTACCATCCTTTGCCACTGCTACATTATATAACCTATGGGATTGAGCAATATCTCGTGTAAAACGGATATGGGGGTCTTGATCTACGCCCACGGGAACCAGGGTAGGGCGGGGACCACCATATTTTTTCATCTGCACATGGAGAATATCGCCACACTGAATTAGGGGGGCAAAGACATGAGCCATATTGGTTGCGCCAGTAAACCCATAGATAGATGTTACTTCTGACCAGTTTGCTTTTTTTGCCAGGATATAACCTAAGTCCGTAACCTCCTTTTGTTGAGATTGAAAATAGATATTACAAGGTTTTAATCCAAGAGCTATATAACTAATTATATATTCCTCCAGTGCAACTTTTTTTGCTTCAGGAAGTGTATATCCCCGGGTGGCATAGGCTTCAATATCTGCTACACCAATAAAAATGTCTGCCCCCAGTGATTGATAGTACATGACTTGGTCTATAACCATTTTATGGCCTAGATGCATTTTTCCCGAGGGCATCAAGCCAGTCATCATCGCCCATTTTTTTTTATTTTGTATAGCTTGGATAACCCGATAAAAATCTCTCTGTCCAAAAACGATGCCACGGCGAAACAGCAGTGGAGGATGCGGTAAAGACTTCCAGTGTTCCTTTTTGAATTCCTGGATGCCAAATTGTTCCCTTAAATGGGCATAGTCACTATAATCAGTGGTGCTCCACGGATCAATTTTTAGGTCTTCCATTAAAATTTCGGCTTCTTATCACCTAGCCTCTATTTGTAATTTTTTATGTTTTCCAGTAAACATAATAAGAACATTGTGTATTATCCTCCCATGGTAGACATGAGTTACCAGGGAGCAGGCGTGGATATTGATTTAGAAGAAGAAACCATTGAAGCCATTAAATCTAAAATAGGGAAGTGCACCGGGATCATCCAGGCCGAGGGAAAAAAACTAGTGTTATGTATTGATGGCATAGGCTCAAAAATATTGATTGCTAACGCTATGATGAAATGGGATACCATTGGGATAGATTGTATGGCAATGAATGTTAATGATGCTCTCTGTCTGGGGGCAAAACCACTGGCATTTGTAGACTACCTTGCCATGGAAACAATTAATCCAGATATAGCCCGTTCCATCGCCATAGGTTTGCAAAAAGGGGCAGATATGGCAGGAGTTAGCATCATTGGGGGTGAAACCGCCACTCTCCCTGATATCGTCACAGGCTTGGATTTAGCCGGGACATGCCTTGGTATCATCATCAAGGATCTACCCCGTGACATTTACCCTGGTGATTACATCATTGGGTTGCGAAGCTCAGGTATCCATTCAAATGGATATACCCTTGTACGCAAAGTCCTTGAAAAAGAGGGTATATCCTATACTGATCCCTTTCCAGGAGGAGGAACAGTAGGAGAGGTTTTACTTGCACCAACCCAAATATATGTCAAAGAAATTCTTGATCTTATGCAGCATGTTGACGTCAAGGGGCTCTCCCATATCACGGGTGGCGGTCTTCGGAATCTTAAACGACTCAGTAAAAATGTTTGTTTTTCCATTGACTATCCCTTTGAACCACAAAAAATATTCCAGGTTATACAACGCCTAGGAAATGTTACTCCCCATGATATGTATCAAACCTTTAATATGGGAATGGGTTTTGCGATAATTGTGTCACGTAACACTAGTGATTCCGCTCTCGATATCCTACAGAAACATTCAACCATTCAAGCACAAATTGTTGGCAAGGTCATTGAAGGACACGGGGTTAGTCTTCCCTCAAAGGATTTACACTATTAGCGTTTATATCCTATCTTACGCAAAAAGGTCCTTCTCTCACTGATATCTTTTTCTGTTTCAATGCCTTTGCTTGCATATCCATCAATTACCCCTATAATCCCTCTACCCTTCTCCCCATTTATATCCTGCTCAACCAGTACAACCATGGTGGGATTAGCGGTTGCACAAAAGATATTGCATACTTCCGGGACTCTTTTGAGAGCAGGAAGAATATTTAAGGGAAAGCATTTGTCCATAAAAAGGATAAATGAATGACCCGCTGCAATATTCTTTGCATTTTGAATAGCAATTTTTTTAAGATCCTCATCATTTCCCTCCGCTCTAATTAAGCACGGGCCCGAAGCTTCACAAAAAGCAAAACCAAAACGGGCATGGGGAACTGTATTTATTATAGCCTCATATATATCCTCCACACTCTTGATAAAATGCGTTTGCCCCAAGATAAAATTTATTTCTCCTGGTTTTTCTATCATTACTTCTTTCATTTCCATGAAAATTGAAATAATCCAAAAGGTTAAAAATATGTGGTTTTTTCTGAACCCCTCTGTGCATTATCCAACAAACCATACCGGATGCGTACAATCTTTATTTTTTCCAATGGCGGTTTATCTCTACTTTCAGTGTCCAATTTCTCCTACCAATACTGTATGATCAGAAGGCTTATGGGTGACTCGAGGCTTCATATCGATATAGCACGCCTGGGACCTGGCAGCCAGAAATTGACTAACCATGATATGATCAATCCGCCATCCAATCTTTCTTTCAACTGCATCTTTTACCCGATAATCAAAAAAGGTATATTTCCCTGGTTCATTGGGGTAATATTTACGGAATAGATCCACAAAACCTAACGATGCCACATTATGAAATGCTTTCTTTACTTCCGTATGAAAACATACATGTCTCTTTTTCTTTTCAGGATTGGTCACATCAATATCCAAGGGTGCCACATTCATGTCACCGCACCAAAGAATATTTTTTTCCTGTGAATAAGCATTCTCGATATATTCCTTTAATCTATGGAAAAATTGTAGTTTATATTGATAGCGATAATCATCTAAACTATACCCCTGAGGCACATAAGTATTGATTACTGTCATCCCATTGATTTGAGCGGTTAATAATCTATCTTCCTCCTTAGGCTTATCAGGGAAACCCACAAGTACCTCTCTCGGTTCTCTACGTAGCGCCATAGCAACACCATTTCTTCCGTCTTTGCTGCCGCTAAAAATGATGTGATAGCCAATATTCTGGAATGCCGCCACGGGGAAATTTTCGTTATCAACCTTTGTTTCCTGAAGACAGAGAACATCTGGCTTATTCTCTTTTAGCCAGGGGATAACAATGTGAAGGCGTGACCGAATTGAATTCACATTATAGGTAGCGCATTTACAATTCTTCATATAGTATCCCCTATCTATATTGCATTTGTTAATTTATGGGTATATTTCCCTTTCAGCTTAGATAATTTATATATATATTTTATCAGATTTGTTTTCTTTGGCACTATTTTTTTTTGTATTTAGAGCTGTGCACATTATTACTAAATTATATATATACTAACCATATATCCCACGTGGGTACCATGGATACTGCCTTCATAAATAGCTATAGACATAAGAGAGACACATTTTACAAATGGAAAGAAGAAACACATTTTGTTAACAAAATATCCTTGGCATTTCTCTTTGCCTGTTTGACTGCAGCTGGTGCTACGATTAAGATATTTTTTCCTTTTACTCCTGTACCCTTGACTCTTCAGGTTTTTTTTGTGTTGCTTGGTGGATTGGTTCTTGGTAAATACGGGGGCCTTGCCCAGGTGTTCTATGTAGGTATGGGTGCCGCTGGTATTCCTTGGTTTACTGCCCAATCGGCATTGATGGGTGTCACAGGAGGCTATTTAATAGGTTTTGTTTTAGCCGCGTTTCTGATTGGATGGATTACTGATATTAGTGTTCAAGCACGGCATTTCAGGGGATTGATAGTTGTGATGCTTTTAGCCTTGGGAGTTATTTATGCATGTGGATCTCTTCAATTATCCATTATCCTTAGGACAAATTTTATTGATACCGTATCCCTTGGTGTTCTACCCTTTATTGGCAAGGATATTCTTACAATCTTTTTCATCTCCTTGATAGGGTCTGTTCTTCTCTCTAAAAAACATAGTTACGAATCTTTACAATAATTGCGATACGGAGATATTTATATTTTTCTTTTTTTTTTAGTTGTTCATAGGATTTAATCCTTTTTTTTGATGCTGTGTATATATATACAATCACCCGCAACAATTTTTTTTACTTGGCTATCCCTCTTTACTAGTAGTCCTCCATCTACATCTATATCTGTTGCTATCCCGGTTACTTCTTCTTCATTTAGTTTTATCTTTACTTGTTTCCCTAGTGTGTGGGAGAATCTTCTATAGGCATCCCGGATAGTTTGTTTAGGGGATTTTAGGGTGTCCATAAGGGATTCATAAAGACGGGTAAGAAGGCTATTACGGGACACCTGTATTCCCTCCTGGGAAAGAGATGTTGCAGTTTCCAAAGGTGTGTCACTAATATTAATCCCGATTCCCACAACGGCATCTTGGCCACTGGTTTCTATTAAGATACCTGCAATTTTTTTATCCATGACCAAGATATCATTTGGCCATTTGATAGCGGCATCAATACCTATCTTGCAAAGAGTGGTAGCCACAGCCACGGCGACTATTACAGGTAAAAACCTATCGCTTTCAATAATTATGGAACAATAGAGACCCCCGGGGGGTGAAAGCCAGGTCCTGTTCAGTCTTCCTCTCCCCGTTATTTGGCTATCAGCAACAATAATACTTCCTTTCTCAACTCCCTTTTTTATTAGTTGTCTTGCTATTTTCTGGGTAGATTCAACTTCGCCATACCAATAAATTTTCATCTATCTACATAAAAGTTGGGGGTGATCCTACCGTTAAATAAATGGCTTTTCCTTTCCCCAAATTTTTTGCGCCATGCGGTATATCAGATCGGTGCCAGAGTATATCTCCCTTATCCATTACAAATTTTCTTTCTCCCCCCACATATCCAATTTTACCTTCTAAAACTAGATGAATTTCTTCCCCCTTGTGTTTATACAAGCGAGATGTTGCTGACTCCTCCAGCTCTGATATAATTGCCTCCATCATGGTAGATTTCATCAGCATATTATACACTTTTCCATTTCTTTTTTTCTCGTATTTTACCTCTCCTTTTTTTAAAAAAATGGTGTCCTCCATGGTATCACCTTAATGATGCAATATAGGCCTGTACACCAGTGATAGCTGCAACTTTTTGTCCAGTAGACCCATTCGATACCTCCTTGACATATTGCTTAACTTTATCCATGATGCCGTAGTGGGGAATAAAACTTGTATTGTATTTGCCTGTTAACCACTGGGAATGGTTCATAACCACGGTATGAAAAGGAATGTTTGTTTTTACTCCTCCGATTTGAAATTCCCAGAGTGCACGTTTCATTCGGTTGATAGCTCTCGATCGATCTTCAGCCCGCACAATTAATTTTGCAATCATGGAATCATAATAAGGGGGAATAGTGAATCCTTGATACACACCTGAATCAATCCTGACACCTGGACCGCTTGGTTCAGCATAACGTATTATCTTCCCGGGAGCAGGATTGAATTGATTCATGGGGTCCTCAGCATTAATTCTGCATTCTATGGCATGCCCACGGGGAACAATATCGTCTTGGCTATAGGATAATTCCCTACCAGAGGCTACTAGGAGCTGTTCTCGTGCTAAATCCACACCGGTTATCTCTTCAGTGATAGGATGCTCCACTTGTAGACGGGTATTCATCTCTAAAAAGTAGTACTTTCCCTCCTTAAACATAAATTCACATGTGCCTGCATTATAATATCCTGCGGTCTTGCCCACTAGCACCGCTTGTTCACCCATCTCCCTTCGCAGTTCTGGTGTAAGAGCACATGAAGGCGTTTCTTCAATCAATTTTTGATTTCTCCTTTGGATGCTGCATTCTCGCTCATAGACATGGATTAAATTCCCTTTTTTATCTCCCATTATTTGAAATTCGATATGCCGAGGATCTTGGATAAATTTCTCGATAAATACTGCGTCATCACCAAAGGAATTAAGAGCCAATTTTCGTACACTATCAAGGGCCTTTTCCAGTTTTTCATCATTTTCCACCATTTGTATACCAATTCCTCCCCCGCCTGCAGATGCCTTTAGCATTATTGGATAACCAATGTTATGGGCAATATCCTTGGCTTTATCATGATTAGAAATTGCCTCAGTTACCCCCGGTACAACATGAACCCCTGCCTTTAGCATGGATTTCTTAGAGTCTATCTTGGAACCCATCAGCTTCATTGCTTTTACAGGGGGGCCAATAAACTCAATACCATTTTTTTTACATAATTGTGCAAATTGGGCACTTTCAGCCATAAATCCATAGCCTGGATGAATACCCTCAGCTTCACATTTCAATGCTACATCGATTATTTTATCCTTATTTAGATAACTTTGTGATGCTGGTCCAGGTCCGATATTATATTTTTCATCCGCATACTTCACAAAAAGAGCAGATTTATCTGCATCAGAAAAGACAGCCACGGTTGCTATCCCCAACTCCTTGCATGCCCTCATTATCCTAATTGCAATTTCGCCCCGATTCGCTATTAAAACCTTATTGAACATAGATTTTTTTCATCCTAAATGATTTGCATGAGGAGATCACCATTTTTTACTGCTTCTCCTTCTTTAACAAAAATTTCTTTTATCTCTCCTCCTTTTTCTGCCAGTATCTCCTGTTCCATCTTCATTGCTTCAATTGTCATGAGGACATCACCTTTTTCTATCGCCTCTCCTTTCTTCACATTGATTTTAAGAATTGTCCCCTGCATCGTTGACTTAATCCCCCCCTCTATCTTTGTGGGTGCCTGCGAGGTAACACCCATGCCGCTATCGACAGCAAAACCCACAGGGGTAACCTTGACTTCAAAAGGTTCTCCATTGACTTCTACATCAAACTCGGTTGGAATTGCAGGGCGCGCCTGTCTTTTTCCAGGCTCAACAGTCTCTATCCACACCTGTTTATGTTCCGGAAACATTGATTTGACCATTTCACGGGTCAGTCTATGTGTCACGGGTAAGGGCAATTCATCTGATGTGAATTCAGCAGTGGCTTCATCCTTTAGAAATTTTAATCCTACTTGGGGATAGAGTACATATGTCATAACGTCCTCTTCTTTTTTGATAAGGGAAGCATCAATTTCTTCTAATTCCTTCTTTCTTGTGTCCCAAAGAGGCTCTATCAAATCCGCAGGACGGCATTCGATTACTTGCTCCTTATAGTTGTTTCCTAAAACCATCTTCATAATATCTTTTTTAATGGGTGCTGGGGGTTTTCCATACATTCCCCGGCAATAATCCTTTGTTTCTTTTGGGATTACCTTATAGCGGCCATGGAGGACATTCATTACCGCTTGCACCCCGACCACTTGGCTTGTGGGGGTCACAAGAGGTGGATATCCTAGTTCTTTGCGTACCCAGGCTGTTTCCGCTAATATCTGGTTATATTTCTCACCTGCTCCTTGTTCCTCAAGTTGAAATATTAAATTAGATAACATACCTCCCGGGATTTGATGCACAGCTACTGAAGGATCTACCTTGAGAGCATTGATACGATGAAGATGCCGATATTTTTCCCATACCTCAAGGAAATATTTTCTAATGTCAATAAGCAGTTCAATATCATAATGAGTATCCCATTCCGAATCTCTAAGTGCGGCCACAACAGATTCTGTAGGAGGAGCCGCGGTTCCACCTGATATAGGAGAGATAGAGGTATCTAAACTGTCGACTTCTGCCTGGCATGCACGCATATAGGACATGCCTGTCATGCCTGAAGTACTATGGGTATGCAGATTAATGGGGATTTTAATCCCTGCGTCCTTGCAGCCTTTGATTATATCATAGGCTCTCACTGGAGATATCATGCCTGCCATGTCTTTGATGCACAATGAGTCACAACCCATTTTTTCTAGTTTCTGGAATTGCTCCACATATCGCTCAACGGTGTGTACTGGGCTGATAGTATAGCACAGTGAACCCTGTGCATGTCCTCCTACTTTCTTTACTGATTTTATGGGTACCTCCATATTTCGTAGATCATTGAGGGCATCAAATATCCTAAAATAATCACATCCATTTTTTTTTGCAAGGTAAATAAATTTTTTTACTACATCATCTGGATAATTACGGTAGGCCACAATGTTCATTGCTCTTTCGAGCATTTGCATGGGAGTATTAGGCATAGCTTTTTTTAATGCCCTGAGTCGTTCCCATGGATCTTCGTTAAGGTATCGAATAGGTACGTCAAAGGTTGCCCCTCCCCATACTTCGAGAGAAAAATAACCCACTTGGTCTAATTTTTCAGCAATGGGTAACATATCCTCGGTTCTCATTCTGGTGGCCAACAGGGATTGATGCCCATCTCTTAGAGCTAATTCAGTTATCTTTACCATTCACAACCCCTTCCATTGCTGTTTTCATCGGCAGAATTGTTTTTCCCTATTTAAAGGCATCGTACTAGGCATCATTTCGCAATTCCTCCATCACCCGTGTTGATTTTTATTTATCAGAGAACATTGTTTATTTCTTGTTTAAACAATAACCATAAGATTAGAAGGATGATAGAGATTATGGTGCCAATGGGGAAGGCCAATAGTCCAATGATAGGAGGGATTATACCCCATCTTCTTACCCAGGTTTTCCTGGTCCATAATCCCCAGGCTACCAAGAAATAGAAGATACCGACTATTATTATGATTATCCCCAGACCCTTAATTATGCCCAATCCAGCTGCCATTAAATATATCGGTCCGGTGAGAATGTTAATAAATCCCGCAAGGGTATATAATATCGCCAAAACCAGAATTGACATTGGTTGTCTATCCATGTATAAAAAAGAATAAATTATCGTATTTAAACCCAATGTTATTTTTTGTATCATCATCCAACTTTTACACAAAAGACTATAAGAATGCATTGCATTGATTTTTTGGTGTAAATATGGTTAAAATAGAAATAAACCTCGAAGGTGAAACAGTACAAGATATTATCAAGGAATTAGGAATCATCTTGGAATCCAACAAGCCGCTGGTCAAAGATATCCTTGAAACCTTGGCTCTTCAGGCCCTGGATGTACTCAATGAGAAAAAGATATTACGCCGGGGAGCTGACCTTTATGTCAATATTACAAGGAATATCAATTGGAAATATCATAAGGAATAATTAGCTATTTGTTGCCATTATCTAAAACGAGAAAATCATTCCTTTTTCTTTACTCCCCCTCATTTTTTTTGTTTTTTTTTTGCTATCTATGTCAATACGTTTAATAAGTGTAAGGACAGCAATAAAAAAAAAGCTTCCTTCCGTCACCTTGAGATAAATGGGGGGCCCTTATTTTGTATTATGGTTCTTTACCAATTCTGATCCTACACGAAAAGATATGTACTTTTTTGAGGCCATTATTTATTTTTTTTATGATTTGTATTTTTGTAGATAAGAAATATTTATTATAACTATCCTTATACTCTTGCTGAATCAATGAACGTTGAAAAGATTACTTTTGATGATAAAGAAATCATACTTGTGGGAGTGGCCCACATTGGCACAAGAAGCAGTGAGTTAGTCAATTCAGTGATCACCCAAGAGAAACCCGATATTATCGGGATTGAATTAGATCCACAACGATATGAACAATTGCAGTCTGAAAAAAAATGGAAAGAAACAGATATTCTCAAAGTCGTTAGGGAAGGTAAAGCATATTTGCTTCTCCTCAGCATACTTCTGTCCAATATCCAAAGGAGATATGGTGATAGTACAGGTATTCGCCCAGGGATGGAGATGATGGAAGCAGTAATATTAGCAAAACAAAAACAAATCCCTATCGAGCTGCTGGACCGTGATATAAAAATTACCCTTAAACGAGCGTTATCCGAGGCAGGCATTTGGGAAAAAATTAAACTGTTTTTCTCCGTTATCATGGGTATTTTTTCAGAAGAATATGAATTAACAGAGGAAGATATTGATTCTTTGACACAAAAGGATGTTATGAGTGAACTTCTCACTGAGCTTAGTGATCATTTACCCTCTCTTTCAAAGGCAATCATCCATGAAAGAGATTTGTATATCGCCAATAAAATTCTTCAGGCTAATGGAAAAAAAATTGTTGCTGTTGTAGGAGCCGGTCATGTTGAAGGCATTAAAAAATATCTTGATAAAAAAAGATCTATTTCCCATCTTTTGACCCTGCCTGCCAAGCGTGGATATTTTAGATATCTAAAATATTTGGTACCGGCCTCCTTTGTCATTATTCTCCTCTATGGCCTTTACCTCAAAGGCTTTGAAACTGTACTAGATATCCTGTTTCTCTGGATTATTATCAATGGAGGATTATCTGCATTGGGTGCATTATTGGCCTTGGGTCATCCTTTTTCCATATTAACCGCATTTCTAGCTGCCCCCTTAACATCTCTTCACCCCGCTTTTGCAGCCGGATGGTTTGCAGGACTAGTAGAAACTAAGGTTAGAACCCCACAGGTGAAGGATTTTGAGGCGCTCGCCCGCTTGGATTCATTACGAGATTTCTTTAAAAATCCTGTGACTCATGCCCTCCTCGTGGTAGCCTTTGCTAATATTGGGTCAGTTATTGGTACCGTGATAGCGTTACCCTATATAGTTTCATTACTTGGATAAGTCGTATCCTTCTTTACTTATTGAGAAGAAATATTTTCTGCTAGCTCTTTATGTGCTTTTTCCAACAGATTTTTACTATTTTGAAAGGTTAATTTTTTCTTTGCATCCGCGTAGGGAAGCCATGCATAATCTTTGTGTTCATAAGATAATTTTATGTGATATTGTTGTGTTTTTGCTAGAAAAAAAATTACTTGTTTGGATATTGTTTTTCCAGCTTTGTTATATACGTAGGATATTGTCTCTTTGAAATTAGGTACAAATGACAATTCACCTTTATTAATACCGGTTTCCTCTTGTGTTTCCCGAACTGCCGCATCTTTTTCTTTTTCACTTTTTTCAATCTTTCCTTTCACAAAACCCCAATGGCCATAATCGTATTTTAGTAATAAATAATCTCTTTCTTTATCGCCGCAATATATGATAACACCACAAGATTTTTCATGAAGCATTGTCAACGCTTAATTTTTTCTGTTGAGCCAGTAGCAAATACTAAATCTTGAAGTACATCATGGTAATTTTGAGATTGTGCATTAAGCAACTTTTTTGCATACCCTTGTAGATGTTCACCCAATTCTTTTTCTACAGGTGAGTATTTCCAACTCATGTCTTGTCCTTGGTCCATGGCGAACAAAAAGGCGTATGCCACGGATTTTTCTTTTGTATTATTGCCGACACTGGATATAATTTTTACAGCTTCTTTTTTCCCCAGGGTTTTATATCCCCGGGCAATAGTATCCGCTAAATTAGCAAGAGGAGGTAAGTTTTCATAACGAGGGAGATTTGATAATATCTCTTGTTTTTCTGCCTTCTTCACTGCTTTCTCTAGCATTTCTGAGGGAAGAGCATTCATCTTCAAAATTTTTTTTACTTGCGCATCATCCTGTACTAATTTCCTCAGGATTCCTTCCCTATACTCCCCCCAGTATTTCTCTAAGATTTTATTTGGGGTGGTTCTGGGAATGACGAGGGGGGTTGTAATTTTATTCAGTATATAGTTTAATCCCAATTTTTCCCATTTTGTGGGATTCAGATCCTCTATAAATCTATTAATATTATCTCCATAACACTTGTCATCCATGATAATAATTTTTTCATCTAATTTTTCAATCTCTTTTTTACGCTCATTTCTATAATATTCAATGAATGCCTTGTCCGACATCTTTCCCTCGATATAGTGCCGTGTATCAATTTTTTCATCCATCCGCTCTTTAATTTTACATGTAGGACATTTGCTTAAACAATCAATTTCTTGAGAGATAACTTCCACCTGAAACTCGTCATCTGGGGAATAGAAATATTGTTTTATTCGTGTGAGAGTATTCTCCTGAGAGCATTCTTTACAAAGACCAATAATTTTTTTTCCCGATGTCCATTCTATCCTAATGTAGGGCTGTTGTGTTGTCTTTTTTTCCTCCACTATTTTTTTATTTAAATGTTTACATGTATAATCATTGTTTAAACCCAGCTTTTTGCTTACATACTGTAGAAATTCCTCTGGAGGGTTGGCTTCATTTCCCGTACAAAACATTGTATCGTTCGAGGAATAGATATGTAACCCTTTTTTTACCGCTTTTTCTCCTACACTGAGGAGGCGCAATCGAGAATCAGTAAAATGTTGTACTCCAATTAATTTCTCCCAGTTTGCATCTCCTCTTTTTGCATAGGGAATAGTGCCGTTGGGTAGCTTAGCTACAGCGAGGTAAGGAGCTTTTTGAGAGTGTGCAATAAGTAATGTTCCTGCGATAGCGGAGATGAGATTATCGCCTTTGGTATATCTCATAATTTTTTTTTCATCATTTTTTATTGAACGGATTTTTTCAATTTCTCTAAATTCTTTTTTGAAATAACATTTACCGAATATCCCTTTACAATTTGGATTCAGGCACGTTGGGAGAGCCACTGATGGGTCTTCAAGAATTTTTTTTGCATTTTGTACAATCTGTTTCTCTTGAGTTTTTGTTGCCGATCGTATTCCTGTGCGGTATTTCCGAGGTTTTTTCGCCATTTTTTTTTATATAATATATCATTGGGTTAAAAGATTTTCATTTGGTTAATCTTTTTTAATGCAGGGAGAGGGATTTGAACCCTCGAACTCCTTCGAGACAGGATATCCTTTCAAACCCTTATTCTCGATCAGATCTTAAGTCCTGCGCCGTTGGCCAAGCTTGGCTATCCCTGCTTCTATCATTCAACCGCTCCAGATACAAAAATGTTTCTGGATATTATTTATTACTATAATTTATCTACCATATATCTATTTTTTTTGTACAAGGATATGTCTATTAGCTAAATGATCTGCTGGGCTATAGTCATTATCCATTATTGACCAGGGATAATCTTATATTTCTTATATTGTCTCTGACGGTTTTTATTATCCTAGTTTACATACAATATTGAATTTTTAGTTTTTTCTGCAATTTTCAACCGTGGGTTTCTACAATAAAATCCTAAAATTCTCCGTTTTTTTTGCTCTCGTCCAATAATGATAAGATTAGCTTTTATTTTTTTTTCCCGTTCCCTTATTAATTTTTCTAAACTGCCTATCACCACATCCGTTTTTACACCTTTTTTTTCCATGTTTTCCATGAACTTATTTCCTTCTTTAACAAGTGTTTGTATGTTTTTTTTTCCTGATCTTCTCAAATTTTTATCCACCACTATTCTGTCTGTTGTATCGATGACATACATCATTGATAGTTCTGCATTATGGCTTTTAGCCAGGGCCATACTTATTTCTGGAACTTTTTCATTGGGGGCTAGATTGGTACACACAGCCAATATTTTCTTTAGTTTTTCATTTGATTCAATCCAAATGGGTATATCAAGTTCCTGAAACAATCGGTAACTCAAAAGACAGCTTCTCTTAAAACCCATGATAATGAGATTACTTTTCTCTTTTTCTGTTTCACGTTTGATAATCTCAGAAAATTCTCCACGTACTATCTTTTTTTTGGCATTCATTCCCTTTTTTTTCAATATCTCCTCGAATTTTTTTAGGACCATTTCCCCGGAGCGCGCCCCATGATTTTCACTTATGTTTTTTTTTATCTTTTCTCTTTCTTGGTATGTCTGCACCCCGTCAGCTACTTTATCCATTGTTTCTAATACCTTTTCTTCAATGATATATAACAGTTTTACCTCACTGTTAAATTTTTCAGCTAATTGGGCTGCTCTTTTAACGGGTCCCTCTGACATAAATTCTGAAGAAATCGCAATTAAAATTTTGGTAAACATTTATTCACCTTAAAGAATCACCTCTTTTGATTTTATCTCTTCATAATCGACCATATCCACAAGACAAGCGAGTAATAGACAGGTTTCCTTTATAAATTTTTTTAGCATAGTCTTACATCCCAAGTATACCTTTCCAGTAGCCTATAGCAATTATCCATATAATTACAATACATGCTATATTGGCCATTAATCCAGCACGGGCAAGATCCCGTGTGGAAAAATAACCCGATGTATAGGTTATTGCATTTCCCGGTGTGGCGATGACCAACATAAAAGCTAGACCGCTGCTTAAAGCAATTATCATTGACGCCAGTACAACACTCACCTCTGCAATCTTGCTTGCTAAACCTATCCCGATGGGAAGAAGCATAGCCACGGCACCAGTATTACTCATCATTTCGGTAAGATAAATTGATAAGATTATTAGCCCCAATATTATTATGTAGGGGTGCTCCCCCAAAGCATTCAGTACCACATCTGCTATCCATCGTGCAGCACCAGTTTTTTCCATCCCTAAACCCAGTGTTATAGCTCCTCCATATAACAAAATGATCCCCCACGGAAGACGTTGTTTAACATCCTTCCATGTGATAGTTCCTGTCACAAAAAGAAGAATGGCACCAGCAATTGCTATGATAGCCACGCCAATGTCTTGAGAAAAAAATATCCACAAAAACATGTTAAAAGAAAGGATGATGATTGTTGTTTTTTCTCTTACACCCATCTTTCCTAGATTTTTTAATTGTACATTAATCTCCTTTTTAGCATTTCTAAGATCCTTTACTTCAATGGGAAAAAAAATTTGTAATATCAACCATACAACAGGGAGAGAAATAAATACCACAGGCATTGCATAAACCATCCAGTCAAAAAAACTTACCGAAATCCCATGGTTTTCCAGAATCCCAATAGTAAGAGGGTTTCTTGCCCCTCCAATAAGTGTCCCCAAACTCCCTATTGAGCACCTGTATGCAATGGACAACATACATACTTTGCCGAAGTTACTCTTCCCGGGAAGAAGCTTCATGCCTGTCAATATCGAAAGACCAATGGGTAAAAATAATGCTGCTACTGCATGCTCGGGGATAATAAAAGACAGAAAGGCACAACAAATCATTAGGCCAAAGGTAAAAATTTTAGGGTTTCCTTCAAAAATTTTGAGAAAATTAAATGCTATTCTCCGGTGGAATCCATGTTTTTCCACAGCGGCCGCAATCATGAATGCTCCAATGAGGAAGAATACTGCCTCATTGCCAAATGCAGAGAACACCTCCCTATATTTGACAATATGCAAAAGAGATTGGAGGGCCATAACTAAAAGACCTGTCACAGCCAGGGGCAGCGCTTCTGTGCTCCATAGGATGGCTGCCATTAAAAATACCCCAATCATGACTTGTCCGTTATATGTTAGTCCCTGGGGCGTAGGTAAAAATATCGCCAGTATTAAAATTAAGAAAGCTAAAAGTAGAAGGCCATTTTTTTTTTATTAATGTATGGCCAGTATTTATTTTCACTCCAGTTTTTTTTTTGGGGCCAAGGCATGTATCTTCCTATTGTTTTATCAGTTTTTCAAGACAGTTTTTTTAAGAAGCTGATATGCTTGAGTTTTTTATATAATACTTTTCTTTTTCCTCCTGTTCATGGATGATCATGCCTCACTAGCTTTTTTCTAAAACATGTCCTTTTAAAAAATTGTGTTTAAGCTTTCAAAATCAGGAAAATCTTTTACCAAAATAACCAGTGCATTAATCTTCTATTTTTTAGTTGCCAATATCCTGGTTATCACATCGTATTTCTATTGTATTTTTATCTGGTTAATCCTGATTTTTTTTTTGTAAAGATGAGGTTGTGTTCTTTTTTTTTGTGCATGGCAATAGAGAGTATACCCCCAATAAAGGATGGTATTAACAAGGTAACAATATATCCCCCCAGGGAAATTGCAACTGTTTTATCACTGGGGATACCATAGAGAGAAAATAAATGAATTAGTGCACCTTCCCGAGTTCCCAATCCACTAATTGCAATGGGGATGAGACTAATGAGTGAAGCGATGGGATAAATTAAAATAAATGTTGTATAGGGGATGTTAAAAGGAAAAGAGAGAGTCAAGATGAATATCTGGGTGAAGAAAAGAATATAACTCCCAATTTCCAACAAGAGAGGAAAAAAAAGAAATTTTAGCGGGGGAATATGACTATAAAAAGAATGAAATTCCTGTTCCATCAAGCCCTTCAACTTTTGAGGTATAAAGAAACGATAGATAAATAAACAAAATCTTCTACTCCTTTTTTTATCTTTCAAAAAAAGGGCTGATATAATAAAAACAATAAATAGGGAAAAGAGAGCCAGGAAAACTATGGGCAGTCGTCGTATGATAATGAGTCCTCCCCCTAAGGCAAGAATAAATAATGCAGCAAGTTCTACTGCTTGGTCAATGATTACTGTTGAAGCACACTTACCAAACCGTTCACCTGTTTCTTCCTGAAGATAGGGAATGCGAATGTAATCCCCTACCCAAAGGGGTGTAACAGTCCCATAGAAAATACCTATGATATTTAATTTTAAAAGACTGTTCAAACCTACATTGATACCTTGCTCGGTAGCGATTATTTTCCATTTATATGTACTTATGATTATTCTGGGGAAAAAAATCAAGAAGGATATGATAAAAAATAATCCATTAATCTTGCTAATTGCTTCACTGATGTTCTGTATGCCAATGTTATAAATAATGTAAATAAATACCCCAATACCTATAATCGGTAATAGAGTCTTTATTCGTGGATAAATCTGTTGGATTCCCATTTATTCACGCTCACACTAGGTGTTAACTCCTGGATCCATTCAGCCGTAATGGGTAACTCTCTATTTCATATTTTAGCATGCATCAAGTTATTGAAATCCATGATAGGTTTTTCTAGAGTCATCTTTTATCCATTGTATGCTTTCTTTTCTTTAATTTTATGAGTAGCTTTATTAAGTAATTGAGCATTACAGATATGATGATGGAAAAGGTAAAGGCGTGGTTTCAGCTCGTACGCCCTTTCACTCTCATTGCCCCATTTATCGCCGTTTTCTTTGGCGTTATCATCCAGTTGGCAACTGGTAATCAACTCCCCCTATTTTTTGATAACCTTGGAATTATCATCTTTGCCTCTCTCATATTGGCGGCCGCTCAAGCGGTAGGACAAATCCTTAATCAACTGGAAGACATTGAAGTAGATAAAATTAATCATAAAGATTATCGACCCATTATTTCCGGGGTGATATCCAAGGGAGAAGCAGAAGCTGCATCATGGATGCTTTCCATCTTCTCTGTTGTAGGAAGCTTTGCC
This sequence comes from Euryarchaeota archaeon UBA202, assembly GCA_002502685.1. Lineage (GTDB taxonomy): Archaea > Thermoplasmatota > E2 > UBA202 > UBA202 > UBA202. The sequence continues at coordinate 19,850 of DAQA01000008.1, forward strand.
ATTAATATTAGCTTTGGTTTTTTCATTTTCATTTTTTTACTATTTGGTGTTCTATATAATCTTGAACCCTTTAGAATTAAAAAGAGACTATGGATTAATACTGCATCGCTTGCCATATCACGGGGGCTACTTCCCTTTCCTGCGGCATGGAGCCTCTTTGGAAATATCTTAAATCCTATCCCCTGGCTTATTGGCAGTCTTGTCGGGCTTTGGGTTCTTGCCTGGCAAAATACAAAAGATTTAAACGATATAGAAGGAGACAAACGCTTCGGTATCGTTACCCCTGCTGTTTTTCATCAACGGATAACACTTAATAAAATAATGGCTTTCCTGTCATTCCTTACTTTTTTCCTATTGGGTCTCTATCTCTATTTTGGCATTCTCCCCCGTAACCTAATCACTCTCTTTATTCTTGGCGTTCCCACAATATGGATGCTCCATAAAATGTATATCAACAAAATAGCACGATCCACCTTGGAAAATAATGAGTTGTGGGCCGTTTTCTATCTCACCCTTGCAGGTTTTTATATCGTAGCGGCGGCCACCTGTCTCATCCATTCTTATCCTCTTTAAAGAATTTTACTTACATATATACCATCATCAATAAAACCTAATCTATAATAATAATATTTAACTCCGATGCCGCTCAAAACCAATAATTTCTTAATGCCATATTCCCTTGAAATAATTTCTGCTTTCTTTACAAGCTGTTCACCAAATCCACGATGCTGATATTCAACTTTTGGTTTCTTTCCAATCCCCACAACATCTCCATGGATTCTTAATTCCCTAATAATGGCAGAATCATGTGTGAACTCAGGACGGTGGGGCGCAAAAGGAACACGTAAACGGCAATACCCTATCACTAAATTATTTTTTTTATCTCCAAGTGAGATAAATATCTCTTTTCCCTTGCTGGCCACATAGTCATATCTCGTTTCCTCAATTTTATGTGGATATATCTTATCTTTATAACCTCGATGGCCAACCTCGCGACAGCGAATACATTGGCACTGCCATCCATGTTGTTCCATTTCTTTTTTTACTAATTGTCGAAGATTACTTTTCTTTATTCCTGCCTCTATTAGTTGTGCCGGTATATCCCTCTCTATCCTTTGTATTCTGACCCATGGAGGGATTACTCTTTTCATTTCTGCAAGAAGTTTAATTGTCTCCTGAAGGTGCAACGGTTCATATTCCCCTTTTTTCCATAGTTTGTATAGTTTCGTTCCCTTCAACACTAGAGTAGGATATATTTTTAGCATGTCCGGTCGAAACTTTTCTTCATTAAAGGTTTCTTTAAAACTTTCAAAATCCTTTTCAGGTGTGCTACCGGGTAATCCAAGCATAAGATGGTAACAGATTTTCAGGCCTGCATCTTTTGCTATCTGGGTTGCATGTATAGAATCAGTGACCAGGTGTTGACGACCACTGGAGCGCAATACGTCATCAAACGTTGTTTGAACCCCTAATTCAACTCTTGTCGCCCCAAATCTTAATATGTTATCAATATGACATAATCTCAGCCAGTCTGGACGTGTTTCAATAGTTAATCCAATGCATCTATGTTTAGCTAGTTTATTTTTTTCCATGGCGTGCTGAAGTGAGGGACATTTCTTTTGATTTAATGCCTCGTAGCATTTCTGTATGAACCATGATTGATAATAGGGGCTTCTTGCCGTGAATGTTCCGCCCATTATGATCAGTTCTATTTTGTCAGTTGGGTGTCCTATTGTCTCTAATTGTTTAATTCTCTCTTGGGTTTGGTTAAGGGGGTCAAACATATTCCTCGTGGCGCGCAGGGCAGCAGGTTCCTGTCCCGTATAGGATTGCGGAGAGAGTGGCGGCCCCCCGGGGCAAATGAGGCATTGTCCGTGGGGACAAACCTCGGGGGAAGTCATTACGGCAACCACAGCAACTCCAGATATTGTGCGCACTGGTTTTTTTCTTAAAATAGTCTTTATCATTGGATAGTTGCTTGCTGTTTCGGGGGGTATATAACCTAGAATATCTGCATTGGAAGGTACCGTTTTTAGGTGATATCTCCCGCATAATTTTTTCTTTTCTTCGTGCAAATCCTTCTTATTTTTAATCTGGTTATGAATGATTTTAATGGCGATTTCCTCGGCCATCTTATGCATGCTACTTTGTTCTTGGGGTGTCATAAACCTGGTGTTCCCTATTACGAGAAGGTGTTAATAAAGCTTTTTTTTTAGATATTTTTTTATCTACATGGTGAAAAAAGAGAATTATCTATACATTTGGGAAAAGAAATAATTTTTTTTTGTGCTAGGAGCAATGCTGTTAAAAATTCAATAAATTAATAAACCTTTTCCCATTGAATGAAGGGAATAAGGAATATGTCTAGATTGGGTGAAGATATGAAAAAAACTATAGTTTATATAGAACGCATTTCTCCTAAGGCACGTCTTCCATGCTATGCCCATGAGGATGATTCGGGTGCAGATGTTTGTTCAATAATAAATTACACCCTCGGCCCACATGAGATTAAGGCCATACCTACAGGGCTTAAAATTGAGCTTCCTACCGGTTTTGATTTGCAAGTGCGTCCCCGAAGTGGTCTTGCGCTTAACCATGGTCTTATTTTGCCCAATAGCCCGGGGACCATTGATGCGGGATATAGAGGCGAGTTAAAAATAATCATGATGAATCTTGGTAAAAAACCTTTTCATATTCAAGAGGGTCAACGCATTGCGCAACTTGTTCTATCGCCGTGCTATCCTGCTCACTTTACACTTGTAGAACAAGTAAAAGAATCCGAAAGGGGAACGAAGGGATTTGGGTCAACAGGCACATAAGTGCATTATTATTGTTTTTTTGGGCAATATCTTTTCCGTTATTATAGATATTCTAAGGTATTATCTTTTTTTAAATGGTAACGGTTAACTTTTCACTATTTTTTTTATCCGATCCTGTCTATCTAATTTTCTTACTGCCTATGGTCATGTCTAGATGGCTGAATCAGTGCTTTTTTTCATTTTTGTATCCTAAAAACTATTAGTCATGTAGGATAAATTTTTTATAATCATATTTTATTATTGTATATTACGTAATACAAGAGGGTTTATATGAACAAGCTTAATGAGGCAAAAATTTTTGGTGGAATCGGAGCCATACTCGTACTTATCGGGGCATTCATCCCCGCTATCGGTTTTGTACTCAGTATTGTTGGTTTGGTACTCGTTTTTATAGCTGTTAAATATATTTCTGATGAGACAAAAGATAATTCAGTGTTCAACAATTTTCTCATCCATTTCATCTGTACGATAATTGCCATAATTGCGGTTGTGGCTATAATATTGGGCACTATTGGTGTGATTGGCGGTTTTTCATTTTTTACTGAGTTGGAAAATGAAGAAATAACAGACTTTGAATCTTTTTGGGATTATTTTGAACCTTTTATTTGGGGAATAGTGGTTGCATTGGTGGTGGGATGGATATTGTTGGTTATTGGTGCTGTGTATCTTAGAAAAAGTTACAATAGCATCGCTGATCATACCCACGTAAGTCTTTTTAGAACAACGGGTACTCTCTATTTTATTGGGTCTATCACTCTTATCGTGTTAATCGGGGCCATTATCCTATTTATAGGTAAAATACTTGAAATTGCTTCCTTCTTTTCACTCCCTGATAATTTACCTACAAAAGAGGCTAGCTCCACCATCGAAAAATAATTCCCATTATTTGTTGGAGGTACATACTCCTATTACATATTCACGCTAGCTAGAAAAAATCTAGTGAAGCCCTGTTCTTTTGTTCAATACGTCTAATGTCAAAATAAAATCTTGGGTGAGGCAATAGGTGAAAGCCCATGAGTACCTCTACGCCTAATAGATGAGAGGTTATGTTTATGGAGATTCCTCTGGTTTCTGGATAGACCATTACTGCTATTTCATTATGACCCAGAGGAGAAAAAATTCTTTGGGGTTCAATTTCACACTTTCCCTGCAAAGAAATATTGGTGGCTCCATCATTGTAATACCCGGTGACGACACCAGGTGCTTCCCATAACCCCAATCCTTGCCAGAATGTTATCCCGTGAAATCTATCAATGTATACATTTCGTTCAGCTGTCATGGTAAAATGCAGTGAAAGAAGGGATTCATCATTTTTTGCCTCTAGGATAATTTCTAAGGGATAATAGATGTCAAATTCCTTGTTGTATTCCCGTGCCTCATACTTATAGGAGATATCAACAAATTCATTGTATTGTCCATCTTTTTCCAAATATAGTACACCAAACGCTGGTCCTTCCAGTATCCAAAACATCAGATTTCCATAAAATAAACTCCAGTTATTGTCAAAAGTTGCCCATATCCAGTCATATCCAAAAGGATTATTATCACTAGAGAGAGTAATTGAAGAGGGAAGGGAGAAGGAGTGACTATTTCGCCACCATTTTATCAAAGGGCCATATAACCCACTTACATTCCGGGGTGTCATAAGAGGATCATGATAAGACCAATTTCCCCAAACATGTTCATAATATCCTGTTCCAGTAATATCTAATGTTTTCCCCTCAAAATACATCTTTCCTGCTACACTACATCGGGAAATAAATCCATACCTGTAAAAACCCATACCCATGGGAAGAAAACCATCCGTTATATTCCCTGCGACCCACTGGGGTACTGTTTCAGCATAAAAATCCATATCTAAAATAAGGATACTCTCATTGTCCTCTAAGTGGATAAAGTACTGGGGATATAATCCGCTCATTGTGGACAATCCATATGTCAGATTCACCTCATTTTTTTTATGTGATAATTTACCCAAGGGATCATCAAAGGAGCCAAAACGGTAACACTGTCCTGTTTCCCCATTAAATAATGCAAAAAACATATTACAGGTAAAAGTTTCCATTTCATATCCCATCGAAGCCGTTACGCTCCATGTATTATGACCATCCCCAAAAAAGGCATCAATATTCCACCATTCACGAGTACAGGGAAAATGATCACCTTCATCCTCCTTTGACCACAGACCCGTATCCCCCCCTTTCATAAAATTCAGGTTTGATACCCCTTCTTCTTGGCCATTCACAATCGCTGTTGACGGAGCAGCCGCATCAAGGCAATTACTACTTAACCATAGAAACATTATACAACCCACAAAGCATTTTTTCAACATGATTCACTTACCTGAAACCTATATCCATTCTTATCAACCATTCTAACCCATGATTGATAAGGATTGATTGGCAAATAATCCTAATAATTAATCCCATACATTATCTTTTTCCCCAAACGCAATCACCTGGCGTAAATATGCCAAGCCATCTTTCATCATACTTTACCCTTTTACCTTATTACAATATTAGCAACAGACTTATTTTCCCCAAAAAAGAGGGCTTTCCCATAAAGCATATAATAAAGAAAATGTTTATGAGTCAATGAAAAAACGGATGCACACAAAAAAATCCACACATCACTTTCAAGACTTCCATACAGGATTCTTGAGCAAGGTATGTATCTTCCTAGGAATCTTGTTTATTATTTCCTACCCCCTTATATGGGGAGTACTCACTTATGCACTCAATGGTGAATCCTCCCTTGACTATGGAAAATTAGCAGGTTGGTCCTCTTTATCGATAATTCTTATTGTAATCGGTATTATATTATATTTTATTCATTTGCAACTATTGAAATTAGATGAAATAACAGAGGAATTACATTCAACCGACCATGATGTAAACTCTAAGGAGAGGTAACGCCACATTATGTCCTATATACGACATGATTTCATCAAACCTAATTTTGTCCAAGAAAGGTCCTACCAGATCAATATTTATCGTCAAACCAGGGATAAAAACTCCCTTATTGTCCTTCCAACAGGTCTAGGGAAAACGATTATTGCCATTCTTGTTTTAGCCCATAGGTTTCAATATGGAAAAATTTTTTTTCTGGCGCCCACCAAACCCCTTTGTGAGCAACATGCTTCATCAATAAAAAAAATCACTACTTTTAAGGATGAGGATGTTACTCTTATTACCAGTGAAACATGCCCTAGAAAAGAAAGGCTTTCATACTATGCCTCATCCCGCATTATTGTGGCTACACCCCAAACCATACAGAATGATCTTCAAAAAAATTTATCCTTGCATGATTGCTCACTTATTATTTTTGATGAGGCTCATCGGGCTGTGGGAAATTATGCCTATGTTCCTGTTGCTCACAAATATCTTGCTACGGGTCGTCATTCACAAATATTGGGTCTTACAGCTTCGCCTGGAAGTAGTTATCCTAAACTTGTGGAGGTGGCCAAAAACCTTGGGATTGAGCATGTTGAGATTAGAACTGAGAGCGACGAAGATGTCAAGCCTTATATCCCCTATAGAAAGTTAAATTGGCATGTCATTACTATGCCGCCAGAGATAAAAAAGATACGATCAAAAATCGATACGCTTCTTATTGATTATCTTGCGCAATTACAGAAGTATACTCGTCAGGCCAAGGGATTAAAGGTGGATAAATTAAGCAAAAAGGCTCTTATCGACATACAGGTAAGAATGCAGAAGAATCTAGGGAAACGAGGTGGCTCCATGTATCAGGGCATTAGTCTTATATCGGCAGCGATCAAGCTTTCTCATCTTCGGGATTTATTAACTAGTCAAGGCATTAGTGTTGCAAGAAAATATCTTAATAGGCTGGCTAAAGATTCATCACGTGCTGCCCAAAAGATACGGAAATCTTCCCTCTTTACGGAGATTTTACATGATATTTTTTATATGGCGCCTCGTAAAACAAAGATCGATAAGGCCAAAGAGATTATCACTTACCATTTTAGAGCGTGCCAGGATCCTAAAATTATTGTTTTTGCTGAATACCGGGATACCATTGATTTCTTACTTAAAGAATTCAGTACATTGTCGGGGGTGCATGCTGCTCCTTTCATTGGGCAGGCACGGGTCAAGGAAGGAGGTATGAGTCAGGAGCAGCAAAAGAAAACACTTAATGCATTTCGACAGGGAATCTATAACGTGTTGGTATCAACCAGTATCGGGGAGGAGGGGATAGATATACCTGCCACGAGTCTTGTTTTATTCTATGAGCCTGTTCCTTCAGCTATTAGATATATTCAGCGTAAGGGCCGCACAGCTCGGGATGGTGTACCTGGAAACGTAACTATTTTAATTATGGAGGGCTCTCGGGATGAGGCTGCCTATTGGAGCAGTACTCGAAAAGAAAAAAAAATGTATGATCAAGTATATAGGATTCAAAGGGCATTAGAGGAGAAGACCATTGCGTCTTTTGTGGGGCAAACTCGTATTGATTATTTTTAGATTATCTTTTTTGAGAAATATTTGTTCCATTCTTATTTTATTTCTATTAACTCTCCTTTTTTTTATTTTGAATTTCTACTGGACTCTGTGATTCTTTATAAAAAAAATTATCTATTGTTTTTCTATAATTCATCCTATTTATGGTGTATAGGTTTTCAATGTTCTTTATGTCACTGTAATAGCGGATGTGGGTGATAGATGTATATTTTTTGCAGTGTCATATGCATTAATCCAATATTCTATAACTGTATTCTTGGGGAATTGTCCCAGTTCAATTCCATATATTGGTGTATTGCTTTTGTCTTTTAGGGGATCTTCGTCACTTCGATCCTGGATGGGGTTAGCGGCGTATAAAAACATATTGTGTGTCTGTATTGTTTGCTTGTTATTTGTGGTGTAGTGGATGGTCACTGTAGAAATGGCAAAGGGACTATCCTGTGTAATATTAGCTAAGATAATGATGTTACTCTGGTTTGTGGGTTTGGTTGGCTGATGATAGCTATCCATAATGAGTGGTGACCAGTGGTGTCCGGTCTCATTTAATACCACATCTATTCTTTTTGTCATTTTATTGCCCTCGTAATCGGTTGCGGTTACTGTGAGGTTATAATCCCCTGGAGGTATATTTGTGGTGTCCCATTCTATCTCCCATACCGATTTTTCTTGTATTTCTTTGTATGTTGACCCCGCTTCTATTGTCACTTGAGCGACGCCATGCTCGTCACGGGATACGCCAGAAATGGTAGTTATCCCTTTCTCTATGATCTCTCCCTTGATGGGACTGATAATCTGTATTCGGGGAGGAGAGGCATCGACAAGGGTAATTGATAGGCAGTCCGTGGTGTTTTTGCAACTGGCAATCACGGAGTAGTTACCGGGCATGGTGTGGTTTGTATCCCAGGTGATAAACCAGGATCCTTTTTCTACATCCTGGCTTTTATCATTGATTTTCACGGTTGCGTTCTGTGAAGAATAACCCTGTATCCCTATTTTTTCCCCAATATTAAACACTGGAAGGCCACCGGGTCCATTATGGGCTGTAAGTAGGCAAATGGATTCCTCTTCACTTGATCCCCTTACCTCAACTGAGAAATTTATTACTGTATGTGTTACACACGATGGATTCCTGAAAACAATATACCAATCTTGGTTATCTGCTTGGATGGTCATTTTTCCGTGATTCTTATCGATGTATCCATTGGTAATTACTTGTTCCCCTTGCTTATATCGTTCAAAGTTTTCCTTATTTACACAAAAACATTCCACCATGCTTGATACCTCATATTTTCCACTATTATCTGTCATAATATTTTTGTGATTCTGGAACCCCTGGCTAGAAAATGATATGGAAAAATAATACTCCTCATTTTCCCTTATATTGTCCACGTGGCTCAGTATATTAGAGCCTTGGCAGGGGAATCGAATCTTAAAGGTGTAATTTTTGTTAACCTCAGAGATGATCCGCATGGTGTTCCACTTTGCTGGTTGCCAGATCTTTTTTAGTTGGTCATATTGTATGAGAAATAGGTAGCTACGATTTTCCCCTATACCCAGACTACATTCACCATAGGCATTGGTATAATTCCATATTGAGGGATAAAACCCTTCAATTGAATCAGGAATGGTTTGCCATTTTTCTTCCAATCGTTGATAGATCCTAAGAATCATTTCACATTTCAACCATTCAGGAACCCTTTCCCATAATTCTTCCAATCTTTCCCAAATAACACCCTTTAATCCAGTGATATCTATCGGTGCTAATACCAAAGAGGTCACTCTCGCACCGTCTATGGGGTTACCTTTTCTGTCAACAACACTAAATTTGACATTCTTTCGTTCCGTTTCATGAATATATCGCGATGTTGTTTCCCGTATTGAGTCATCCCCCATCCAGGCAAACAGGGTTGAGATATCCTTGCCCCATCCATATTTATATTCATCTGTTATATCCACAGCTCCTCCCCCATCAGTCCACCAGTTGTCATTCTGATGCCATCCTCTTTCCCAGAATTCCCTCCATACGTGGTCACCACCCCAGTCACAAATCCCCCGGGTGGGTATCAGAGCAGTGCGAAGTGAGGCAATCGCTATCTGTTGGAGTTCGCCACACCATCCATTGTGTTCGTGGGATATTATGTTTGGCTGGACAGGTCGGTTTCCATACGCTTCAATGGGCATTGTTTTTCCGATCCAGTAACTTACTGCTTCAATTGCCGTGGGATGGTTCTGCTGGCTCCAAGACCACGTTCTGTTTGCTGGTTGATGATATGAGCACACATCCCATAGATAGTTGATTTCTGACAGTTTTTCTTTTAAAAGAGGGTATCCTAAATCATTGTGATTAAAGATATAGTCCCTCCAATGGGTATCATAAATCATGGAGGGCTCCTCAGTTGTTATTTTGGGAGCAACAACAAACCAGTAATACATCTCCATTGGGCATAATACGATTCTATCTTTGTTTTCCTCTTTTATTGTATATTGCAATGTGGAATAATAATTCCCATCTTCCATCTCACAATCAATAATATCAACATAGTCCAGACACTCATCGATATGGTACAAACTATTGACATTATCTTTTATTATCTCAATTGGTGGAGGATGCCCCCAGGGAGAGCAAGCCAAGGAAAAAGCGAGTTCATCCACCTGTCTTTTTTCAGCGTTCAAGATGATGTCTGCATATTCCTCCTCATTTACCACTCTATATTGATGTAATAGGTCCCAGTGAATCCATCTCGGTGCTCTTGCTAGAGCCCGTAATTCTTTAAATGTCACATTCTGATAGATAATCTCTTGTTCCTCGAATTTTTTCTCTTGGGTAAAATGAATGATATAATCACTTTCTCCTTCAAGTACTATCTCCTTTGCTATCTTATCAAGTACCGGATCCTCATTGGAGGAGGACATAAGGCCCTGGTGAGGAGTTTCTTGTAGTAATAAGGGGCATAGGATAATGGCAAGGGAAATAATGGCATATACTTGTTTCATTCTAGAGTATATGATGGTGTTCTTCTAAATATTTTTCCACAGGGGATATATATGTTGGCAGAGGTATTTTTTTCTAGATACATTCTCAATTTTTTTAAAGATGGTGTCGTTACATCACATGTTTATAGCATACGGGATATTTTCCGTGTTCTTCAGGCGGATCCAAGTTTACTCGATCTCTTAGGATTTTACTTGTGTTATCCTCAGTAATATATCATCTAAGGTCTGGTAGTAATCCCTAGAGTTTTAGATCCAACGCTATCTAATTGAAGATAGATAATCATGCTAAAAAAAAGGGTTTTTTTCTCCTCCTTAACCCTCAGCTTCCTTGATAATTTTTCCAGTTTTTTTTAGTTATACACAACTTCTTTATATTCTTATCTATTTTTTTTGAATAATTTTTTAATGTTATTGGTAAAAATCAAAATTTTTTAAATATATTATACATATTATTTTATACTGGGTGAAGTGAACTGTTCTCCGGTATTTGCTCTCAGTTTACACGTCAAAATAGGCATGCAGGGAAAGGGGTTTTAATGTGTTTTACTTGTTGGACTGCCACTTTCGGAATTCTTTTTAGGTCTAAGCCAGCAGTAAGAAAAGCGATTATTTTTTCTTAATTCTCTATTCCAAATAATAAATAAAAACAGGGTTGTGGCACAAACCCAAATAAAGGTAAACAGGCTTATATCACCAATGAAACTTATTTCCTCCCCAATAAAAGGAGTTTTATCAACTGTCTCAAGAATAATTTTTCCTCCAGAGATAGCAAACCCAAAATTGTTTAAATATTCCATTGCAAGAGGGAATGTCGTGGAGCACCCAATAAAAAAAATCCATTTTTTCCCTTCTACAACATATTTTGTTAAGATTAGACAAAGAAAGGGAATTGCATACAAAAAATATTGAGTGAATAACACTCTATTCAAAAGATTCGTAACCATAATCAAAAAAAATGTCAATGGGATAAGATCATTATAAGAAAATTTTTTTATTTTGGCGCCATTGATTATCACCAAACATATTCCAATTAGAATTATTATTAGAGGCACAAAATAAGGTAAAAAATTATATGGATGATAAAAAGCGTATCCTGTATTCTCCCGAGTTATAAAAAAAAGCAATGTATCTTCAATGAATTTTGTTGGTGATAGTAGAATAAAGGGCAGTGTTATGAAAAAGACTGATAGACCACATACAAATGCATATTTTAAGGTGGCTGAAAAATTTTTTCTCTTCAGGATATAAAAAAGGAAAGGGATTAAGCATAACCCGGCTAGATATTTATAGCCAATTCCGATACCTAAAAAAATTGATGACAAAAGATACTTCTTTTTTAAAAGACATAGGAAAGAGAGAAGGACAAATAATATTGGAAATACATCCATTTTCCCTTCCGCGCTGGTGAACAGAATTGTGAAGGGAAGAAATAAATATAATAGAAAGGGCATTAATCCATGTTTTTCACCAAATATCTTTTTTCCAATAAATAGCAATACCAATGCTCCTAGAAGATCCACAAAGATCAATAATAAGCTTGCATTAAACTCCTTGACTCCAAATAGATATAACCAAGCAGCCAAAGTATAGGTCCACAAAGGTTTTGGATCCCCGAAATCCTGGTATGACATTTCACCATTTATTACCATTGATGATCGTTCAACAAAACGGAAAAAATCGATATCATGTGTTTGTGCGAGTAATAAAGAAATTAACCGGAGGACAAATGCGCATAAAAAAATGGCTATAATCAGGTATCTTTCGTCGTGTTGGGTGATTTTCTTCAGCAATCCATTAGTCTTAGTCATGTATACTATTTATCTGTGTGTGATTTTTTTTTATTGGGAAGGGGTATTTTTTTTGGTTTTATGTATTAATTTTTTTTAGTAGCAAACTTTCCCTATAATTATTTTTTTATATTTCTTTTGTCAACGAATATTAATACTGTTTAATATTTAAATCTGGTTTCCATCTGTTTTTTTAATGTTACCCTACTGAGATAACTATCATAGATAAACTGTATTTCCTGATAGTTTTTTGTAAGTATTCCTCGATTTGTATATGTTTATCTTTGTATCACCCTAGTATTTTTTTTAGGCCTTACGAACGATTTATTTATGGCTTAACTTAATTCAGTTTTTTTGACTTAGCGCCCCGGTCGGGATTTGAACCCGAGTCGCGGGCTATCTGTAGCAACCTCCCTATCCATCCACTGGTGAGGCTCTACGACAGGCCCGCATGATAGACCACTACACTACCAGGGCATCAACAGGCTATATAGCGTTTTTTCTTAAATGCTTTATGCATTAAACGCTATATCACATTCTATGTTGTATGACCAAACATTGAAGACAATTAAAGCCCTATCCAAAGAAAAACTATCCGGTGCAACCGAAATTGAAGCAAAGGCATTAGAAGCCTTTACTTACTTTATTGGCCATACTCACGATGGCTCATTAGCTTCATTTCGTGACAAACTTACCACCCTTTGTATCCAGCTTGCTCAAGCACAACCTTCCATGGCTTCTCTTTTTAATCTATCAAATGATATCCTCCATATATCGAATGCGGAGGAATCAATAAAGGAGATAAAAGAGTCACTTACCACATGTTTTACTCACTATGATTGCACGGATAGCATTTTGCGCTATGCAGTTGAGTTATTATCAGAGAATTCATGTATTGTCACCCATAGTCGCAGTTCCATTGTTCTCCAGATTCTTACAAAGATTGGTCAGGGCCTTCATGTTATTTGTACTGAATCACGTCCCCTTAATGAAGGTAGGCGATTAGCAAGTGAACTGGCTTCATCTGGAGCCACGGTGACCTTAGTTGTGGATACCGCTATTTTTTCTCTTCTCCAAAAGGCAGAATGTGTCTTATTCGGAGCTGATGCTGTGACCCCTCTTGGCGTGGTCAATAAAATTGGGACAATGGGCATAGCCAATGTGGCAACAGAACAGGGTATCCCTGTGTATGCTGCTACATCACTTCATAAACTCTGTCCTTACTCATTTCCTATTTCTTTAAGAGATCACCATGAAGTGTGGGAAAATCCCCCGGGGGATATTGAGGTGAAAAATTTTTATTTTGACATAACTCCTTTGTCACACATTGATAAGTTTCTAACGGAAAAAGGTGTGCTTGATCCTTCAAACATCACGGAAAATATTCAATCTATCCAGGTAGCTCCCCAGCTTTTATCCATCCTTACACAGATACCCCGAGATGATCGCGTTATCATTTGAAGATTTTATACAGAAACAAGCCTCCCACAAGCAGATTTAGATGATACGTGATAAACCTAAAAAGTAAAATAAAGATACCCAGAAGAGATTGGTTAATAAGAGGAGCGTAAAGAAACGCGGTGCTAGCCTCAGCCACACCGCTGCTTCCAGGTGTTGTGGGTATCAATATACATATTACTAATAAAACCTGGGCGCAGTATGATTCTATGAGAAAGGGTTTTAGTCCCATGCCCAGTAGGAGCATTGAAGGTACAAGGAAACCGGTGGACCAAAACAATATGGTTACTATCCCGCCAATCATAAATTCTTTTTTTCGTTCTTTTCTAAAAAAAAGCATACTTTGGTGAAAATTGTCTACTTCATGGGTTATTTTTTCTATGAGATGAGTTTCTTTTTTCCATTTTGTTGTGGGAATAAATCTATGTGCTTTTTTGGCAATAAAAATGAGGAATGATTTTAATTTCTGTGGATTTTTTATGGCATAGATAAAGATTAATATTAAGGCAATAAAAAAAGCAATTCCTAGATACAGACCAATTTTGACAGCTTCTACCTCGATAAGATTCTTGTATACAAAGAATGCAAAGGGGACACACCCCAAGATAAATATGGCATCAAGCAAACGCTCAGTCATTACTGTGGCTGTTGCCCCTCCGGTACTCATACCGTTTTTATGCAATAGATGTATACGTATTGGTTCTCCGCCCGCGCTTGAGGGTGTGATGCCTGCGATAAATAGACTTGCTATTATGATTTTGATGTGTTCCCATAAGCTAATTTTGACGTGATGGTCTAATGCTGAACTTAATATTTTTAGTCGTAGTGCCCATATAACCCAGTAAAGTATACTTAGGCATATGGCTACTATAAAGAATTCATATCGTATTTTTTCTTGGGAAAGATAGGTAAAGGTATCTTTATTTATTGTAAATTTTAGGATAATAATAATAATTGCAAAGCTGAGTACTAGGCTTAATGCAATTGATATTTTTCTTTTGGTGTTTTTCTTTTCAGTCTTTTTCACACCAGGTGTTATTTTTAAAACAATATATCTTTTTTCCGGTAAAAAATTATCTTTTCTTTCATATCTACATGTTTTTTTTAAATTCTTTCATAATTATATCTTTTATTATTGTGAGATAATAAGGCATTAAAAAAAAATGGATACAGTTCTCCTTTTTTTGTTAGTTCATCTCTCGTGGTCTTTTGCGTACTGGTTGGATGAATAGACACTACAGGATAGATTATCTAAAATAAATACCCCCCTTAAATTTCTGTTCTTTATTTTTTATTTTTCCCTCTTATACTATCTTGCATAATCTGTGCATCCCTTATATAACATGAACTAAACAGCTATCGTATTTACAATCTAGGGGGACAACAGTAATTATTTTATTTGTTTTTTTTTTTTAGGATATATTATTGATTCTTGGATACTATTTTATGAGGAGAAGGGAGGGGGGATAAAATTTATCTGTGATAACTTCTTTAGGGTCCTTGTGTTTGTATATCCATGAGACTCTTGTCCTTATCCAAATATTTTCTCATTGCTAAGTATGCACTATCTAATTATCTCAACCGGGAAAATATTTATCCTTTTTATGCCTCCTTTAAGATAACCCATAAATGTGGATTGAGATGCAAGTTTTGTAACGTCTGGAAGGAGAATATTCCCGATCTTTCAACAGAAGGTGTTTATCAGGTATTGCATCAGCTTGGTCAGTCCAGTATAGCTGTGGTGAGTCTTGAGGGTGGGGATCCTTTGATGAGAAAGGATTTAGGTGAGATTTTAAAATATGCATATGCACAACCTTTTTATCTTTTTTTTACCACAAATGGGCATTTAATTGATAAACGACCCATGGAGGAATATTGCAAATACATTGATTATCTCCATATCAGTATTGACGAGGGTCACAACAATCTGGAATTTTTTGATCGCCTTGATGAGTTCAATAGTTTTGGATCGGAAATCTGTATCCAAATTGTCGTCACATCAGATACCCTTGATGTCCTCGAAGATAAAATTAGAAAAATATATCGGGCGGGTGTACGCGCTGTTGTAATGCCTGCCACCCATCTTAAAGGGACTGAGGATTACTATCCTAATCCTCTTCTCTTTCGAGAAAAGATACTGGAGTTAAAAAAGAAATATAAAAATACCCTTACCACTCCGCGTGTCTTTCTGGACAACATCACTAAAAATCATGGTTGTTCCCCCTCATCAATCATTATTGATTCTGACGGGGGTCTTTTTTATCCCTGTCGCACCATAGGCAAACGGTTATATAGTTTTACAGAGGGGTCTTTCTTAGAGTTCTTGCAATCCCCAGAAGCTATTGGTGCGCGCGATGAAATGAAAAAGTGTTCACGGAGTTGTGGTTGGTATCAATATTTTGCCACGGATGCCTTTTCCTCTCCTTTGTCCATTATATCGTCATTTAGTCCTTATCTTTTTAAATAATAAAGTGGATGAAGAAAAGTGAAAATCTTGTTTACAACGGAATCCTACTATCCCAATATTGATGGGGGAGCTATAGCCCAAAGGAATCTTGTAAAAAAACTGCTAAAAAAGGGGCATGATGTTAGAGTTATTGCCCCAGGTAATCGTTTTGTTAATTACTGTGAAAGAGATGATGGCTATCTTATTTGCAGGCTGCGGGGATTGACGCTTCCAGGATATATGAGCAATCGCTATAAATTTTCATTTTTTCCCTATTTTCAAGTAAAAAAAATTATTGAATCCTTTCATCCTGATATAATCAATGCGTGTTCTCCCTATCCCAATAGTCTTTCTGCTCTTCATATCGCTAGAAAAAAAAACATACCCTTTGTGGGATCAATACACATTCTCCCTCAAAACATGTTAGCTCCCTTTCTTCATAAAAAAAGTTATGAATTCTTGGAGCCGTATGCATGGAAATGGCTGATTTGGTTTTTTAATCAATGTAGCCATACAGTGGTGCCCACACGGACAGGGGCGGACATGTTTCAGGAGCATGGTTTGCAGGTACATATTGCCCCCATATCCAATGGTATAGATATTCAAAGATTCACTCCATCTAATGATGGCGCCTATTTACGGAAGCAATTTAGCATTCCCGATAAGCCAATTGTACTGTATACCGGCAGAATCAATGAGGAGAAAAACCTGGATGTTTTCATTAAAGCTATCCCGTTGGTGTTACAAAGTGTTGATGCACATTTTCTCTTTGTAGGTTCAGGGGGGAAATATCGTAACTTTCTTATTGCCTTAACAAAGCAAATCAAGGTAGAGCAACATACTAGTTTTATTTCTTTCTTACCTGATGAAGATTTTCCCAATATCTATTCACTTGCGAATCTTTTTGTGATGCCGTCTGAAGCGGAACTTCAAAGTATCGTTACATTAGAGGCATTAGCTTCAGGTTTACCTGTTGTGGCAGTCAATAAAGGGGCAGTTCCTGAGCTTGTGACCCCGGACAATGGTTTACTCTTTGACTCGGGGGACAGTCAGCAGCTGGCACACCAGGTCATACATCTACTGCAAAATGACCATTTACGGTGTATCATGGGTAAAAAAAGTTTAGAGATTGTTCAACATCACACAATGGATTTTGTAAGCTCTGAATATGAAAAGGTATATAGATCCCTTTTATCCCCTTAACATAAACCTCCGCTACTCATCGGTATTATATGCTTATCTATCTGTTTTTTTTCTGAAAAGCTTTTTGTGTTTAGAGAGATATAAAAAAGAGAGTGTATCTAGTAAGACGGGTATACACAGCAATCTGCTGAACAGATGGCATCTCCTTATACAAAAAAAGAAGGCAATCCTTAGCTAGTCCTTTAAAAAATATTGTTATCTACCTAAATCCCTTTGTTATTTCTGTTAGGATAGGTAAAAGGTGTTATCCTGATACCATTCAATAAATTTTTTCAGGCCCTGTTTTATGTTATATCGTGGTTTATAGCCAAGATGTTTTCTTGCCTTATTGATATTTGCGTGTGTATGACGTGCTTCTCCTTTCTTTTCTTTTTCATGGATTGGGGTAATTTTTCTATCCACTAATTCACCAAGTAGCGTATAGAGCTTGTTTATAGTGATTCTTTCACCTGAGGCAATATTAAAAATTTCTCCATCAATATTGTTTTTTGTCATGGCCCTAAGTGTTCCATCAACGATATCATCAATATAGGTAAAATCTCTGCTTTGTTCTCCATCCCCAAAAATCTTTACTTTTTTATTATGTACCAATGCTTTTGTAAAAATTGGAAGTACCAAATCCGGTCGTATTCTTGGGCCATAGACAGAGAAATATCTCAAGGAGACCGTAGAGAGACCATACACCTCATTGAACACCTTTGCATAGTGATCACCGGCAAGTTTGCTGACCCCATAGGGTGAGAGAGGTTGAGGGTGCTCTTCTTCTGTATAGGGTAACTCGTTTGTGTCCCCATAAACAGATGACGAAGAAGCAATAACCACCCGTTTAACATTATTTGCCACTGCGGCACGAAGAACATTTAGTGTCCCTGAAATATTTACTTCATGGGTTTTCATTGGATCTTCTAATGAGGCCCGTATTCCTGGCTGGGCAGCTTCATGAATAATTACCTGGACATCATCAAGGGCGGTACATACTGTAGTATAATCTCTAATATCCCCTCTTATGAATACATACTTATCAGATGGAGCAATACTTTCAAGATTTTTTCTTTTTAATTCCTCGGAATAAAAAGAATCTAGATTATCAAATATTATTATATCATTATTTAAATCAAGTAATTTTCTAGCCAGATGAGAACCAATGAAACCTGCTCCCCCAGTGATGAGAATTTTGGCCATACTTTGAATTCCATCTTCCATATTAAACATATACGATAAAGCTTTAGTATCGTAACTATCTTCCACTGCATCATGTATTCAGTGGTGATACCGGTCTTTAACGAAGAAACCAATATCCAGCCTCTGTATCAATCATTGACATCCGTAATGAAAAAAATAGGGGACTATGAAATAATTTTTGTTGACGACGGCAGCACGGATTCTACCTTCTCTCAAATCAAGGAATTACATACCCATGATAAAAAAATAAAATGTCTTCGTTTTAGAAAAAATTTTGGTCAAACACCGGCATTACGAGCTGGTTTTGACTTTGCGCACGGTGACTATATCATTACCATAGATGGAGATTTGCAAAATGACCCCTCTGATATCCCTCTCTTAATTGAGAAAATACAGGAGGGATATGATGTTGTTAGTGGATGGAGATTTCATCGTCATGACTCATTTAGTAAACGAATCTTTTCCAAATTTTCCAATTGGTTGGCTCGTCGTCTCACCGGGGTAATGCTACATGATTTTGGATGCACCCTCAAAGCCTATAAAAAAGAGGCCATAAAAGATATTGAACTATATGGAGAAATGCATCGCTATATCCCTGCAGTGGTTGCATGGCACGGATTTTCAGTCACTGAACTAAAAGTACATCATCATCCGCGCAAAAATGGGGAAACAAAGTATGGAGCAACACGCCTAGTGAAAGGATTCTTTGACTTGGTGAATTTTAAATTTTGGTCAAATTTCTCCACCAATCCTCTTCATTTTTTTGGGGGCGTTGGCCTGTTATCTTTTTTTGGTGGTTTTTTTATGGCATTATATCTTGTCATCATGAAATTTTTCTTTTCAGAGGAATTATCCAATCGTCCTCTCTTATTATTGGCCTTGTTATTAATGATACTCGGAGTTCAATTGACCATGTTTGGGTTCCTAGCAGAAATGATGACCCGCAACTATTTTGCATCTTCGCAGAACCATCATTTTGAAATAAAGGAAATAGTTGAATAATCAGGTATATCCGATGGTGTTTTAACTGTCTTATGAATCAGGGAAATAAGAAGAACAATCAATACCAGGGAAAGTATCACGGGAATAAAAGGAAAGATATCTAAACCAAGGGAGCCCGCATAGGGCTGTAGGGAAATCACCACTGCAATCATGGCCCACATCCTCCATCGTATCCCCTTGTCCATAAAATGGAAAGGTGTCAGAAGAGCGAGAGGATATAAAAAATAATTAGAATGTATTTTTCTATAGAGGACAAAAAAGGCCAGCAGGACAATGAGACAGGATTTCCATACACTTTTTTTAGCTTTGTATAACCACGCATACACCACACCCATTCCCCCTACCAAAATGGCCAATGAAATTCTTCCTCCATTTCCCAAAAATTCATAGACACCAAATCTCCAAAAACTAATTCCTTTCACTCCGTCTTTACCCACAATATAAAAACGCAAAAATTCGAGAAATTCATCAGGACACAAAACAATATAGGGAAGTATGATCAATAAAGAAAGAGCGCTCACAATTCCCAGATGCAGCAGTCTTTCCTTCTGTGTGTTATCCTTGATTAAAAGAATCGGTAATAAGAGAAGAGGAAAAGCCTTTATCCAGACCCCCAAGCCTATAATTACTGCGGCATACGTTCTTTTTTCCCATCTCATTAAGACCACAGGGAGAAGAAAAAAGAAGGCAACAATGGGTTCATCTTGTATAACAAAAACGGCGGTGTCTGTCGTTAATGGTATGAATAAATAAAGAAGGCTGGATATAAAAGCGAGGTTTTCATCAGTGTCCTTTAATGCAAAAAATAAAAGAAGGATGGTACAGAGATTAAAGAAGCTGAGGAAAATCTGGAAGGATAACGCACTGGATGAAAATGCGGTGGGGATAATAAATAAATATGAAATAAGAGGGGGTGTTTCTGTATGAATATCACGATATAACAAGTCCCCTCTGAGAATAGTTTCGGCTCTTGACGCATAGCGGTACAGATCGCATTTGATTTTGCTTTGCTCACCAAAAATTGTCGTTTGTGATACTCCATATGTATCGATAATGATGAGGGCGGTATGAATTATAATGGTGAGACAAATTAGGATCAGAATTTTCTTTTTGGTGGACCAGCCATTAATTCTTTCCATCACTTTCATACTCAGTGTTTCTTCCCGACTTGATCTTCTCTTACGTTGGACATTGCATAGACAATGCCTCCTATGATGTTCCCTATTACTTTAACCATTTGCATTGAGAAACCCAGGGCAAATGCGCTAGGGGAGGGGATGCCCACTTGGGAAAAAAGGGTGACATATGATCCTGATCGAACCCCAAAACCTTGAATTGTGATTGGGAGAAGAATTAATATTTCTGTTACCGGGACAAATATGAAAAAATAGAATATCTCAATATCTAATCCCAGTGCCAGTGCCAACACATAATTAATAAAGATTAATAGGATGTGATACAGAAATGATATCATAAGGGAAATAGATAGAATATATTTATTGCTGCTATATTCCCGTAAAGATATGTTAGCATCACGAATAATATCTGTTATATTGGGAAACCGGGAAAAAAATGGTCGGGATATAATTTTTTCAATCGCATTGAACTTAAAAATGAGCACCATCAACAAAAGTGGTCCTGGTATGACAACAAGAGTTGCTATAACAAATGCGTCACGGGGAATAAGAGTATAACCCACAAGTATTGCGCAAGCGCCAATGGACACTATGGCAATTAATCCAGTTAATCTTTCCATTATTATCGAGGAAAGTGCCTCGATTCGTTTATCTAGTTCCTTGGATAGATAATAGGATTTTACGGCGTCACCCCCTATCGTGGTGGGTAAAAAAGCATTGAAAAAAACCCCGATGTAGTAGTGTTTTAAGATACGTGCATAGGGTACATGGATGAGTTTGGATTCCAGCAAAATCTGCCATTTTTTGGCACTTATGACGACCCCAAGGGCATCGAGGGCGATAGCTATGAGCACCAGGTGAAATTTCATATGGGAGAATTGATCCCATACCTTTTCCATGCCCACATTATAAACTATAAAGAGGATTAATAGAAGGCTAATGATGATTTTTAGGATAGTTTTTATTTTCACGGTCGCTGTGGTACCTTTTAATTAAATATTTTTCTTTTGTTTGATTTTTTTTTTCTTGAAAGGGAACATGTTTCCCTGATTTTTTTTTTACCTTTATTACTATGACTGTGCTTTTTATTTTCTTCTCCTATTTTTTCCTCCTTCCTCTCCTCTTTTTTTTGTTTGTGGGTAAAGTAAATATAGCCTTTTATCGAAAAGGGCTTGTTTTTTGGTTTGTTATCACGTCCATGATGTTTTCAATGGTTTTTTCTACACTATATTTATGATTTACTCCTTTTGTTTTTTTTGCTGTTTCTGTGTTTTTTTTCAATTGAAGTTTTTTTTGATTGATTGAATAAAATATTTCCTGTCTTTCTAGATAACTAGCTAGATATTCTTGTTCTATTTGTCCTGGTGTAGGGATCATTAAAGCCTTTGTGCCCAATATGGCTAAATCCATGATAGTGGAATATCCTGAGCGTGAAATAACCATTTTTGCCTTATTCATTAGTATCTCCCGATTTTCCTTGGTTAAAAAGGAATATATCTGAAGGTTGTCCTGCATCATTTCTTTTTGTTCCTCAGTTTTTCCCAGTGTGATCACAATATTTCCCGTAAGATCAGTTATCTGGGAGAGTATTGTTTTTTCCAATAATGTCCTTTGGGGTTCTGGCCCAGAAAGGGATATGAAATAATCAATATCCTTTACACTATCTTTCTTTTTAAAGTCAGATAATAGACCCACATAGAAAAGTTTTTCTTCATCAATAAGTTTTAGATTGTGGGATAAATCCCCTGAAAAACTATTGTATCTATTATCTGGGATTAGTACCCCGCAGAATCGTTTAAAGAAAAATTTGTTAAATAACTCGCTCCCCCATTCAAAAAACGTGATTCTAAGAGGGTTCATAATCCTGATTTGATGAGAGATAAAAAAAGAGGGTATTTTTGTATTATAGATATCATATCGTCCATCTGAGAAAATAAGGTCATATTGGCCATTTTTCACCATCTTTGTTACCTTCGCTAGACCTGCCTGAATTCTTTTGAGAAATAACGGCCAATAAATCAAACTTTTAGCAATCAGCTGTGAAGCACTATTCGAAATCAGTAGGGGGTAATCGGGTATATCTAGATATTGTGCGGTTTCTCCTAACTCCCGTTGGAGTAACTGTAATGAACGGCCGTTGGAGATTATGGTTACATCATTCTCTTCCTGGATTAATTTTCGAATTACTGGCAGGGAACGTGTTGCATGACCTAATCCCCATGAACAGATACCATAGATTATCTTCATAAAGGATTAGATATCTTTCTCTCAAATTTATAATTTTTTAATAAATACTTCTTTGTACCATCATCACTTATTTATTGTAAATTATTTTTTCATACGGATATTACGATGTATGTTGATATTTTAGATTATAAAAAAACTTAAACTGTTCTATGACATATAACAATCCTTAGGATGAAAATACAGTGTAGATTCATATTTGAATATCCAACCATTCAAAATGCCCGGGTTATTTATCAATCTCTTCAAATAGATAACCAAAATTTTCTAAAATCCTGGATTAGGGGAAAACAAATAGAAGTGGAGATTACAGGATTATCCATCCCCTCGATCCTGCATACTCTAAATGATTTCTTGTCTTGCTTAACGGTTGCTGAACAAGTGGCGATAATGCCTTAAATGAAATACGGATATGTGGTCCTATGGAATTTGATTTGAAGTGTACTCTCCTATTCAATAAATCCCTTAATGACGCCCGGGAGCCACTCACTGATTTTGTCCAAGAGGCAAATAAGTCTAATCCTGAAAAATTTCATATACAGTCCTGGCTTATTGAAGATAACAAACTTTCTCTTCATCTTCTATCACGGGATGTTATTAGAGCCCATGTCTATCTTTTACAATTAAAAAAAAAATTGGATACATTATTGGGTAAAAAGAATCACCTAGGGCTACGGGGAATAAAACTTGATGACTATCATATCCTTTTTGACCTAGATACCATCCCCCTTGAAGAGATAAAGATACCCTTCGCCCAGATTGACATTAAAAAAAAAACAGTTAGTCTACGGATTCAAGATAAAGATGAAGAATTTCTTACCCAAAACTACATTGACCGCATGATCAATCTGGTACGAGAAAAAGCACACTTTCAAAGATATAAGGGAAAAAAAGAGGATTGGAAACTTCTCTGGGAGAGTTCGCAAAAAAAACCCCTATGGTTTAAGGATCCCACAGAGGCGTTATCCCATCTCGGATGGATCGAACAGGGTCCAACAAAAGGAAAATGGTTTTTTCGTCCACCTGCAGCTGCCATCATGTGTGCCATGGCACAAATCGCCATTGAAAAAGTTCTTCAGCCTCTCAATTTTCAAGAAGTTATTCCCTCCATGCATGTTCCTCTCACCACCTGGCTTAAAACTGGTCATCTTGAAGGAATGCCAGGGGAGATTTACTATATATCTGAGCCTGTCACCCGGGACGTAAAAAAATGGGAGACATTTATAGATTTACTGAAAATAAAAAAAGAGATTCCTATAAAAGAATTTTCACAAATGATAAGCACACCCAAAGCAGGGATATGCTATGCCCAGTGCCCCAATATCTATTGGTCCTTTTCAGGAAAAACTATAGCGGAATCTTCTTTACCCTTATTACTCTATGATCGTTCTGTGCCCTCGGCCAGATATGAATCCGGTGGTCGACACGGCATCGAGCGCGTTGATGAGTTTCATCGAATTGAGATTGTCTATATTGGAACCAAGAATCAACTTTTAGATATCAAAGAAAAACTTATTGAAAAATATCGAATGGTATTCAATGACATAATGGATCTTGAATGGAGAATGGCCCAAGTAACCCCTTTTTATCTTCAACAGGCTGGTCAAATCATTGAAGAAGAACCTAATGCTGGCACCATAGATTTTGAAGCATGGCTTCCCTATCGTGGAGATAGAGACACACCCTGGCTGGAGCTTCAAAATGTGTCAATAGTGGGAGAAAAATATATCCGGGCCTTTAATATCAAAACACAAAAAAGCATCCTTTGGTCAGGCTGTTCAGGTATAGGATTGGAGCGATGGACGACAGCTTTTTTGGCCCAAAAAGGTATAGATCCTAAAAAATGGCCTCCATCTTTTCAAAAATTTTTATCTGACCTTCCTTCCTCCCCAGAGTTTTTATAACCTGATTTATAAAAGCCATTATCATCACATGGCGATATAGAGAGTATTCAAGTAAGATCATTAATCACAATATTTTGATCTTTTGGTGAAGAAAAAAATACAGATACAGGTGTTGTCTCATTTTGTAAACATGTTTCTTGTGGATAGAGGCATTAGGATATCTTTTACCCCGGTCTTTGGTGGGAGATATCCCTTTAGACAGGATGATATTTTACTAAAATTATTTTATTTTTCATTCTTTTATAAACCAACCTATCCTTCATATAAGATATAGTTCATATCTTATTTTTACATTCACTCTCTTGGGTGGCAGAAACAGGGTAACAAGTGAGGAGTGTTTCGATTCACTTTCTTTTTATATCTAGGGGCTTAGACAAGGGATACTGGTCTTGATTGTTTTCTCCTATTTGGGTATAGGGTGTATCAATCACGTTATCTTTATTTTGATCATATGCCCCCTCATTTGGTTCATCAAAATCAGACCAATAGTTACCTTGATTTCCATCGTCCCAAAAATTTATGCCATGGCCATAGGCACTCAGATTATTGTTAATAAAATTGTTATAGGCTATGATGTTCCCCTGGGCTTGTATACTTGTTCCAATACCTTTATTTTCCGAGATAGTACACCAGATGATGCTATTAAAATTGCTGCCACAACAAAGTTTTATACCATTTCTATCATTATGGGTGATTATACACTGTGATATCTCATTTTCGCTACTGACTTCATTAATCATGATTCCATCGCCTTTGTTGTATTCAATAGTACAATTTGTGATTTTGTTTCTTGTTGCCTTATATAGCCATAGACCAAAAAAATTCTCTGTCAACTGGCAAGTATCAATATGTACCTGGGAACAAGAACATATTTTAATACCAGAAGAAGGAGAAGATGAAGAACTATTCCTGATGGTAAAATTGCTTATGTTCACCGTCTTGGCACAAACTTCAATAACGTGACCATTATTCCCTCCATCAATAATTGGCTTTTTTTCCGTTGCACCCACTAGATTTATTGATTTAGTGATGATGAGATTTTCAGCATAAATTCCTTCATATACATGAATCCTGTCACCGTACCATGCCTTATCTATGGCCTCTTGAATTTTTGAATAATTACCCTCTCCAGTACCGCCCACATAGAGGGTATAAATATTGTTCCTCTCTTTTGTATATACTGCACTTTCTCGATTTTTTTTATTTATCAATGTCAATTTATTACTGGCATTTATTTCATAAAAATAGCTTACGTATTCATGAAGTTGATCTATATCTAGTTTAATTGTTTCATTGATTATCTTGTAAGTTCCGGCATAGCTTATCCCTGTTTTCTGTGTTGTTATATTGATTGTTTCATTTGGATAGAATGTGATAGATTCATAGTCTCCTTCCCCTTCAGTATAATGCCAGATGCCATAAAATTGGCTTTTGTCATACACTGATATTATAACTGTATCAGATAAAGAAGTACTATCAGTAAATGTTACTGTGAGTTTTACCGCATAATCGCCGGGTAATGAAAAAAAGTGCGAAGGTTTTTCAGTCATAGATATAGTGTCGTCATCAAAATCCCAGAAATATGAATCGATCGCTACCTTATCTCTTGTTGTGGTTATAGAAAAAGATACATTTAGTGGCATGATGCCCATTACTGGATTTGCCGTTATCTCAAGGACAGGATTTTCAATATCATCATTCTTTTTATTTTCCATTAATAGGCACCCTGATACTAAGGCAAAGACACAACATAACACTATTGGCAATAATGCCTTTAAGCCTCTTTGTTTCTTTCCCTTACAGATTGCTGTCATGACTTGTCTTGTTTCACAAATTTTTTTTTTTGTTGTATTCCTAGTTTCTATTTTCGAGGAATATTTAATATGAAGACTTTTTATCTGTGGCGGATGTATTTTTGGGGCAGTGGAATGTATATCCTGTTCTCATCATCCCATATTTCCTTAAATGTTTCAATCTCATAGGTCCATGTCTCATTAGTATAAGGATTCATTTCGGTAAAACTAGTCTTGATAATATGCAGTTCTATTTCAATATCGTCTCCTTTTTTATAGTCATCTGTTATGTCTCCCTGGATACGGAAACTCGTTCCTGGAATAGAGACAAATCCGATACTTGTATAGCCATTTGCTTCTCCATAGGTAATATTATCTAGTGTATCCCAAATAAGAAGGGTGTCACCCTCATCAAGGAATAGAAAATCATACATGATTTTTTTAGACTCGTTGTTATAGGTCTGATTATATCCCTCAATGAATCCCTGGAAAGTCATTATCTTTTTTTCATTTTCATGGCTGGCATGATGAATATATCTCTGGGGTATTGGTACAAAGGCATTATTTTTGGAATCCCAGCCCTCCTGGAGAGTTTCACGGTTAAACGTCCATATCTCACCTGTAGTGGTATCTTGTTTTGTATAGTTTACAGAAATAATATGTAGTTTTATTTCAATATCATCCCCTTTCATAAATTCATTTGTAATATCCCCATTTATGGAAAATCTTTCATCTAAAAAAGACATGAATTCTATACCTGTATCATTAGACTCTTCCCTATATATGATGTCATTTATGGTATCCTTAATAATGATGGTGTTACCATCATCAAGGGTCAAAAAATACTCATGGAGAGTATTTGTTTCCTCATCTAATTCCCGGTCATAGTCATTGACCAGTTCGCCAAATGTCATTACGATTTGATTCTCATCCCCGTTTTCTAAACATCCGGTACTCAAAAGTAACAAGAATAGGCACAGTATTCCCATTATTTTATGATATTTTACCATTGTTACATATCCTCTTTTTTCAATCCGTTATCATCATATAAGTATTTTCCCTTGAATTACCAATGTGTCTCTCTTTGGTCCATAACTGCACTATTAAGACCGTCCTTCTAGTTTTTAGTGCCTGAATAATAAAAGGCATTTTGTTTCATTTTTATCCATTTATCCCTGTGTGTGCCAATATGATTTCCACAGGTGCATTCGACTTTGTTCCCTTTGTAGATACAAAAATCCTCCATGATTCTATCTTTATAACACCGTCATATTCTCCCTTTACCTATCTTGATGTATCTAAAAAGTTTGCCTTTACATTGTGAACATCTAATTGTTAACATGATATTTTTCAGGTCTCTTTTTTCAAAAGTTTTCTTTTTGGTTAATACAAGATAAGGGTCTTATTGAACATTCTATCATTTCTTTATATCACCATTAATATAGGTTGTATCTATTTTGATTAATATTCCCTAGTATAAATAAAAAAAGTTGTTGTAGTTATAGCGTGCCATTAATTTAGCGATAAAGAACTACCAGTGTCTTCCTTTGGTTTCGAGCCAGAATCAAAATATAAGGGCTATAAGATATAATTCATTGCTGCTCTGTCGACCAGATTTATCATAGAGTATGGTCCTCAATTTACAGTGACCAAGGATTGTTTCATCCCAGGCCCAGCTGTAGGGTGGTTTTTCAGTAAGACAGCTAAGTGTATTATCTATATAAAATTCCACTCTTTCGATACCTGCCTCTTTATCTCTTGCCTCAATCTTTACCAGTACCGGGCCAATGAGTACAGTATTTTCAGGAAGAGGCCATTTAATCCTATTGAGGAGATATAAATAATTCTCCTTGGGTTGAATAATTTTAACATACGGATTGGTCTTATCAATATTTATGCTGACCAATTTTTCTCCTTCAGTGTTAAGGGCGTTGTCCATGGTATAGTATGACAAAGTATGTTTTCCCTGGAGACTAATATTAAAGGGCTTGCTGTATCTATACCAAATACTATTATCTAGTTTATATTTTATGTGTTTTATTCCTGAGGTTTCATCTTTTGTATTTAATACAACAGTAACATTTTCGATATACCAATTATTAGCACCCTTTTCCCCGGTTATTGTCATGTAGGTGACAGGGGGCTGTGTATCAACTATTAATGTACAATTATCAGAATCATTCTCACCGTCATTGTCGGTAACTGTCAAGGAAACGTTATAGGTTCCATCATCATAAAAGCTGTAATTGATATTTTTTCCATAATATCGCTGGTTTTCATTAATAACCCAGGTGTAATTAATGATTTCTCCATCACTATCATATGATTGGGAAGCATTCAGGTGTAGTACATGCTGATTTACGTATCTATCATCTCCACAGTTTGCCACAGGGGGAACATTTAGGATGGTTATTGTTTTTGTTGTTGTGTTAAGTGTTCCATTATTATCAATAACTGTGAGAGAGATTTTGAATATTTCATTGTCAGAATATTTATGGTTTGGGTGTTGAAGTATTGAACTATTTCCATCACCAAAATACCAAATCCATGCGACAATCCATCCATCAGGATCAAATGAATTATCCTGGAACTGTACTAAATCCATATCTGTTGGATTATTAGGGATATAAGTAAAGTCAACACTAGGTGGTTGATTGGCATCTAGTCCGGTATTTGCATGTGTATGCCTGTAGATGGGTCCATTTAACCCAAAAATAATTAAACATAGCATCATCACTACGAAATTTTTTTTCCAGGTCATTGCTTAGGTCAGTATAACATCATATTTGTTTACTTAAAATTAGTGGTATGTATTTACTATACTTTCCGTCATTGAATGCTTCAAGGTATAATCCTTTTTCAATAATTTTTTATATTATTAGTTGCTCTGTACCGTGTTGAAGGTTGCTGTTCTTCTTTCGGGGGGGAAAGATTCCCTATATTCATTATATATTGCTCAGCAGTATGGATGGCATATCTCTCATGTGGTCTCCATACTTTCTCCTCCTGATTCATGGATGTTTCATGGGGTGAATAGCCATCTTATCCCTGATATTGCAAAAAATATTGGCATTCCCTTTGTGATGGCAACTACACATGGCGAAAAGGAAAAGGAACTATCTGATTTGAAACATTTACTTTCAGGTATCTCTGTTGATGGAGTAGTAAGTGGCACCATAGCAAGTGAATATCAGAGAACTCGTATTGAGGGGATATGTGAGGAGTTAGATATTAAATCCTTTATGCCTCTCTGGCATAAAAATCAAGAAATGCTCCTTTTGGATATGGTGCATTCAGGTTTCAGGGCTATTATTGTTGCTGTTGCTGCTGATGGTTTAGGTAAGGATTGGCTAGGGCGAGAGATTGATCATACTTGTATTAGGGAACTGGTTAGTCTTCATGAGAAATACGGTTTGAATGTTGCAGGTGAAGGTGGAGAGTTTGAAACACTGGTTATTGACTGTCCTCTTTATCATCAATCTTTAATTATTGAAGGTGGAAAAAAGATATGGAGAAGAGATAGTGGGGTGTTTCGGATACCAAAAATTTCGTTTGAGTAAACATTCATATAGTGACATCCTTATACAAAAATGCACATGGTTGAGGAGAATAATTTTGAATCAGATTTAGATGATGTCATCAATGCTCTAGATGAGGATATTGATAGATCTGAATTAAAAAAAAAATTAGAGGAATATCTTAGTTATGGTGTTCCTTTAGATCAGGCAAAAAATACTCTCATTAAGCAATATGGCGGTACTCTTATTGTGTCTCAGAAAAAAAACCTTAAAGATGTTCAGGTAAATGAACGTGGTCTCAATATTGTTTGCCGGATTATCTCAATCAATCCTAAGGAAATAGAGGTTAAGGGAGAAAAAAGGAAGATTTTTTATGGTTTTTTGGGGGATGAAACAGCGACACGGACCTTTACCTCATGGAAAGATTTTGAGATAAATAAAGGAGATGTCATACAGATTACCAATGCTTATTCTAGAGAATGGCGGAAAGAGCCCCAAATTAATTTATCAGAGTCAACCGATGTTACGCAACTTGACCCCTCTACCATAGAGTCTGTGGTGCGTTCACCGGCAACAGCGAAAATAATTGATCTTAGGGGTGGTATGGGAAATGTGGAGGTGACGGCGCGTTTACTGTCTTTGGAGGAAAAAATTGTTACCGCTCGCGGAAAAGAAAAAAAAATTTATTCGGGGATCATGGGTGATACAACTGGGAAAATTCCCTATACCTCGTGGAAGGATTTTGGTCTTAATGAGAATGATGTAATCACGGTGACTAATGGTTATGTAAAATCTTGGCGGGGAGCTCCACAGCTTGTCTTTGATGAGAATTCACAGGTTGAAAAATTGGATTCTGATAAGCTTCCTCTTCAAGATATAGGAACATCGCTGGTTTCCATTTCTATTCTTATTGAACGAGGTGGTGGTGCTGACGTGATGGTAGAGGGAACTGTTCTAGAGGTAATAAAAGACTCTGGTTTAATTTATCGTTGTCCAGAGTGTAACAGGGTTTTAAAAAATGGGATGTGTGGTACCCATGGGGAAGTCCAGGGTATTCCTGATTTAAGAATTAAGGCTATCTTGGATGATGGCACTGGTTCCCTTAATGCCTTGTTCAATCGGGAACGTACTGAACAAATTTTGGGTATGACTTTGGATGAGTGCAAGCAAACTGCAGAAGAAGTCATGAACCCTGCACTTATTGAACATAAAATTATTGATAACATTATCGCGCGACCTTTACAAGTGACGGGTGATGCCTTTTCTGATGAGTTTGGTCTTACTTTCTTGGTGCACACTGTCCATATGCTCTCATTGGACATCACGAAGCAGGCAAATGATTTATTAAAGGAGTTAGAGGAATGATGAGGGAGCAAGCTTGGCGTTTATTTGCGGGGGAATACAATGAGACGACCTGTAAGGTGGAAGGGGAAGGAGACAGGGATCCCTCTTATGTTGTTACTCCACTTGGGGCAAAGGTGAATCGTCTCTATGTGGTGGGTGTTCTTACCAATGTTGAAGATCTTTCAAGTGAGGGAGAGATGCTCAGGGCTCATGTGTCAGATCCTACGGGTGTGTTTGTGCTTTATGCTGGTCAATATCAACCAGAACTACTGGACTATCTTGCCCATATGGATACCCCGAGTTATGTCGCCTTGGTGGGTAAATCTCGGACATATGAACCTGAGGAGGGTACCATCTATGTGTCGGTGAGGCCAGAATTAATTAAAGAGGTGGATGCTTCTGTGAGGAATTACTGGATTTTAGAGGCCTGTCGGCATACAAAGAAAAGAATTGAAGCTGTGGTAGAGGCAGATAACATGACTTCTCCCTCTGTTGATGAACTAAAAAGCTTAGGATATGATACTGCTTTGGCAGAGGGTATCATTGCCTCATTGTCTCATTATGGAAAAATCGATATAGATTCCTATTATTCCCTGATTAAAGAGGCTTTGGCCAGTCTGAAAACAGGGGATATCAATACCCATTCGCATACACAGGAAATAGAGGAGAAGATACTGGGCCTTATTGCAAAAAATGAAGGAGACGAGGGTATTCCTTGGGAGAAACTAGTGAAAAAAGGGATAGAGGCAAAATTTGATAAAGAGGTTATTGAAAAAACACTGGAGTCATTAATGGATAAAGGTCTTATCTATGAACCCCAGCTGGGGAGACTTAAAACTGCATAATATTTTTTTCCTCCCAAAAAAATTGCTTATATTTTTATTTTTTTTTTGTATACACAAACCCCTTTTAATTTCTTGACAGTAATTTGGAGGTCTATATCTTTATTCTCCCATCTCTCTCCTTCTCTTTTTTTTAGATATATATTCTCGTGTTATGTAAACTCCTCTAGTTTTGTGATTTTTACTTTTTCATTTATGAAAAGAGAATTTAGGGTTTTTTCCATCATTACCATCCGTTGTTTTGTATATTCTGATACTGGATAACGGGCGATGATATTATTTGCCATGTTCATATATTTTCGTACACTTCCCTCATGGACGGTTAAAGTCAGTTTACCGCCGCACATAATACATTTAGATTGTAACGGGATCCGTCGATATATTTTATTGCACCGTGGACACCTTACTGCCTGGCAGCTAAAAGCATTTAAATTACCAATGATATCAGGTAAAAAATGTGTTTTTAAAACTCTCTGGGCAACATCGGCTTCATCAACCGCTCTAATTTTTGCAGCAAGCTTCAATTGTGATTCCACTTTATCTTTCATGGTTTTAAGGGTTTTATAAGCGGATATCTTTGGTGCAAGAGCAATATCTGTGGTATCATGGGTAAAACCAAAACCTGAATACTCCTTTTTGGCAGCTATCCTCCCGGCAACCAGGTTCATGATACTTTCCATATCCTTTGGGTGCCCCTGGTTCATTGTCTCTTGATAAAACTTTAAGGGATAACGTGATAAAACATCAATATTCTGTACCTCCTTATCCACCTCAGAGGGAGATATCTGGGTTGTCAAAATAAGAGGTAAATCCATTTCTCCTCCCTTGCTATCAGAAATATATTCATGAGAAAAGTTGAGTAGAACATCCATTAACAGCATCAAGGCATCTTCATCCCCATCACAATTCCTCCTTTTTGCAGCGTGATAAAAAGGGTGAGCCCAGCATCCATCCACGGGCGAAAAACCAATAATTCTTGCCAGTGCTCCTGCAGAGGTATGGGGAGAGAGACCCACCGCCAAATGACCAATAAGATCAGTGGTGTCATTCACATTATAAAATTTGTCCAAACCATACACCTGTGTTAACAAGTCATCAATGAACTGTGCGGTACGGAGTAAATACTCCCCGCATTTTTTTGAGGGAATCACATCTTGACAATTCAATTCCACAATTTGATTACTGTTTTCAAGGGGTTTACCTTGCCAATCACGAGAATAACCAAGTGACTGTAGTCGGTGGATATCCACACCAATTTCACTTGGGCGAAAATGGGTGAGGGGCAGGTTTGTCATGTCAAAACGGGTTGTTCCATCCTTAAACACCCAAATATCATGTCGTGCTCTCAATAACCCTTTTTCTAGAAATTCAGGGGTTTTGGTTTTGGATGACATGCCTCGTACCCCCTTGATTTTATCCGGAAGACTTGGTAAATTCAGATTTTTCTGTGCCTTTTCAATCTCTTTTCCCAAGCACATCTTTTTTTTCTCGGTTTTTCCTGTAGGCTGTGTGTGTCCTCCGCATTTACATTTATTGGTATAAGCCAATTTCCCGCATTTTTCACATTTTCTTATCCCCAGCTCAATTGTGATTTTTCCTTTCTTGGTGGCATCGCGCAGGTTTCTTTCTCTGCCGCCTGCATTTCCCACGGGGAAAAGAAGATGCGGGGAAGCCTTCATTTTTCGGGGAGCGGCTTTCTCGGGTCTTCCCATGCGTGCTCCAATGCGTGATGGTGCCCTGGGCATTATTTTCACACCGGATAATTCGGTAATTAATTCCAATGGGCCTTTACTTGGTTTTGTTTTGTCTTGTCGTTCTGTTTTGGTAATCTGGTTGTCTTTTAGTTCATATCCGCAGCATCTTATGATGGGATAGCCATATCTGTCTACTATTAATCCATTATTTTCTATATGTATAGCTCCCAATTTGGTGAGTATTTTTTTGCTTTCCAGGGGTAGGACAAGATTGCCATTGTAACGAGATTTTTTGATATGAATTCCTAATTCCTCGATTTCTGGTATAGATAAATCGTGCCAAAATAAGTTGTAATAGGGATGAAGGGGGACTCCATATTTTTCTGAGATTATGAAGGCATCCTGTGCTGAGGGTTTCTCCAGGTTTATGGTGTGTCCTAGTTCGTTGGATAGCTTTTCCTCCATTATTTTCTTTACTTTATCAATTTCCTCTGGACTAGTGTCCTTTATATGGCATCTTAATGATTCTTCTAGATCTTGTATCCACCATTCATAACAATAGCTTGAAGGAAGCAAGATGGCGTTATTTTCAGCGAATTCTCCAAAGGGTATGAGCATCTCGCCTAAATCAATGATTTCTTTAACCTGGTTTCGTATCTTTTTTGCTTCCTGGAGGGTATTTACTTGCACCAGGTTATTATTGTTCAGTAGGAGCAGTGGTCCTTCAATGGAATCACAGGGGGTGCCAACTGTTCCTTTCCCGGGTCCCTCCACTTTTAGTTGAGTGCCAATTGCGATAAAATTATCCAATAAATACATGGTTGCCGGGTTAATTGCTGTTGCAGCAAGCCCTGCGGTGCGTGCTCGTCCATATCGTAGTCTAAAACCGCCTTTTCTAGAGGGATGGGAAAAAACAGGTCTTCCCGCGATGAGGTCTTGGATATATTTTATGGAGGGTTCAGCTGTGTCTTTTTTAAGGCTTAAAAAATGCTGGAGGAATTCCCATCCATGTAATTTTAGTTTAGAAACATATTTTTGCAGTTTCGGTGCTTTTAAACATAACCCTTCAGCGATTACCAGGCATGCTCCCCCCCGTATTCGATTTGTTTTTATTCGTGATAAATTTCGTTTCCCTGTTATTTCCCTGTCTTCTGTTCCCTCTCCATTTATGGAAATGGGGCAGCTTCCCACGATAAGCTCGATTTCTTGTGGAGTTGGGGAGTACTGTAAATGATGGATTTGGTTATATAGTGGCAGTTCCTCTTTATAACGCTCAATTTCGTCACGGGTGGGTTTGTATGCTTCGAGCCCTAATTCTCTTCTGACAATATCAGCGATGAGTACACTCATTGCTTGGCCTGTTCCCCCTGCAGATCGTATGGGTCCTGAAAAATAAAGATCGACATATTTTCCTCCCCCCTCGTTTGTTCCCAGTTCCACGGTAGAAATTCCTGCAAGGGGAGCCACGAGTACTCCCTCGGTGAGTACGGCAAGTCCTGTTCGTATTGCCTGTTCTATTAATTGCTGAGGATTTTTAGTAATCTTTTTTCTTACAATCTCTCTTGCGATTGATATTGCCACTTCTTCCCGGCCCTTGCTTTTTGACAATTCACGCAGGCGATGGGCGATACCCGGGGGACCCACCAGTTCTTCTACTCTTTCCGCAAGATCTTTAGCTAGAGCTACTTCCACTCTTGTTACAGGATCATATCCTTTCTTCCGTGCTGTCTGGGCAATACTATAACAAGTAACTAAATTATTTTGCAAGTTGGAAAAATATGTCTGTGCATGGTGATCCATCCACGCTTGAATCATCCACCATGGTTTAAGCTTTTTCAATTATTTTTTTTCAACTGCCAAAACTCTTGTCTTTGCTATACCTAAAACTTGTATGTCCACGTAAGAAGTGATTTTTTCTCAGGTTTTTAGTCCATACTGATAACCTTTGATAGAGAGTGTTTGGCCCATGAGGAAATGATTATCCGGGCGGAGTTTATGGGGTAATTTAATATGGATACCCATGAAACCCATCATTACTCCACTCTGCGGGCCACTCATCCATCCTCTATATCCCCATGTTTTTTCACCCGGCCATGAATATGTTGCTCCCAACCGAACAGAGGTCACTCCTTTACTAGGATAATGCCAAAAAATGGATCTAAGGATAGGCCTAATCGATCCTCTGTCGCCCAATTTAAAGGGTATGTAAACCTTTCCACTCCCATAACTCATGATACTTGTTAGGATACCCCATCGTTTTTCCCGATGGAAGGACAATGATGGAAAAATATCTCTACTCTTGAATCCTTGGGGCAATATTTTTTTCTCCTTGAGTACATTAAATATTCTCTCCCCCATAAGTCTTGACCACATTTTTTCTAAGCATCCCTTCTTTGGATTTTTGAGCACTTGATATATTTTTGCTAAAATAGCTAATTGTTTCTCCAGGACCGCTACCTCTTTTTCAGACAATGCCCTTTCGATAGACTTAATATCAGACCCAATAAATAAGATAGCACAATTTATTTTATCATCATCCTTGTTATCTACAGCTGTTGCTCCACCTAAAAGTGTTGACAAAAGAAAAATGCCAAGAACCAACACAGGAGCAACTTTTTTTGAGATATTCAGTACCCCGTTCATATCCTATAAATCGATTAGTGGTTCTTAAAAGTATTGATGGATAATAGACACAGAATAATATCTAGCCTTAAAATTAAGATTCATGGATAAAAAATACTTGTCATGTCCCTTTCATTTTATTTTTTTTCTCTTATGGAAACATTCAAATGGGTCTATCTGTTAAACCATAAAAATGACTAAACTGCAGCATCTTTTAGAAAATATCAGGGCGGGGAACATAACCATTGAGGAAGGATTGAAAATTTTGGAGGATCTCCCCTTCCTGGATTTAGATGATGCAAAAATTGATTTTCATCGAGAACTAAGAAAAGGATTTCCTGAATCTATTTTTGCTCCTGGTAAAACACTATCCCAAATAAGAAAAATTGTTGAGCACATGGTTGGCAAGGACATCATAGTTATCACCAAGGCTAATAGAGAAATCTATGAATCTGTCAAGGATATGGGGAAGAGCACCTTTTTTGAAAAATGTAATCTGATACTGATTGGTGAACAAAAAAAGAAAAAGACGACGGGGTACATTCTAGTTGTTACAGCTGGAACCAGTGATGTCCCCATTGCAGAAGAAGCTGCAGTAACAGCTGAAATATTGGGGGACACAGTAAAGAGACTTTACGATGTGGGTATCGCAGGTATTCACCGTCTTTTATCACATAAGGAGTTATTGGCCCAGGCACGGATTATAATCGCTGCAGCAGGAATGGAGGGAGTATTACCAGGCATAATCACAGGGTTAGTATCAACTCCGGTTATTGCTCTTCCCACAAGTATTGGCTATGGTACTGGGATAAGGGGGCTTTCTGCAATATTAACAATGTTGAATAGTTGTGCACCCGGAATGGTAGTAGTCAATGTGGACAATGGATATGGAGCTGGCATTTTTGCCCACCAAATAAATGTTATGGGGGAAAAATGAAGGCTATCTATCTTGATATTTTTTCAGGAATCAGTGGTGAT
Source organism: Euryarchaeota archaeon UBA202 (assembly GCA_002502685.1). Lineage (GTDB taxonomy): Archaea > Thermoplasmatota > E2 > UBA202 > UBA202 > UBA202. Next base: position 57,297 of record DAQA01000008.1, read on the forward strand.
ATGTTTCTAGGGGCTCTTATCGATCTAGGAGCATCCGTGGATACAATAAAAAAGGCACTCTCATCCCTCAAAATCACGTTTGATATTAAAGTTCATAAAGAAAGACGATTGGTGCCTGGCATGAATGTAGAGGTGCTCTCATATGATAAAGTGGGAAGAAAAGTAAGCGATATCATAAGCCTGATTGAGAAAAGCACCCTGGATGATTGGATAAAAAAGACATCCAGTGAGGTTTTTAGAAGGATAGGTGATATAGAAACAAAAATTCACGGCAATAAAAACGTACAACTCCATGAAATAGGTATGGTAGATTCTATTGTGGACATCGTGGGGGTTGTCACAGCGATACAGCAATTGGATATCGGCAAAATTTATTCTTCACCGATATCTCTTGGCCGGGGATTTATCAATTCACATCATGGAAAACTTGCCGTTCCCGTTCCAGCCACCATTGAATTAGTTCGCGGTATGCCCGTTTATTTCACCAATACCCAAAATGAATTAGTCACTCCTACGGGTGCAGGATTACTCTCTGTTCTAGTTGATGAATTTACCTATCCTTCATTCATCGTCGATAAGGTGGGCTATGGAATGGGAAAAAGGACATTGCCCCAGCCTAATATCCTCCGGGTTATCATGGGGTCATATAATACCCTAGAAAAAGACAGCATCTGGGAAATTGTTGCCAATATTGATGACGTCAATCCCGAGTTTCATCAATACCTCATTCATCGATTATTGTCACAGGAGGCTTTAGATGCAACCCTCACACCCACAATGATGAAAAAAGAAAGACTGGGGATCATTCTGACAGTTCTGTGTGCAAATCAGCATATTGATATGGTACAAGATGTCATCTTTCAGGAAACATCAACCCTGGGAATCCGGATGCGCAAATGTGATAGAGTTATCTTGCCTCGTGAGACTGCTACGGTTAAGACTCATCATGGAACAATCAGGGTAAAGATTGGACGATGGAAAGGAGACGTGGTTACCATATCTCCTGAATATGAAGATTGTAAAAAAATAGCAGAGAAAAAGAATGTATCCCTTAAACAAGTGTATTATGATGCACAAAAAGAGGCTGAAAAATTCTTTGATTTATTTTCTAAAAAAAAGATGGCATAGAAAAAAGATTGGATAGAATTTTTTTATTTTTTTTCTTTATGTCTCTGGAATATTTACTTCGTATCTTAAAATTCCAGCTATTCCCCCAAAGGCCTTCTGAAGGGTATCTCCTTCCTCTGATTCTAGAGATATTATTTCTACTTTCGCACTGATTTCATCAGCTTTTTTAGAGAGATCATCGATAATATCTTTCTTTTGTATCACCTCCAGTGGGCTTGCGCATTTGGGGCATGTTTCATCCTCTATTTTTTCCACAGTTTTATCCTCTTTATAGCCACATTGATTGCATTCTTGCCAGATATGATATTTTCGTAAGCCCCCTGAGAGAATAAGCGTGTCCACTGCGCCCATCTCAAGAGCTTTTCTTACTTCCTTTTCCCCATATACTGCCAGGCCACTTTCATCACGTATTTTTTCCAAAAAACTGTTCATGATCTCCTTTTCATGGGCAATCTCCAGTTTTTCCAAACTTTTTGCGGCATTATTTACCAGTTCTTTTAATCCATAGTCATCTGTATAGCCGGTGTCAAATATGCCAATGATTTTTTTTTGTATGGAGAACTGAAGGTATTCTTCATTGACAAATGTTCTTTTGGTGGGTCCTGGTCCTCCCACCAATATCCCCTTGAGATCTTTTTGTTCTTTGAACACTTCGAGTGCTTTTCCGGCGCATTTGACAAACCATTCATGTGCCGCGATCTCTATTAGTCTTTCAAATCTTCGTTGTGATTGTCCCCCTCTCCCATGTTTGCCAGGTACCCGGGATGTTAGATAACTTACGGGTTCGATACGTGTTCCAATGAGTAGTCCTATGGTGCATTCTCTTCTGTCTATTAAAAAGAGGCCGTATGTATCAATGTCCTTGATCATTTCCTCAAGGGGTTCTAGGAAAAATTGTGAATCGCAGCGATATAGATAAATAGAGATGGGGTAGGGTGGCTCTAAAATTTCTGATACCATCCTGGTTTGATTTCTTCCTACTAGCGCTTCTCCCACAAAAAAAACCACTCCGTTTTTTGGTGGTTTCTTGAAATATCTTAGTTTTGACTGGATTGATTCTATTGCCGAGAGGACATTTTTCCGTGTTGTTTTAGATTTAATATTTGATGATTGTGAGTATTCATCTCTTAGTTGGGCGACTACATCGTAGATTTGTTTATCCGGGGGTATGTAGAGGGTGATAAGTTCTGTATGTTGTCCTTTAATTGCTTCCAGTTCTTCAAGTTTTCTTTTAAAGCTATATTTTTCTCTGGGTGATAGTTCTTCCACTTCCTTTGCATTTGCTCTCTGCTTAAAATTGTTTCGTGTATTAAAAAATTATAAAAAGGATGCTTTAATCTTTTTTTTTATTGTAAACTTATGTATTTGCTCGTTTTCTCTTTTTTATTGATTATACGTGATTAATATAATGTTTTTTTTTATCTATTATCCTGTTAACGTACTTAATGAAGTAAAGAGGATTATTGTTTATTTTTTATCCTTTTATGTCACTGTATATTATTTTGTTTTTGGTTATTTTCTATGTCTTGCCTTTTATTTTTTTCTTCTCAGTGCAACAATAATTATAAACAATAGCGTCAATATCATCCTCAAGAGGAATTACGTTATAACAGGAGGGGAAGAGTAAAAAAAATAAATATTTCGGCTCCTCCAGATATTTTTTCCTATGTCTTTTTCTCATCTCTCAATCTTTTTTGACCCTTTATCTTGGTCAGCACTGATCAGGATAAAAAAATAATAACCTTTATATCTTCTTATTTGATAACAGTATTGGAGGCCTAAAAATATGAAAAAAATAATCATGGTTTGCCTCTGTACCGCACTATTTCTGGGGACACCTTTTACATCACTGGCAGCCCAACCAAAACCATTTGTGCCAGAACATCGACAAATCGTATCGACACCAAATGGTGATGATGATGGGCCCTATGCAGGTGGTCTTGATGACCCTACTGATTGGATTTATTTAATATCTTTTATCGGCAATCTATTAATTATTCCTGGTTACCTATTAACATTGTTAATGGTCTCGGAAGAAAAAGGTCTTATTAGTATTGGTTTCGTTTGGAACTTTATGATTCTATATTGGTGTGTGCGTTATGGTGTTTTTTATGGCTTTGTTGAGGCTTTTGACATAAATGATGTCGATGAAGACGGCCGTTAAAAAAATAGATCCTCCCGGCTTATATTTTCTTGATTTTGAACTTTTCTATCTCAATGGGGGGCTGATCTCTATATCATCGCCTTTATTGACATTGTACATTTTGGCAATCTAGGTTGGAGAGGACGGTTAATAGATTGTTTCCACATAACTGGGGCATGTTAATGATGGCATATTGAATAACATACTTATTTTCTCCCAAGTTGATATATACATTTGATGGGTAACCTTGTAATAAAAATATAAATTGCCAAAAGAATTACATAGGTACAGAAAAATGAATATTGTTGCCTGCCCAAGCTGTGGAAGTAAAAATATTCGCCAGGGAACCATCGGGAACGGGGTCTTAACTGGATATACCTCATTGGATGTATGCAGAGATTGTGGCTATCGAGGTATGCCCATTGTCTTTGATTCCAAAGAGGAATACAAAAAATTTTTAAGGGAAATATCCAACACCAAAAAAGCCAATAAAAAAAGGGGCCATAAAACAAATGGGGGCACATAATTTCTTTTTATAGCGAATCACCCAATATTGTAATGAGTGCTTTTTTGCCCGAAAGATGGCAAAAAATATGCACTTTCTTACTTTTTTCTTGCATTATATCCATGATATTGTTGGGTATATATTTTTTTAGAATTTAATTTAGAAACATAATAGGCAATAATATTATCTAAAAAATTATAGCGTAGATTAGAAATACTAATTAACGATATGTTGGTAAGATATGGAGAAAATGCAAGATTTTGAGAAACTTGGAGTTTTCTATCTCGGTCGCCTTTACGATATGCGAAGCAAATCTCAGCTGGAAGAGTTATTGTTATATGATTCCAAAGATTTGGTGACTCATGCAATCTGCATAGGTATGACAGGCAGCGGAAAAACAGGCCTGTGTATTTCACTTATTGAAGAAGCCGCAATCGATGGAATTCCAACCATTGCAATTGACCCCAAAGGCGACATAACCAACCTTCTACTCACCTTCCCAGAACTGAGAAGCAAGGATTTTGCTCCCTGGATAAACGAGGAAGATGCCCATAAGAAGGGCATGTCCCCTGAAAGCTATGCAGAGCAACAGGCAGATCTTTGGAGAAAAGGCCTTCTCAAATGGGGACAAGACGGCAAACGAATCCAGCGTCTTCGTGAATCCGCGGATTTTACCATCTTTACCCCGGGTAGCAACTCTGGTTTTCCCATCTCGATTCTCAAATCCTTTGCTGCCCCCCCACCCATGATTAGAGAAGATAATGAACTCTTGCAAGAAAGAATAACCACTACTGTTACAAGTCTCCTAGGATTGCTGGGCATAGATGCTGATCCAATCCAATCCCGGGAGCATATATTCATATCCACCATATTAGTAACATTATGGCAACGTGGCGAAGATTTTGATATTGGTCGTCTAATCCACCTCATACAAAATCCACCCATAACACGTATTGGAGTCCTTGATATAGAATCATTCTACCCTTCAAAAGACCGCTTTGAGCTAGCAATGAAGCTAAATAACCTCTTAGCTGCACCTGGTTTCAGCCTGTGGCTTGAAGGCGAGCCATTGGATATTTCTGGATTACTCCATTCGCCAAACGGTAAACCCAGAGTTTCAATATTTTCCATTGCCCATCTAAATGATGCACAACGAATGTTCTTTGTATCCCTTTTACTCAATCAGATCGTGGGATGGATGCGTACACAATCGGGCACCACAAGTTTACGGTCGATTCTATACATTGACGAAGTATTTGGTTACTTGCCACCAGTAACTAAACCTCCCTCAAAGACACCTCTTCTCACACTCTTAAAACAAGCCCGCGCCTTTGGTTTGGGGGTTGTTCTTTCTACACAAAACCCTGTTGATTTAGATTACAAAGCTATTTCAAATGCTGGCACATGGTTCCTTGGTCGTTTGCAAACTGAACGCGACAAAGCACGAGTAATGGATGGCTTAGAGGGAATCTTTCTTTCTGGTAAAAAGCAATTTGACAGGACAAGCCTTGATCAGATGCTCTCAGCTTTGGGAAAAAGGGTATTCCTGATGAATAATGTACATGAAAACTCGCCGGCAATATTTGAAACCAGATGGGCTATGTCCTATCTGCGCGGACCTTTGACACGAGAGCAAATCAAGCTATTAATTGAACCATTGAAGGACCAGCAAAAGTCAACCGAGTCACTTTATCCTAAGGCCACTCCATCATGGGATTCAGATGTTATTTCTGTGCCGGTAAAAGGGAAGCATCAGAAACCAGCTATGTTGCCAGGTGTTCCCCAATACTTCCTACCGGTAACCCTGAATCAATCAAAGGATTTTCCTGCAGTTTATTCTCCCTATATTATTGGAGCGGCACAAGTTCATTTCACACATGCGAAAACCGGAATTGATTTTACAAGGGATGTGGTATTTCGTACACCTGTTACTGATGATTCTATACCGGTGAATTGGGATACTGCGGAACCAGCAAATGTGAAACCTTCAGATTTGCAAAAAACAGCGGTAGAAAATGTTTTATATGCAGATGTGCCATCAGCGGCATTGAATACAAAAAACTATAGCGTATGGAAGAAAAACTTTGCGAACTGGTTATTTAAAACCCAGAAAATTCAGCTATTCAAAAGTGAAAACCTTAATGAGTTCTCGAATGTGGAGGAAACTGAACGAGATTTCAGGATACGACTTCAGCACATTGCTCGAGAAAAGCGTGATCAGCAGGTAGATCAACTAAGAGAAAAATATGCAAAGAAACTTGCTAAACTTGATGAGCGATTGAGACGTGCACAAGTAAAGCTTGAAGAGAGCAAAGCGCAGGCGCGGGTACAAAAATATCAGACGGCGGTTTCATTTGGATCCGCACTGTTGGGTGGTTTTGTTGGAAGAAAATCCCTAGGTAGTGTCACTAGCACTACTCGTGAAGTAAGTAGAACCATGAAGAAAGCACGGGAAAGAGAATATGCCAAGGAAAATCTTGAATCTATGCAACAGGAAAAAAAAGATTTGGAGACACAGTTTGAAAGTGATGTAAAGATGCTTGAGACCACGTTTGATCCAACCAGTGAACATCTGGAGAGCATTATGATTGCTCCTAAAAAGAGTAATATTTCAGTTCGTTTACTATCTCTTGCCTGGGCTCCATCCTAGCTTTATGTGTTTAGATTCATCCTTCATTATTATGTGACAGGTGGCGATTTAGGCCTTTTTCTACAGAAAATTATAATACAAGAAAAGGCATATCATTGACTTAACTAAGAGGAATAAAATGGTAGTTGTAAAAGTAATTGAGGTAATAGGTAGCTCGTCAAAGAGTTGGGAAGATGCTACACAGAACGTTCTTAAAGAAGCTGCTGATACAATCAGGGACATCAAATCGATTGATGTAAAAAATTTTACTGCAAAAGTAAAAAATAACAAGATTGTGGAATATCGCGTTGTGGTGCATCTCGCCTTTGTTGTAGAAAAAGGACATACATACTGAGTATTTTATTATAGGCCAAAGCCATCTCGAACCTGAGAAACCTGCAATAACACCTCCCTAATCGGATAGTGTACATTAGGGATGGAAAAGTAAGAAAAGATAATAATCCCTGTACCTAACTTCTTTTCCAACTTAATTGTTCCCATTATTTTAGTTAATGAACCCCCGGGCAGCAGAAAAAATAATTATTCTTTATACCTCTCCTTTTTTTCATTTCCAAAGGAATAGAAGTTTGTAGATTTTTTTCCCAATGGTAAATTAAATAAGCTTCTTTTTACTTATAATTTAACCAAAGGATATTACCTGATCTATACTTTCGATCATCTATCCACTAATGTTGATCTATAGCAGTGTTATGTTTTCATAGGTGTACCATAATCTTTATCTTACTACAAAACTTTTGCAGTTTTCAAATTGAAAGAACATTCTTATGCTTTTTAGATTTCTTTAATAACTGGTTAAACACCCATCGTTTTAGTTTTTTACAGGCAGATCCCACTGCTTGTATTCCCTTGAGTATGGAGCAGAGAAAGGGATTGCACATAGCATTTTTTAGGAGGGTATACGCAAGGAAAACGAGGTGTAGGTGTATAACTACAGCGTCAAGTTTCCTTGCTTGATACTCACCCATTCCCAAATACTGTTTGCAATCCCTATGAAACACTTCAATACTCCACCGCTTTTTATAGTATTCGAGCACGTGCATACCATCCAAACTTGTGTTGTTGGAAACAAGAAATGTGAATGCCTTACTGTTCTTCCTCCCCCTTAGAATCACCAGTTTCACTCTTCCAACATTCTTCATAACAATGATAGTTTCATAGAACCACTTGAATCGTTTCTCACCTATTTTCTTGTTGATGCGTTTGAACATCTTCCTTGGGAGATCTTTAACATACCTGCCAAGTTGTATCCAACCTTCGCCAATTTGAATAAGTCTATTGCTCCTTGCCTGCGATATCCAGGTAAGCCCACGGTTGTTACAGAA
>DAQA01000008.1:65156-133627 GCA_002502685.1 Euryarchaeota archaeon UBA202
ATAAAAAAGAGAGGAATACATTGTTCTCCGTTACGGTAAAACGAGGATACAATATTATGGCACAACACACTTTTACCCTTGGAGTGGTCATACAGATATCCTACACCATCCATATCCTTACCAGCCTTCTCAATGAGGGTGTCATCCACAATGACAACCCCGTCATTCCTTTTGTGAATATTCCCCTTTAACCGTATGGCGTTGAGTCTACGTTCATCCCATTTACGTCTTGTAATAAATCGGTTAAGAGAACTCTGATGCTTACCACCTATAGAATTAGAAGCGATGTCCTGTATGTTCTTTTCGCTTTTTTCTCCCAGAATGAGACCATGAATATATATTTTGAAATGATTCCATTGAGGTTTTGAAAAACACGTTCTATAAACCGCTAACCCTTCTCCAAAGGGATTTATCTCTTTTGTGAAGTACATCATCTCATCCCAGGGGATGCAATGATGTCCTTCCCTATTTATCTATCTAAAAAACAAAAAAGTGCAAAAGTCTTGTTACTATACTGTATTATGGTGTAATGGTGATAGCTCGATGGCAAAAATACTAGAGAAAAAGAAGAAAGAGGCTGCCGGTATGGCAAAGAAAAAGAAAAAGGAAATCACCGATACGTTAAATAAAAAGAAAAAAAAGTTATTTAAATTTTAAGGAAAACCATAGAGTTTTCCTATTTTTAAAAAAATAAGGGGGTATTTCACCTCCAATTATAATAGATTGTTCACTCTTGGGTGGATTATAGTTAATTTTTTTCCTTCTAAATAGAAACCTCTATAAGGGATAGTATTATAAAATGAATCAATGAAAGTGAGTGTCGTAATCCCGGCATTAAATGAAGAAAAAGGTATAGGTGTTACCCTTGATCATATCCAGAAGAATGAATTCTCCAAAAAAAAATGGGACTTGGAAATATTAGTCGTAGATGGTGGATCACAAGATAAAACCTCCCATATTGTTAAGGAAAAAGGCGGCATAGTGATCCAGGAACCTCGAAAAGGCTACGGAAGAGCATACAAAACAGGATTTACAAAAGCAACGGGTGATGTCATTGTCACTGGGGATGCAGATGCAACCTATCCTTTCGATGAAATTCATTTATATATCCAGGAATTAATAAATGGCCAACTCGATTTTATTACCACGAATCGTTTTGCTCAACTTGGCAAAGGATCAATGTCGCTGAAGCATTATCTGGGTAACTTTATTTTATCCACTACCCTACGGTTACTTTTTGGGGTGAAAATAAAGGATTCCCAATCAGGAATGTGGATTTTTCACAGACATGTTCTAGATGAAATCTCCCTTGAAAAAATGGATGATGGCATGCCTTTTTCTGAAGAAATAAAAATCGAAATGTTTAGAAAAAGCACTATACGGGCACGAGAGATTCCCTCTCGGTTATCCGCACGGGAGGGTGAAGCGAAAATACAGTCCTTTGGTGATGGATGGAAAAATTTCAAGTATCTTTTTAAAAAAAAATGGGGTACATAGATGAATTTTTATCTGGGAATGTGGATTTTTTTAATTGGAATCATTGGGGGATTAATGATAGGAGTAGCTCTTGTACACAAAACAGCTGTCAGGCCTCTGCGCAACAAAATTCGGGAAGTAGAAGAAAATAAAAGATCCCAATCAAGCATCTATGGAAGAATTACCGAACAATACGCCCCCTTTATGAAAGCATATCCTTTCAATCCCCACAAATTTCGGTTTATTGGAGAACCCATAGATGGAATACAATTTGAGGATGACAAAATCATCTTTATTGAATTCAAGGCAAGGGGAGGAACATTAACCCATAGGCAAAAAATGATTAAACAAATGGTACAGACCAATAAAATTGGCTGGTATGAATTCATCCTAGAGGAATAACTATGGGTGTAAATTTATCCAATCTTATCCATCCCATACCCATCCAGTTAAAAGACCTCAGAGACAAGAAAGCAGCAATCGATGCACCCAATGTATTATATCAGTTTCTTTCAATAATAAGGCAACGGGATGGTACCCTCCTCAAGGATTCGCAAGGAAGAATCACTTCTCATTTAGCAGGCCTACTTTACCGTACATCACATCTTGTTGAGCACAACATTAAACCAGTATATGTCTATGATGGAAAACCACACCCCCTTAAAAAACAAATTCTAGAGAAAAGACGGGAAGTAAAAGAAAAAGCTACAGCAGAATGGCAAGAGGCATTAAAAATTGGAGACATCGAGGAAGCACGAAAAAAGGCACAGCAAACATCCCGGCTCACACCCGACCTTATTGAGGAGTCAAAACACTTATTGGACACTTTAGGCATCCCATATGTTGACTCATTAAGTGAAGGTGAAGCCCAAGCATCACAGATGACTCAAGATGGAAATGTGGATATAACTGCATCACAGGATTTCGATAGCTTACTCTTTGGGTCGCCTTTTCTTATACGGAATCTGGCTATAACGGGTAAAAGAAAGCTCCCCGGGAAAAAAAAATGGGTTGAGATACAACCAGAAAAAATTATCCTGGCTGATGTGCTGAAGAACCATGGAATCATACATAAACAACTTGTGGAAATCGCCATTTTAGTGGGAACAGATTTCAATGAGGGGATTAAAGGAATCGGTCCTGTCAATGGCCTTAAACTAATAAAAAAATATGGATCCCTTGATAACATTATTGCTACAAAAAAAATAAACCAAGACAATTTAGAAAATTATGAAGAGGTAATGAAGATATTTCTAGAACCAAAGATTATACGGGACGTTTCACTCCGCTGGCGACAGATTGATAAAGAGGCAACTATCCGTTTCCTGTGCGATGAACACCAGTTCTCACTTGATAGAGTAAAATCAGCCTTGGAAAAATTTGAAGGTTTTTCACATTCTTTAAGCCAAAAAAAATTACTTGATTTCTAAACCCTAAATAGCGGTATATTGTCACAATCTTTAAGTATTTAGCCATAATGCATAACCTATCCGCCGGCGTAGCTCAGACTGGTGGAGCACCCGGCTGTTAACCGGGCGGTCACCGGTTCAAATCCGGTCGCCGGCGCTCTCTAATCTAAAAACCTTCACCATCTCAGATAGTTAAAAGACTCCTACCTTCCCCCCTTTATGATTTTTTTTTATGACTGTATTTCTCGTTATTCATTTCTAATCGTTGTGGTACCTTATTGGGGTGATAATAGTGAAGCTATTATTCCCACCTTTACAATTACCCAAGTATACACTATCAATTCCTTAGAATTCATGGAAAAGTTATTTTTTTGGTTGTCTTTTTGGGAAAAGATTTTTTTGTTCATAGACTAACCACAATTTTTTGATTAAAAATCCCCATATTCCAACTAATCACTCCTTTAAGGATAATATATCCTATTTATCCTTTTTTAAAAAATAAATGCTAGCAATAAAAAACTTTTTTATTGTTGGGTCTATGTTTTCTTGTTATCTAGATATAGGTCTCAATTTTTCGTATTATCTCTTTTTTCGGCTTTGCCCCAGTGACTCTATCGACCAGTTCCCCGTTTTTAAAAATTAGTAAAGTTGGAATTGACATTACCAGATATGAAGAGGCGATTGTCTGATCTTCGTCGACATTGATTTTTCCCACAGCTACATTCATTTCACGGGCTAGTTCATCCATTACCGGAGACATAGATTTGCAGGGTGCGCACCACGGTGCCCAGCAGTCTACAACAGATACATCATGTTCCTCCACAAAAGTCTTTACAGATTTAATATCAATTGCTCCTTCTGCAACCATTTTTTCCCCTCGCAATACTCAAAAAAATGTAACGACAAACTCATATTAAACCTTCCGCTTTTTATTTCTGACAGACGTAACAATATGTTTATCTGTGCCGTTATTTGTTAGCTTTATATTGATTTTTTATTTTTGGAAATTACTGTTGATAAAATTTGTTCATTCCCCTCATTTTGGTGGGTTAGTACTGGACAAACTATAAAATCGCTAGGCAATGGATATATAAAACTCTAAGGGATTAAATAAATCCGAGATGGAGGCAAAAAAATATGAAACATAACCTTGGAATAGTAATCCTCATGGTGATACTTTTAGTTGTGCCGTCTTCATTAGCTGGGTTACATGGTCCCCATTTGAAGCAGAGTGACAAAAAATATGTTATCTCTTCTGAGTCACTTGGAGGTACAGACGGCTATGATTTTGTTATCCTCACTCCATTGGAATTTTCGCAAGGACTTCAACCCTTAGTATCTCATAAGCAAGGCCATGGCATAAAGACCAAAATCGTAACATTAGAAGAGATTTATCATGGTACCTATTTCCTTGTAAAAGGACGGGATAATCCTGAGAAAATAAAGTATTTCATCAAGGATGCTATTGAAAATTGGGGAATAACATCTACCTTGCTTGTCGGAAATAGAACCAAGATGCCCGTGAGGTACGCAACCCCTGTGGATAACGATGAATCAGTATTCACAGAACCGTACATAACAGATTTGTATTATGCCGATATCTACTATAATGGCACCAATGATTTTTGTACCTGGGATTCCAATAATAATAGTATCTTTGGAGAGTATTTACAAATGAATAACAGTTGGATGATAGACAACATGGATTTATACCCTGACCTCTATTTAGGACGACTTCTTTGTACAAATTTAACTGAGGTTCACATTGTTGTGGACAAAATTATTACTTATGAAAATAATACCTTCAATCAATCGTGGTTTAAAAATCTGGTCATATGTGGTGGAGATACACATGGCAGATGGAATGACTTCTTTCAAGTATATGTCGTTCTTAAAGAAGGAAAATCAGCTTTTGAAGGTGAGTATGCTGGAAATAGAATAATAGAAAACATGAGTGATTTCATTGCCACAAAACTATACATGAGCGCACTGTTGCCCCTTGGCGATCAAGAAGCAAAATGTTTAAATATAACAAATATCGAAAGCGCGATTAATCAGGGAGCTGGTTTTGTCGTTTTTAGTGGTCATGGATATCCTGAAGGCTGGGCTACTTATCTCCCCGGTCCATTGCTTTTAAGACAGCTTTTTCCACTCCCACGGCCTGATGGATTTACCTCTTTGCATATTCAAAAATTAGATAATGATAATAGATTACCCCTTATAATGCTGGATGCCTGCTCCTGTGGTGATTTTCATACATCTAAAAGTCCCCTTGCATGGGAATTTGTTAGGTATGAAGATGGTGGTGCAATAGCATGTTATGCAAGTACTTTTTATTCATGGGCTCTGGCGGGGACATCAAATGTGAAATCTGGTAACGGCTTTATTAGAACATATATCTTCAAGAACTACTCTGAAGGGACAGACAAGGCCGGAGTTCTTCTTGCACAGGCTATCAAGGCTTATCTTAACGATTCTGATGCCATGTCGAAATATGTACCCAAAGGAATGAGCGCTATGTGTATTATGGGCTGGGAACTTTTTGGCGACCCGACGCTTCAACTAGGGGGATATCCCTCCTGAATATTTTTCTACATTCTCTTCCTCATCCTTACCTACGCACATGGGACTTATCCCCATATACTTATCACTCTCTAAATTACAGACTGGTGAGGTATTGATCTTTTATCAAACCTGCAATTTATGACAAAAAACCATAGATCATTTCTCTAGTTATATTGGCGATATCATTCATGATAAAACCAGGGATTTTATTGAAAAAAATCAGTTATTTTACAAAAATTCTTATTAAGTGTTTACATAATAGAACACTTACTTTTATGTGCTCAGTATCCATAGCTATCTCATGATGAATAAACTTGAAAGAGTCGCAAATCTTATGATAAAGAATGAATTGACTCTTGCCATCGCTGAATCCTGTACAGGTGGTCTTATTTGTCATACTGTGACCAATATTCCTGGTAGCTCTACTTTTTTTGAGGTGGGTATTATTTCCTATAGCAATACGGCAAAAGCTCAATTCTTGAATGTACAAAAAAAAACACTTGAACGCTATGGTGCTGTCTCTTCACAGACAGCTGAAGAGATGGCCCAGGGAATAAGAATAAAGGCAGGTGCAGATATTGGACTTTCCACTACGGGTGTCGCCGGACCTGGCGGGGGAACAGCAGAAAAACCCGTGGGTCTTGTATATATTGCTCTTTCGAATGAGAAAAAGACTACCGTTTATAAATATACTTTTACTGGAAATCGATGGGAAAATAAAGAAAGCACGTGCCAGAAAGCCCTTGAGATACTTATAAAACATCTTCAGAAACAATGATCACTATAGATGGTTCTCATGGAGAGGGAGGGGGGCAAATATTGCGTCTCTCAGTTGCATTATCAGCAGTTACCCACGAACCCATCAGGGTTACAAATATCCGGCATAATCGGCCAAATCCTGGCTTAAAGCCACAGCATGTCATGGCCATTAATTCAGTGGCAGAGATTTGTCATGCTCATGTTGAGGGCAACAAGGTGGGATCATTAGCGATTACTTTTTATCCAGGTGACATAAAAGGGGGTACCTATTCATTTGATATTGGAACTGCAGGAAGTCTTACTCTAGTATTACAAGCCTGTATTCTCCCCTCTCTGTTTGCCGATCAAAAGGTAGACATTACCATAACGGGTGGCACAGATGTTAAATGGGCACCACCTTGGGATTATTTTCACCATGTTTTTTTATCTCATTTACAACATATGAATGTTAACATACAAGCACATCTGATTCGCCGTGGTTATTACCCTCGTGGCGGGGGAAAGGCCACTGTGGTCATTGATCCCTTGGACACGTTCAATCCCCTTAACCCAAAAGATACCCGGAACGTCCAGGTAAGGGGGATAGTCAACATGGCAAATCTTCCTTCACATATTGGCGAAAGAATAAAAAAATCTGCAGTGGAAACCCTATCCAAACATCAGATTCCTACTTACATCGATATCATTTTAGAGCAGTCCTCTTCAGTTGGCGCAGGTATCGCCCTCTGGACGCGTAATGGAAATATCTTAGGAGCAGATTGTCTGGGTGAGAAGGGTGTTTCGGCAGAAAAAGTTGGGTCACTTGCTGCCTCTAGGCTTCTATCAGAAATACAGTCAGGAGCCACTTGTGATATTTATGCTGTGGATCAAATGCTTCCCTATCTTGCCTTACCCAGTAAAGGATTTTTTTTATGTCGAGAAATATCTCGGCATGCATCCACAGAAATGTGGCTCTTAAACATGTTTTTAAAAAAAGATTTTTTGGTTCAACAAAGTGGTTTTCTCAAAAAAGTTACTGTCGTGGACAGCCGTGATGAGACAATGCCCTCTGCATAAAAACAACTACTGTATCTTTCATATACCTTGCTAATTAGCAATTTGGTAAACTGCATAGGAATCAAACTTTTTTTTTTTGTGTCTTTTTTTCCCGTTATTAAAAAAGATGAATATCTTTAAAAAATCCTATGATTTCTCCTTAGATTATGGAAGAATAACCTTATTTTGGTATGTACATGACAAGTAATAGAATCAACAAAACGGCAAGTGCGCCATACATAAGGTACATGTATCGTCGTCTTTTTTTTGTGAAGGCTTCATACTCCGTTTTACATTTATCTGAGCAGATTGTTTCTCCAAATGGTATCGCCTTTCCACATATTTGGCAATGGGAATGTTGGGGAATTTTTTCCATATTATACCTCAATTATGGTGCCATCAAATTTTTGGTCATATAGTGCATTCTCTAATGATTTAAGGTCTTTTCCATTGAGGACCCGTGTTTTGATATTTCCCTTTTTGATTATCTTGCAGGCTTTTTTATCAATAATAACATTTAGTCCCGCGTGCCATTTTTTATTGCATAATTTGATTAGCTCGTTGATATGAATTGAATCATATTTTTTTGCCTCAGGGTATATTTTTGGATCATCTGTATAGACGCCATTAACATCTGTTGCAATAATGAATCTATCTGCATTCAATCGAAGGGCAAGAGTGGCTCCCACGGCATCGGTTGACTGGCCGGGTATTGTTCCCCCCATAACTATAGAGGTCGTAGCTTTCACTGCTTTATCAATCGTGGAGGGTATCTGGTAGGAGAAATCCAAGGCGGTGGCTAACAATAATGCATTCATTTTTGTAGCCAAAATTCCTATCCTATCCAACTTTTTTTCGCTATGGGTAAAATATCGCGCGGCATTAATATAGATCCGGGCAAATTTCCCCCCGCCTGTCACTATATAAAGGGTCATATCCTTACTGGCCTTTTTTAGTAAGGAAGATACATTTTGGATAAAGGTTACATCTTCGGGGGGTAGAATTGATCCCCCCAATGAAATTACTACTTTCATCTACCCTTTAAGTGAATAGTATCGTATAAGGTTTAGAAAGAGAAGAACGATTCTTTTTAGTCAAATAGTGCCCCTAATCCTTCTGCAGCTTCTTCTTCACTAACTTCTTCTTTTACCTCTTCTTTTTTTTCTTCCTTCTTCTCTTCTGTTTGAGCTGGCTGCTGTGCTGCTGGTGCGGCTGCGGGCATCGCGGCAGCTGATGAAATTACTTCTTCTATGTCGACATCCTCAAGGGATGCTGTCAAAGCTTTTATTCGTGATTCATCAACTTTTTTGATACCTGCTGCGGTTAATATCTTCTTTAAACTATCTTCTTTAATCTTCTGTCCTGCAGAATGAAGAAGCATTGCGCCATATATATATTCCATTTTTTTCACCTCTATTCTTTATTTAGGAAGATTTTTTTTCTTGTTTGTCTTCTCTTCTCCACTATCTTCTGTTTTTTNNAGGTTGTGGAGAATCATCTTTCTGTTTACTATAACTTTTCAATTGAGATTGCACTGCCTGTGCTTGTAGATGCGCCTTTGCAAATAGGGATTTTGCTGTTTCAGGTATTAATATATTACAATATTTAGCTACGGTCACTACATCACAGTAAGCTTTTCTGAGTAGTGGTGTAATGGTTGCCGTAGTAGTATAACCTATCTTGAGAGCTAAATTAAATGATCCCCATGCCGCTTGTTGAAAATTCGAGAGTATCTGATCTGAATCAACTTTAAGTATATCTGGAGTGAATATCATCTCGTTTTCATAGACAGCGCGTAAATCAAGTCCAATCTCTCGGGGGAAAATCTCTAAACGGGTTAACATTTTAGCGACGTCGACGGGTATTTTTTCTCCTTTTTTCACAAGGGTTTTTGTCTGCTTTATGACCACTGCCCCGCCTTCAATGGCTGCAGGTATGCCAGCACTTTGTAATTCTCCCACTATGGGGCCCGGTTTAAAGGGTGTTTCTCCTTTTTCTATAATGATGTCCTTTTGCGCGGTTTCTCCGCCTTTTGCAGGAGCTTTTGTTTTTGTTCTTTCAATTTCTTTATAGAGCCGAAATGGGTTTTTTTCTGTGGCAATAACAGCGGTCTCTCCATCTATTGCCTCACTAATTTTTTCAATTCCTTTTATTTTGCTTCCAACCTGTTTTAGGGCCAATGATAATAAGGTGTTTTTTGTTACTCTCAGTGCTGCTATCCCTTGCAATCCATTCCTCATTTGTTGCAGTTGTGGAGCTGGAATATTACTAATATTAACTATACCTACCACGGGATTTTCTAATATCATCTTGGTAAGTGTCGTAATTTCACCAGTTTTCCATTCTGCGACAGCCATTCTCGTATCACCCAATTTTTATTGGTGGCCCCATGGTTGTTTTCACATAGGAGGAGGCCACGTTCATTTGTCCTCGTTCAAGTTTTGATTCCACGCGGTTCATCACTGCTTGGATATTTTCAGCAATCTTTTTTGGGTCCATGTCTTCTTTTCCAACAGTACAGTTGAGTGTTTTTTTATCCCTGGAGCGGATACGAATGCTATTCTGCAATCTTTTCGCAATTGGGGCTAAGTCGGTGTCTGCTGGAAGAGGTTTGGGCATTTTTCCCTTGGGTCCCAATATTTTTCCCAGGCTTTTTCCCACTGTTGCCATGAGGGGCATTTCTGCCAGGAAAAAGTCAATGTCATCAACAGTTTTTTTTGCCTCCTTTTTATTTTTTGTCAGGTCTTCAATATCTTCTGGCTGAATTACCATATCACAAATTTTTTTTGCTTTAACTGCTGTTTCTCCAGAGGCAAAAATTCCAATTTTCCCTTTTCTCCCTTTTCCATAGGGCAATAGAATTTCTTCATCAATCCTATTTGCAGGATTACTCATATCAATATTTTTAAGATTAATATATAAATCAACTGATTGGGTGAATTTATGTTTTGAATCGAGTGCTTCTTCTAACGATTTTACAATATCACTCATTTTGGTAGCTATCCGAATGTATGTCTGTTATATAAATATTTGTTGGAAACGAAACAGTATCCATATTTATTATTTATCCTGGATTCTATCAAGTAAAAAAGGGTTAATTATTGCTTTATCTAGTCAGGTGACATTATGGTCTACCCTTGTTTTTTTCCCTATATAACCACCGTTCTCTTTTTTTTGAGATACCAAAATGATATCATTAATCTAGTGTTCTCCTCCTTTTTTTCTCTTGGAAAAAATACATATATATTTTTTGTTTGTATAACCAGGTTTAGGAATGCTGAAAATAAAAAACGTTGTTGATTGTGCGTTTAGACTCGCTGAAAGTGCTCTTACCCGGGTAACACAATTTGCAGATTTATACACAGGGTATTATCAGCATATGATCAGGGATGAATCATCCATGGCGCGCATTTCGTCTTCCACCTCTGTTTTGCATATCGGATGTGGTGCAATCCCCAATACGGCTGTTACCCTTGCTCGTCTTACAGAGGCGAAGGTGATCGCTGTAGATAATGATCCTGATGCAGTGAAAAAAGCGATATGTTATGTAAAACAGGTTCACATGCAAAAACATGTACATATCAAGACAGGTGATGGTATGGCCTATCCTGTACGAAATTTCGGGGTCATCATTATTTCCCTGGGTGTAGAACCCATTGAGAAAGTATTACGCCATATTGCAATCTCTGCAGACCCGAATACAAAAATCATCTACAGACAGACACGATATGGCAAACACACCCCCATCCCTCGTGATATTTTTGTTGTAAAACACCGAGTGAAGCATCATATGTTCCGCATATTTTCCTTTACCGAGGCTCTCTTATTGGTCAAAAGGGATGTCTCAGAAAAAAATATATAAGAAACCATCCATGCAACATTACTGAAGATGGACATAAGTTTGATATTCCCTCGCATTGAGCATGGCGTCACCACCCGGAGTGACCGGGGTTCCTGGGGCTCCATAATCTTTGGCTATCCGCAAATAACGCTCCCTCACCTTGCTGGAATGACACCCCGGGAGCATTCCGTGGAGCTTATCAATGAAAATTATGAAAATATTGATTTTGATAAACCCGTTGATTTGGTAGGCATCACCTCCTATACCATGACAGCTCCTCGTGTTTATGCTATTGCTGATAGGTTTCGAGAAAAAGGAGTAAAGGTAGTCCTTGGCGGATATCATCCCTCGGCGTTGCCCCAGGAAGCGATACAGCATGCCGATAGTATTGTTATTGGTGAAGCAGAACTGAGCTGGCCTCAACTATTAATGGATTACAAGAAGGGGAAATTAAAAAAATTCTATAAAGCTGATGCCTTGATAGAAGCAGAAAAAATACGTCCCTTGAGGCGGGACCTTATTAAACACATGCCCATCCTGGGGGGTATCCAATCCACGCGGGGATGTCCGCATGGTTGTGAATTTTGCGCCATTACAAATTTTTTTGGGGGACGAACGGTACGCTATCGCCCTGTTGAGAATGTTATTGAAGAAATCAAGGCAATGCCCAACAAAGTTTTTCTTTTTCATGATCCCAGTTTAACCATAAACCCCACTTATACAAAATCTCTGTTAAAGCAAATGAAAAAATTACACAAGGGATGGGTTGCCAATGCCAATGCCAACATCCTTGCCAAAGATGAAGAATTACTCAAATTAGCTGTGGATGCAGGATGCATCGCCTGGTTTGTGGGTTTTGAATCAGTATCACAAAAAAGCCTTAAAGATGTTGCAAAAAACTGTAACAAAGTGGAAGAATTCAAAAATACAGTACAAAAAGTACAGAAATATGGAATGGGTGTCCAGGGGGGGATCATCTTTGGTCTAGATCACGATGGCCCAGATATTTTTGATAGCACCCTTCAAGCCCTCCAAGATTGGGGTATTGATGCTGCAGAGATTAACATATTAACACCCTACCCGGGGACACCAATCTATGAACAATTCGTACAACACGACAGGCTTCTTAACAAGGACTGGTCACGCTATAACCAAGTAGATGTGGTGTTTAAGCCCAAAAACATGACCGAAAAAGAGCTCTATGAAGGAGCACGCCATGTAGCCAAAAATTTTTATTCCCCCCTTAAACTTATTAAAAGAATCTGGGGGAACATCACCATGGCCACAAGTTTACCCTCTCTTTTTGTGTTACCCGGTATCAATCTTTCATATCAAAGATATTATAAAAGAGACTATGCCTTCTAACAAAATTTCAGTATCCGTTGAATCTTTTTGGGTAACTCTGGGACCGATTTTCCCATGTACCAATCCTTCACATACCTGGTACAATACCTAGAGGCATCAGCTATCAATTTATCCCCCATGTGTTCGGAAGCATCCGCTGGGTTTCCAATATACCCCTGGGTAGCTCCCAGTTCCTTAATTGTCTTATATGCTGTCTTAATGGTCTCAAAATTACTGGGTACCACCGGGGAAAGATAGTGATATTTTTCATCCAACAACTGAGGATGATAACGGAGAATATATGATGTTTCTTGTTCGCCAGCATGAGTAATCTCTTGTTTGTCCTGTGTATAAAAGAAACGGGAAAGAGGTTCACACATCCGAATTTTGTTTCCCCTCTGCGCCTTTTGTATTGCCTGGGTTATTGCCTTTAAGTGCTTAAAATCCATATGAAATGTCCATATGATTAGATACTTGAAACCCTGCTGGCCCAATGATCTAGAGATATCAAAGAGAACATTTCTAACGGTTTTTTTTTGTACCGAAATGGTCCCCGGGAAATCAGCTGTTGGTTTTGCTACCCCAATGGGGATTATGGGCAAGACAAGACACCGTACATTCGGCAGATCTTTCTGAAGATTTTTTGTTACTTGTTCTGCCACCATTTTTGATATAAAAATATCAGTGCCCACGGGTAAATGGGGTCCATGCTCCTCCAAAGGACTGATGATCAGAGAAATAATTGTTTCCTCTTTTTTTAGTTCATCCAAATCCCTCCAATTTTCTTCTTCAAATCGTAAAGGATTCTTATTCATTATCTCTGTCATTCCCTAATAGCTTTTATAGTGTGTGATAAAATCCAGAACCACACCAATAAAAAAATAGTGACATATGACGGAGGGATTTTTTTTTTTGTTGTAAATAATCTATTTATTTTCCTCGTTAAAGCTACATATATTAAACATTACCTATTATCACCTTCGAAAAATGTTCCCCTAATAAACAATACCCTTTTTTTGGATAATAATCCAGGGGGGTCATCAAGTCATCATGCTTTTTTCTGGGGCTCAATAATCACCTTGATAGATTTTCGTCCTTGAGCAACAAGATGAAAACCCTTCTCTACCCTCTCTAAACCAAATCTATGGGTTATCATATCCTTGACATTCACTGCGCCACTGTGGATTACATCAAGAGCTGTCATATGATCAGCCGGGCTTCCTGCATATGAAGTGGTAAAGGTTACATCATTACGCCAAAAAACATCATTCACTGACAGGGGTATTGTTACACCCTTATCCGTAGGTGCAAAAAACAGGACAGTTCCTCCTCGTTCAACGGAGTGTAAAGCCTGCATGATCGCTGGTACCGCTCCCGTACATGTTATAATCAAATCAGCTCCTCTCCCGTTATTTACCTCCCGGATTTTGTGAGGTATATCCTCCTGGGCATGCCATACCTCATCAGCACCAAACTTTTTAGCCATCTTTAAGCGATACTCATCAATATCGGTTGCCATGACATGTGTTGCCCCCAATGTACGGGCAAGTTGTATATGCAGCAATCCTGCAATACCACTCCCCATCACCAATACACTTTGACCTGCCTTTATCTTTGCTTTTTGTTGAGCCCGGAGAGCACAGGCAAGGGGTTCAATAAAGGTTGCTTGCTCCAAAGAAACACTGTCGGGAAGAGGATAGATACCTCGGTCAACATTAATGGGTGGCAGACGTACATATTCTGAAAAACCGCCGGGATCAAAATTTGTTGACCTAAGGGTGCCACAGGTTGTATGATGTCCATGAAGACAGTAATAACAGGTATTACAGGGTACATGATGGGATGCAGAGACTCTGTCGCCCACATGATATTTTTTTATTTTTGCCCCAACTTTCTCAATCTCGCCACCAATTTCATGGCCCAAAACAAGAGGAACTTTATCGATGCGGTACCATTCCATTACATCACTTCCACAGATCCCACTGGCATAGATTTTCACTAATACCTCAGTGTCTTTAATCTGTGGAATAGGTTGTTCCTCGATACGGATGTCATTGTTTCCATAATACATCGCTACACGCATGAGGTGAACAAGTGCTCTCAACTTTTAAACTTTATTTCTCAATATATACTAGACTAAATCAAAAATGAGAGAGTACTCACTGATTGACTCTAAGAAAATATTTGTGTGCTCAAGCCGAAGATTTTTGTTGTTGCTTCTGCGTTATTTCCCGCTGCGTCATATCCAATGACCTTGATGGTGTGCAAGCCACCAGGCGGCCGGTTTTCTGTCCAATAAAAGGGTGCTGTTTCGTCCACATGGACCAGTTTGTCATCTAAATAGAAGTGTGCCTGGGCAATATCCCCGTCCACTTCCACCTGGATTTTTCCCATGACGATTGCACAATCTATCCAGTTGGTTACGGCCACCCGTCTGTTAAAGATATAGATCTCTCCCTTTTTTGGTTGCTGTATCTCTACAGAGGGGGGTGTGAAATCAAAGATACAGGATGTATCACGGATACTGGGTGGTTTTTCAGTGTAATTACTCGTTTTAAGTTGTGTATAGAACTCGTAATTTCCTTCGTTTTCCGGGAGGAAGTACCAGGTATAGGGTTCTTTGTCACGACTTTCGTAATATGTCCATCTTCCGCCATAGAATATTTTTTGACGGTAGTACAAATCAACGGTTATATCTATATTGGTGTCGGTGATATTTGCTGTGATGATTATCTCATCATTTGAGTTTTCTTTGCTTATAGAAGCCCTGGACGTTAGGGGCATGGGAGGAAGGGATAAACTGGGATCACCCAGGAGGTTATATTCAATGAGGGTTAAATAATCATGTGCATTGAAGAATGGATGGGTAATTAGATAATCCAATTTAGCGGTTGTAAAAAGTTCCCCTATGGTCTTTCCTCCATCATAATAGGCCTTAAAAAATGCTTTGTCAAGGTAACCACTCAGCGCATTTTCGACACTCTTTCCTAAATAAACATAGGCGATACGGCTGCTTCCCGCATAGGCAATGGCTCCCCCGTTTGAGTTTAAAAGGAATTTTTCCCCGATGCAGTCAGTATCATCAAATTGATTTGTTGAGCATGACAAGGCGAACACAATGGGCAGATAGGTATTTGTTAGAGAATCAACATTGGAGCTGCCAAAGCTCCCTGATTCCCATCCCATTCCATGGGGATATCCATGGGCTGCAAAATTGACAAAAAGTCCACCTTCATTGATTGCGTCACTGATAGTGGTTGCCGTTGCTGTATGGTCTCTCTGATAATAGTCAGTTTCATATAATTTAATGCTTTCCATATTGCTTTGGTTGCTGACTACCTCTTTTATGTATTCCCCCTCTGGTTCTTGGGTATCCCACGCTAATTCTGTCCCCACCAGTATTGATCTTAGGGGCGGGGTTTCATACATTTGTATTTTATCAACTAGGATTTGCAGTTCTTGTTCGGTGCTCGCCGGAAGTCTAGCAATATGCACATCAGGATAGACATCGGGTTTATCGTCATGTCGTTCCCCATAATATCCATCCTCGTCCTTATCCCAGGATGAATATGAACCATTACTCTGATAGATATCGGCATAATAGAGATCACAAGGTACCAATCCAATGGTGGTATTTACATAGGGAACAGGCAGGACATCAGCATCCCCCACCAACATAACAGACTGGATACCCCATTTTTCTATTGCATCCTTAATAAAATATTTAATTTTGGCTATGTCCTCCTTGTTTTCTAAAAACACATATTCTTTATCATATATTTCAGAAAGGGACACAATATATGTATCCATACCAATCCCCTCCTTCTCCTGTTTTAGGCCTTCTAGTTTTCCTTTCCATTCCTCAGGAGTGATAATCAATAATCCATGGGTATCATTTGTCTGGGTAACTATGCTTGGAAGCTCATAGTCTATCGTGATATCAAAATCGGGGATATAGCGAACCATGTTTCGTACTGGATTATATTGAATGGGGAATAAATGAATTGATAAAAACAGCTGTCTTTTTTCTCCATATATCCCCATCCCCATGGTATGTATTGAATATGTTGAGGGATAAAAGCTATCGTTTGTGTACAGGGCCCCTTCCTGAGTAGGAAGAGCTATATTTTTATTGGTTATGGAATAAACCGGGGGTGTTGGAATAATTTTTTTTGGAAGAATAATTGTTTCAAGATTTTTGGGTTTCACCGTTACCCCCTTTATTTCTGTACCTGGAGGAAATGCATATGTTTTGGTGTTATAAGGAAGGATTGGTGAGCCATCATTATATAAATATAACGAACCGATTTCATCAGGAAGCATTATCTGGCAATACTCGCCATAATCACTGATTATTAGGCTGGTATTGTTGGG
This sequence comes from Euryarchaeota archaeon UBA202, assembly GCA_002502685.1. Classification (GTDB taxonomy): domain Archaea; phylum Thermoplasmatota; class E2; order UBA202; family UBA202; genus UBA202. Next base: position 81,960 of record DAQA01000008.1, read on the forward strand.
CATCTCGGCATGGATAAGGGGTAAAAAAAGAAGAGTAATAAAAAACGCAATAATTTTTTTCATGGTGTAAACCCTTGGTGGAGATATAAACACTGACTACAAAAACTTTTTTATGACATGAAACACTATTTTTTACAGCAATAGCTACCTTTTTTTACCGGCTTTTTTTGTTTCCCCTGATAAAAATCTCATATGCTTCATCTGGAGTGGCATCTTCATGAACTATGGAACGGACGGCTTTTATCATGGATATGGGTGATGTGGATTGAAAAATGTTACGGCCCATATCCACACCAATAGCGCCCATTTGGAGAGCATCATAGGCCATCGTGAGAGCTTCTTTTTCAGGCATTTTTTTTCCTCCAGCTATAACAATAGGGACTGGGCATGTCTCAACCACTTTTTCAAAGCCTTTACAAAAATAGGTCTTCACAATATGTGTTCCTAACTCTGCAGCCATTCGTGATGCCAAGCTTAAATATCGGGCATCCTTTACCATGTCTTTACCCACGGCAGTGACCGCAAGAACAGGTATCCCATAATTTTCAGCTTCATCAATAACTCGTGTTAAACCAAGAAGGGTATCTCTTTCAAAGCTTGCTCCTACCATAATAGAGAAGGCAACACCTGCGACATTTAGACGAACAGCATCCAGCATGGATGCTACTATGCCTTCATGTAAAAGCTCGTTACCAATGATACTGGTCCCTCCCGATACCCGGAGCACAATGGGTATATCGGTGTCAGGGGGTATATAATTCCGTAATGCCCCCCGTGTCAGCATTAATGTATCGGCATAGGGAAGAAGAGGATTTACTGTTTTATCCAATTGTTCCAGTCCTGAGGTTGGACCCATGAAGTAGCCATGGTCAACGGCCAACATAACCGTATGTCCCGTATCAGGTTTAATTATTCTTGCTATCCTATTTTTCATCCCCCAATCCATACTATCATTTCTCCAATAATTTTTTTATAAAATAACAGATAATATTTAAAATCTTCCCATGAGATAACAACCAGAGATGGGTTACTACTCCATTTGGTAAAAAAATTATTGGTGCATAAAACAAGTCGGTCACCAGGATCATTATCTTCTATAGCGTGCTTTGTAGCCACAATCACAGATTATATCCTTGTCGAAATGGAGTTTTTTTCCACATTTTGGGCAAGTCAAATCCTTTGCCAAAAGAGATAACCAGGCATCCCTAACATCGAGCACATCTGCTTCTTTTGCCCTTTCCAATATCTTTTTTCCTCTTTGAGTGGCAACTAAGCTCTCCAGATGCCCAAAATTAATTGTACTCCTAGTTGGGGAACTTTTTTTTCTAATCATAAGCGCAGCAAGGACTATCCCTGTCACTAATCCACCCAAGTGGGCTTCATGTGCCACACCCTGGGTTATACCTGATACTACATAGAGTGTTTCCAATCCTGCAAAAAGAAGAGCTGCAAAAATAACCGGCATTCGAATAAAAAGAAATAAGGGGATAAAAACTTGTGTCCGAGGATAGGATGCAGCAAAAGCACCAAGTATTCCAAAGATTGCACCGGACGCGCCACCCAGTAATATAGCTTCGTTTAGGTGAAATAGTGAAAACAAGAGTGTTGCACAGATACCGGTTACAAAATAGATAATAATAAATCTTTTTTTCCCGATGAGTGATTCAAAGGTTGGACCAATCAATAAAAATACAATCATATTCATCAGAATATGTCCGATGTCAAAGTGTATGAACATGGAAGTAAATAAGGTGTATAATTTGGTGGGTTCATCTAGATAAATAGCGCGGAATCCCAGATCATAGAGAATTTGGCTGTTCTCGGAAAATAGTGTCAGAATGAAAATTAAAAAATTTGCGATAACGATAAGTTGAGAAAATTGGACATTTTTTCTCAAACCATAGGCTAGACAAGCCATTATTATCCCTATTGCTAAAAAACTTAGTATGGACATGTTTTTTCGCGAATTTTTTTTCTCAACCCTTTGTTTTTATTACTATTCGTCTTCTCTTCTTTTTTATATCTTATATTCTCTTTCTGCAATGATTACTATTTCTATGTCTTGGTGGGGAGGACACGGTGTATTATTTTTTTCACTATTATTTTTCCAGGGAAATAATCGTCATGGATTAATTAATTGGGTATTAAAGTTACGGACCCGAGGGGATTTCCGGTGTTTTTTCGAACCCCTGATCTACAGCTTAGGAGGCTGTCGCCCTATCCAGTCTAGGCTACGGGCCCGCACTGGTGATAGATGATTATTGTTTATTAAATCTTCTGAAGAACATTTATTCCCATATTTTCCTTCTATAAAGGCGATATATCTTCGCAACTCTATATCCAAAAATGAACTGACATTAATCCCATGCTTTTTTGCCTGTTTTAATAAATAGTATCCCTCATCTTTCAAATGAAATTTCAGGTTATCTATTTCTCTAAAAAAGGGAATACAAAAAAAGTAGCTGAGGCAATAGCATCTGAACTAGATGTAGAAGCAGAGAATGTGAAAGATACAAAACTGGATAAGAATGCTTTGGTTTTTTTAGGCTCTGGATGCTATGGTGGCAAACCTGCAAAACTTATGACGAAATTTATACGAGATAATGATTTTAGGTCAAGAAACGTTGCATTGTTTGGTACCTCGGGTTCAGGGGAGGGAAAAGAGGTAGCAGAAATGGAAAGAATTCTACGTACCAAGGAAGCTACTATTAAGGGTACATTCTTTTGCAAGGGGAAATTTATCTTTTTTAATAGAGGGCGGCCAAGTGAAGACGATCTAAAAGGAACACAGAAGTTTGCAAAACGAATGGTACAGTAAACAAGTACACTAATCACCATTATATATTCTTTGAAAAGCATCATGGTAATCCTATCCTAGATTTTCTTCAAATCTCTTTTGTCAAGGGCCGTGTAGTATTGCAGGGTCACACTCTTTTTGTGAGTAAATGCCTCTGTATATTTATTTATTGTATCCTTTAAACCATCCTAAAAATAATTTTTAAATACCATCATTTATGTTCCTGTTGTGATTGAATGAATAGAATTGGAGACTATGACATAAGACCTTTTTCCCAAAATCGGCGAAATATCAGACTGTTATTAAAAGAAGGCGCTAGGAAACATAATGTTCATGCTCTCCTTGAAATAGATGTCACCAAGGCACGTTCATTGATAAAGGAATATAAAGAGAAAAAAAAGGATGATATTTCTTTTACTGGATGGGTTATAAAATGTGTAGCCCAAGCAGTCACTAGTCACAGGGAACTGAATGCATATCGGCATGGGAAACGACATATTTTTGTCTTTGAGGATGTTGATATACCTATTCCTGTGGAGAGAAACACTGGTGGCGAAACACGGCCCATGGCCTATATTATCAGGCAGGCAAATAAAAAAAATGTTTTGGAAATCACCCGAGAAATCCGGACTGTTCAACAAGAAGGTGTCACTGATGATACTCAACTTTTGGGTGGCTATCTGACGATGCTTGAGAGATTTGCCCTTGGTGCACCCATGTTTATCAAAAAACTATTATTATTGCTGGCACGGAGAAGTGCTTTGTTGCAAAAAAAGCACATGGGAACGGTGGGAGTGACCTCCATAGGCATGTTTAGTAAATTTCCTGGATGGGCTGTAAGCATTGGTATCCCTGCCACTCTTATTGCTGTAGGTGGTCTTATAAAAAAACCAGGGGTTGTTGAGGATACCATTCAAATAAGAGAATATCTCCATGTGACTGTTACAGTCAATCATGATCTTGTTGATGGTGCTCCCTTGGCACGTTTTGTTTCCCGTTTGACGGAGTATATGGAAAATGGATTTGGGTTAACAAATATATAATTTGATTACATGGTGTCCTTCAGTATAGATTTTTTTGATGATTTCCCAGGTAAAGATATAGTGAAAGAAATTTTTTTTTTTATGAATGTACTATTGTATATCCCTAGTAGTTTCGAAGATAATATAATTAGTCTAGGTTTAAGAATACGGTACCCTTTTTTTATAAGGACATTTTTTGTCAAGTCCAGTACACAAAATATCTATAAATAATGGAGTGCATAACTAGAGTGAGAGGAATGAGGTATTACATAGGGGGAAGTAACAGAATTTTTATTGTTATCCCCTCCCCCGCCTCTCAATCTTGTTTTGACTCTTATGATTAAAAAAAGTGGTACCAGGTTAAAAATAAGAGGGAAAAGAAGGATTTATATCCTTGTTTTTTTTTTTGATACTGATTTCTTACTCTTTCTTTTGATATATTTGTCTAATTCAAAATTCTTCTGGACCAAATTCTCTGGGGTATTCTACAACACCAGATTTATCAGCCAAGGCCCCAACTTTTAATTCAATCGCCATAAATGCATCATCGGGAACATCAAAAGGACATTTAATATCCCATTTAGATGCTTTTTCAAACCCAAACCGGGTGTAGTACTCATTATACCCTACAACAATTACCGAATCAAAACCCAGTTCCCTGACTCTTTTTAATCCCTCACCAATGAGACTACCGCCTATTCCCTGCTTTTGAAATTTGGGTAAAACAGCCATGGGAGCAAGAGCAAGAGATTCATACTCTTTATCCCCAATAATCTTAATTTTTGAGAACAAAATATGCCCAATAACCCTCCCATCTTTTTCAGCAACCAATGAAAGACCGGAAACAAAATTTTTACTGTTTCTTAAACGTTCAACCAATTTACTTTCATCCACTTGCTTAAATGCTTCTTTATGAACCTGAAATATACCCTCAAAATCATCTTTTCTTTCTTCCCTAATCACCATACTACGTCCTCCTTGATTCAATCCCTCTAGTCAAGGGACAATTTGTCAAATCTATTTGAAATTAACCCAAACTTTCATTTTCATTAATATTTATGATTTTTATCCACCAAATCCATACAGTCCATGCAATACTGTGTCAGTACGTTCTCGCCATAGGGGGTGACGTTTTCTGCAGAGAAAAATGCCGAGTCCGCATTTCCCTCTACAACCTTTTCTTTTTGTTCCCTAATCCCTATCCAGAAGGATTTATGTTTGTGATTCAAACCAACATTTTAAGGACAAAAGATTGATGGGGGTTAATTACTAAATCTCTCTAACAGGTATAATAAAGATTTCAGTACAATTTCCAATCAATACCATGTAATACCCCTGCGATTTTAAAAAGCCGTTGAAACCATAAATTTCCACTCTTGAACCACCCCACCCCCCAAAGAGATTAAACTCTTGTATTCCATTTTCAGTCTCCACCATGAAAATTCCTGGGAGGATTGGGATTCTATAACCTAAATCTATTTTCTCTTCGTCAAAATGTCTTACATAATATGTATGGGATATTATGAAAAGTGTGGCATTGTAATATGTTCTTGGTTGGCTTAGAGGCAAACCACCATAATTAGTCTGTCCAATTGTTGATTTGTTACACGCACTAATAGCAATTGGTACCATCCCTGAACACAGAAAAACGCCAACAATGCAGATTATGAATATGTATTTTTTTATGCTTTTTTTACCCATCTTCATTGTTTCCCTGCCAATGTAAGGCAATAAAAGTACTTTAAACATATAGAAAGAATTATTACAATAAAGAATATTTATGTTCTATATGGAACAACCATCGGTCGCCCAACAAGTCTTTGAATATCTCAAAAGAAAACCATATGTCCACGAAGCAATAGAACAAGGAATCATTAACTATAGCGCTCTTGCTAGGCAAGCAGCCAAGGAGATGAATATTGCTAATGTTGAAACGGTAAAAGCAGCCCTCATCCGCCATAGCAAAAAGATACGAAAAGAGAAAAAAAACAGGGAAAAGAAGATCATCCGATTACTACAGCAAGCTCACTTTTCCATCAAAAACAAAATCGTATCTTTGCATTCTTCCATTCCTCTTAGCATAGATGCCGTTGCATACTCAAAAACACCCAGTGGCTACATGTACTTCCTGGATGAACAGAATGCAGAAAAAACCAAACATAAAAACATAAACCACTGGCTGGCCATCATACACATAAAAAGCCCCATTCACATCGAACAAACACCAGGGGTAGCAGCCTTTATCTTATCAGCACTTGCCTCAGAGGATATCAATGTGGTTCACTTAATGGATTGCCGTGAGGACACATTTTTAGTGATTAAGGAGTATGATGCTCCACTTGCTTTTAAAGTACTGTCAGAAAAACTGCGAGTATAACGTGATAACATTGGTGTTTCAAAAAGAGAGATGCGAATAAATCATAAACACCTCATTTTTTTTTATGTTTAAATCTCTATTATCTCTATGCTACTCTATTTTCTGTGCCCATTTGCATTATTTTTTTATGGGAAACACGCAATATTTTTGTAGTTCTGTTCTCCAAGCGACGATATGGAGAACAATATTAATCAATTAATCGAGGATTTTATATTCGTATCATGAATCATAATTTCTGGTATCATAGCTAGTTGGAGTGATCAGTGTCTGTTGCTCCCAAAATGTATTAATGGGACCACCTTTATCTAATTTAAGGTGCAGTGTTTTGAGTTTCTGTGGTGAACCTTCGCTTGACATCCAGCAACTGAATCCTGTGCAACGGTTCTTGGCGCCATGTTCTTTTTATTCGTTTAATTTAATAAACTAGAAGATAATTACATTACCATGACTCCTAAGACCGCTTCGGGCAATCCGGCAGAGGGTAATGTGGAGCAACGAGGAAATCTTAGTCTTACCAGTCCTGCATTTAGGAATGGAGAATCCATCGCTGAAAAATATGGGTACACACGGCAGAATGTAAATCCTCCGTTACAAATAGAAGGAGTACCAAGTAATACCAAATCCTTGGTTCTGGTTATGGACGACCCTGATGCATTGGTGCCGGCTGGGAAAGTCTGGGATCACTGGCTGGTATGGAATATATCTCCCACTGTCCATAACATTCCAGAGGGATGGTATCCTATAGATGCCATTGAGGGCACAACTGACTTTGGCAAAACAGGATATGGGGGTCCTAACCCACCGGACAAAAAGCATACCTATCGATTCAAACTCTATGCTCTTGATACCCGTTTAGAGCTGCCATCATCATCCACAAAAAGAGAAGTCGGGAAAGCCATGAATCATCATATTCTTGCTCAAATCCAGCTGGAGGGAACCTACACACCGGTTTGATTTACCAACTATAGGATTCTTGTATCTCTGTATGTATGGCCCAATAGGTTTACGGTAGAATCATTAACTCTGTTTTCTTCTCTTGCAGAGGTAGAGGACTGTATTCCATGGAGAAAAAATGACAACCTTTCAGGCAGAGATTTTTAACAAAAAACCCTCTGACCCAAAAAATAAGCCAGACCAAATCATCAAAGCTCTTGCCCTAAGACAGGGTCAAAGTATTGTTGATATTGGATCCGGGGGAGGATATTTTTCTTTACGATTTGCTAAAATAGTGGGAGAAAAAGGACGTGTTTATGCAGTGGATACAAACCAAAAATTTATAGATTTTATCAGCCAGAGGGCCAGAGAAAAGAAATTAAATAATATTTATCCAATCCTAGCCAGAGAAGATAGATTAGATCTGCAAGAACAAAGTTTAGATGTTATCTTTATGCGGAATATCACTCACCATCTATCAAATCGGACACAGTATTTTGTAAACCTAAAAGGATTCCTCAAGCCAGATGGAAAGATTATTATCATAGACTACAAACCAAGTAAATCCTTTAATTTTTCTGGAATGTTTGGGCATCATGTAGCCAAGGAAACTATCATACAGGAAATGGAAGATGCAGGGTATTCATTAGAAAAGGATTTTGATTTTTTATCTAAACAACATTTTACCCTGTATTCGATACCATGAAAAAAAGCAACTGTCTATCATTAACTGTAAACAATGGCAATATAAGGAGTGCAATCGGGGATAGAATAAGATTAGTCGTGGTCTATTGGCGGGATGATATTTAAGGGTATAACATTTTTAAATCCTGTTCGTCATTAGTGTATTGTGAAAAGTATTGCAGTATTCATCATTGTAGTTTTATTTTGCAGTTTCATCCTTGATGGTAATGCCTGTAAAGTTATTGTCGCCATTGGTGACTCAACAGGAGGCAATTATAATCTTCTCCTGAAAGTAAGGGACCCCAGTCGTTTGGGTTTTCAAGCTCTCACGATTGTAAATCAAGGCTATGCATATCCCTATCATCATCCTTGGACAGGAAAAGAAATGCGCTTTCTCGTTAATCACACCTATATTGGGACCGTGACCCAAGGGGACAGTTATCCTAATATAACAAAACCGGGTATGGCTCTAAGTGAGACAGGTATTGCCTATGCAGATGCTGATAGCCCTTTATTTTTGATCAATCCCACCCGTCATGCCTGGGATGATTTTGATTGGATACGGTATGCCTGTGAACGTGCCGTCACGGTTGAACAAGCTGTAAATCTTCTTACTGCTGCAGTCATAGATACATTACACGCCCCTGGTGTGGGGGAGAATTTGTTTGTTGTAGGATCCCAAAAGGGGTACGTGATAGAATCCGATGCTTTTAAGTATACTATCCAAGAAATAAAGGATATCCACGTCCAATCTAACTATCCTAAATTACTTTGGAAACGATCATTGTATCCCCTCCTTATTGGATCCTCATTTAACCTCACAAAAGATAGCGTTGTCCGAGAAAAAAGAATTGTTCGATTAGGTCCAACATTTCTTGGGGTAAAAATAGTAGATATTCAACCCGATGGTATTGTCGCTAAACAATTTCCCCTGGGTGAAAAGATTCAGATCTCTCTTGGTGATACAGGCACTGTTGGAGTATTCCGGGTTCAGCTGCTGGAGATCACCGGGAAAAAGGCACATATTTCCCTATCATACCAGTATCTGGATTGGGAAACACAAATCAAGGATTTATTGTACCAAAAATATGGTGGTTTGGGTGTGCGGGATTTGATGAATTTGTCCCGTCTGCATAATACCTCCCTTGATGGACTACGAGGTATGTGTGAGGGGGGTTTTGAAGCAGCGACAATCTATAAAATACCCGCTTCTTACCCCGATATTTTAAGCAGTGGATGGTTTGCCCCCAATCAATGCTCCTGGGTATATGTTCCCTTCCATATCTGTAACCAGGATATCTATACACCCTATAGGGATGGAACAGCTCATATGCTGGCTCAAGAATTATTATCTCTCTATGGCCATGGAACATTGACTTCCCTAATAAATGGTATGGAAACTATTTTTTTATCAGAGACAGAACGCGTGGAATCACATGCATTACATTACTTGCAAAAGGGTCACACAAGACAAGCCGGTGACCTGTTAACACTATCTGATTTAAGTATGCAAAAACAGGGGTTTTTATGGGGAGGTATCCTATACGATCTCTCTAGCATAGATTCGGGAATCCAGGATGAAATTTTTAATTCATTATCCAGGATATGGAACCATAATTATTCATATTCTCTTCCATGCATAAAGGAGGCAGTAGAACTGCTCACAAGCTTTCAAACCCCTTCGATAAAAACAATAAATTCCCTAAAACAAAAATTACTCTTACTGGCGCTTGATATCACGGAATGTAAAATTAACCAAGCATCCATAATATCAGATGTTCCCCAGCGTGTATATGCAGATGAATTAGAACAAGGCAAGTATTTCCTTAACACTGGTCAATATGAGGCAGGCTTCCACCATCTTGTCTTGGTCTATCGTAATGCAAATAGTCTAATCCTTGGTAAAAATCCTGCCATAGAGCCACCGGGAGAACATTTTGCTCTAAATCTATGGATTCCTGTGTTTTTTTTAATCGCGGTGCTCCTTATGTTACCCATCGTTTATAGAAAATTAAAATAAGTCACGCACCAATTGCATACAGCATGACTTCTGGTAAGTGATACTTATTTCTCCCTATCTCTAATTCTCACATCGCCATAATGGCATGTATAAAAAAAAAATGACATTAGGTAACATTTTGTTTAAGGGGACAAAGATTCATGTAACTCATGCGTAGGGATCAATATACCCAATGGTTTTGTTAATGGTGACAACCCTATTATTTTTTTTAGCGGCTTCCTGTGCTTCTTTTTTTGCGTCATCAAGTTTACATCTTAGATACAAAATGGTTTCTCCATCATCAAGGATATATTCATCCTCCTTGGTCTTGACATATTTCATTTCAACACCTGTACATACCTAATTATTTTTTTTATATATCCTACATGCCAAAAGGTTTTATAAAAATGTGTTCATCTCTTCCGTCTTTTGTAGGGGAAATATTTCCCTCTATATTCAGGAATCAATCAATAATTATTGGCTATTCTTTATAACACTTTTTCATCTTGATTTTCTGTAGTGTTATCAACTATCGATGCCTAAAACTGTAAAGGAAAAAAGGAGAGGTAACAAAGGAGGTCGATTCCTAGGCTGGTAGAACTATAGGGAGCTAAGTGGACACTGAACAATATTCCCCGTTAGGGCTAACGGTGAAAAATATTCTTCGCATACCCACCGCAAAGGATCATTCACTCCTTTTAACATTCTCCACTACCGCTCCCTAGACCTATATCTCTCATTGGTTTTTAATAATTACTCTTTCTACAAAAAATCAGAGGGGGGCAACCCTGGTCATTGGGCCAAAGCGATAGGTTGTCTCCCTTGTGCCTTTCCGTGTTTTTGCAAAACCAATTAGGTCATTCCTTCTTCCATAAACTCTTTTCATCTAGAGGAGCAAAAAAAAAGAGGAGAATATGGGAAAGCATTTCTTTTCTTTTTTGTGTTGTCTTTCTCTCCTTCTTAGACAGGATTGATTTCCACCCGGGTGATTATACAGACATTTATTTTTATATACTAGCACTATTACCCATCTTAATATGCCTACCAAAAATAAAAGCAAAAATGAGGAATTAATTCTTTGGTTTGATGAAATTGATAGAAATGATATTCCCCAAGTGGGAGGAAAAAATGCATCACTTGGCGAGATGATACAGCATCTAGAAAAAAAGGATATCCGGGTCCCCAAAGGTTTTGCAGTCACCGCAGAGGCATACCGACGCATGATTCACTCAGCAGGAATAGAAAAAAAAATCATGAAGCTGTTATCTACCCTTGACAAAACTGACATAAAAAAATTAGATGAAAGTGGAAGAAAGATTCGTGATATGATCAATACTGCCTCCTTCCCTCCAGAACTTGATAAAGAAATCAGGAAGGCATATAATAAAATGCAAAAATTATATGGAAAAAATATAGATGTTGCTGTGCGCAGTAGCGCCACAGCAGAGGATCTTCCCACCGCCTCATTTGCAGGGCAGCAAGAAACCTATCTTAATATCCAAGGGATAGATCATTTACTGAGGGTTATTAAGAAATGTTTTTCCTCCCTTTTTACCAACCGTGCTATCTCCTATAGAGTGGACAAAGGCTTTGATCATTCCAAGGTTTATATCTCCGTAGGTGTGCAAAGAATGATACGCTCTGATATCGGTTCCTCAGGCGTGGCGTTTTCTATTGATACAGAGACTGGCTTTCAGGATGCGGTGCTTATCAATGCATCATGGGGACTTGGAGAAGCAATTGTAGGTGGCCGGGTTAACCCTGATCAATATTATGTTTTTAAGCCCACCTTGGCTGAAGGATACAAGTCCATTGTGGAAAAAAAATTAGGGGATAAAAAAATTAAGATTGTGTACGGCAAAAAAGGGACTAAGATCGTAAAGACACCAGTAGCTGAACAACACAAATATGTCCTGGGTGAGGATGAAATACTCAGGCTAACCAAATGGATTTGCACAATTGAGGATCATTATGGCGTTCCCATGGATATTGAATGGGCCAAGGATGGAAAAACAGATCAGATGTATATTGTTCAGGCTCGCCCTGAAACAGTACATTCCCAAAAGGATTACATGAAAATTGAAAAATATGTTTTGGAGGAAAAAGGAAGTGTTGTAACCCAAGGGGAAGCTGTGGGAAGTAAAATTGGAGTGGGTAAGGCCAATATCCTAACGACTGCAAAAAATATTCAAAAATTCAAAAAAGGCCAGGTATTGGTGACTGATATGACTGACCCTGATTGGGAACCCATAATGAAGATTTCTGCAGCAATTATTACCAACCATGGCGGTAGGACATGTCATGCAGCTATCATATCCCGTGAGTTGGGGATACCCTGTGTTATCGGGACGGGTAATGGCACTTCTCGTATAAAGAATGGCCAAGGGGTTACTGTTGATTGTTCCCAAGGTGAAGGAATTATCTATAAAGGGGAGTTAAAATATCGAGTAGAAAAAATGGAATTGGATAAAATTCCTTCCACCAGGACAAAAATTATGATGAATGTGGGTGTTCCAGAAATGGCGTTTTCCCAGAGACAAATACCCAATGATGGCGTGGGATTAGCTCGGGAGGAATTTATCATCAGTTCTCATATTGGTATCCATCCCCGTGCATGTATCGAGTATAACATTCTCAAGAAAAAGGCAAAAAAGGATAAGCAAATAGCATCCATCATTAAAAAAATTGATGCTTTGAGTCAAGGGTATGATAATAAAATTGATTTTTTTATAGATTCTCTTGCTCGCGGTATCGGGAAAATCGCTGCTGGTTTTTATCCCCATGATGTCATTGTTCGTCTCTCTGATTTTAAAACCAATGAATACGCTAGCTTAGTGGGGGGCAGCCTCTATGAACCCAAGGAACATAATCCCATGATTGGATGGCGGGGAGCGTCACGTTATTATGATAAATCATTTAAGCCTGCGTTTCGGTTAGAATGCAAGGCCATAAAAAAAGTCAGGGATGAGATAGGTTTGACCAATGTCAAGGTCATGATTCCGTTTTGCCGGACGCCTGAAGAAGGCAGAAGAGTTATTGCCACCATGAAAGAATTTGGTCTTCGGCAAGGAGAGAATAACCTTGAAGTCTATGTCATGTGTGAAATACCCTCCAATGTGATGCTTGCAGATCAGTTTGCTGACATCTTTGATGGTTTTTCCATTGGAAGCAATGATCTTACACAGCTGACCCTTGGTCTTGATAGAGATTCTGATCTGGTATCGTCTCTTTTTGATGAAAATAATGAAGCAGTGAAGCGAATGATTTCTGATCTTATCACCATTGCCCAGGCAAAGGGAATAAAAACAGGTATTTGTGGCCAGGCTCCCTCTGATTATCCTGAATTTGCTAAATTTTTGGTGCAATGTGGCATTGACTCCATGTCTCTTAATCCGGACTCTGTGATATCCACACGACTTCGTGTAGCTGAAAAAGAAAAGCAGCTAGGGGTGGCTCAAAAGCACCTTTCCTTCTTTACACCCCATTGAATATAGCACAGTTAATCTTTTTTTTCCTTTATTGCCATGATATTCTCTAGTTGTCAGGCAGAGATATTTTTTAACGATAAGGCTATAAACAAAATCCTATTTTTTTATACTAATGGTGATTGTCAGTGCCCCTGGAAAAGTGATTCTTCTGGGGGAACATGCTGTTCTTTATGGTGAACCCTGCCTATCCACCGCGATTGACCTTAGAACCGATGTGCAGGCCATAGTGAAAGGAAGAACATTTCGGGTGAACTCCCACCGGATGGACAGTTGGCATCATACTTATATTAAAGCCGCGGTTGATACCCTCTGGACGGGTGACCCCATACATTTTCGCACCCGTTCCAATATTCTCTCCGCGGGCGGTATAGGTTCCTCTGCCGCTCTTACTGTTGCCACAGTGGGCTGTCTATCCATGTTGGAGGGTGACTGGAATTTGGATAAAATCGCTCGGCAGAGTTACGATGTGGAATATAATGTACAAGGGGGGGGAAGCCCTACTGACACCTCGGTATCCACATTTGGATCAGGTATTCTGCTTTCCAATACAAAAGGTGATAATCTATTATGGGATATAAAAAAAGAGGGAAGGCAATGGTTCATCCATCATGTGGATATCCCCTCCTTAACCCTTGTTATTGGCAACACCGGGATAAAGTCAAAAACACCCATCCAGCTAAAAAAAATAAGACGTTTTGTCCAGCATTCTGGATTCTCTAGGGATCTTATCACCGATATTGGTGCATTAGTCCATGATGGAATGAAGGCTTTGATGGATGAAGACTTTACCACATTTGGTAAACTAATGAATATTAATCAAAATATTTTACATACCATGGGTGTAAGCACCAAGGAACTACAAAAATTGATAAATGTTTCCTTGAAAGCAGGGGCGTATGGGGCCAAACTAACTGGTGCGGGAGGGGGAGGAAGTATTATCGTGTTAACCGATGATCCACACGAAGTTTCTCAGGCTATTCGGGATGAAGGCAGTGTGTCTTTGATAGTTAAGTCAACCCGGGAAGGAGTAACCATCCTTGGATCCCACTAGAATGCATACGTGATTAATCCTGACAAAATCTTCGGGAGAAAATAGGTTGATTTTTGGGGGAGATATTCACCCCGTAACGCCAGGGTTTTTAAGTCATTCATCTTTATGGGGTTTAAAAGAATAGCAAGTTGATATTTTCCCGTATCAACAAGTTGCCGCGCTTCTTTTTCAAAACGGGTATAATGGACATGGTTTTCCAAGAGGTCGGAACGGATATCCATAACTTTTTTCAGGAGGATCTCTTGTAGGATGGCTACATCAAGATTGTACCATCTCTTGGAGTGTTTTTTATCCTCCCTATCTGTTATTTCATTTTTTAGTTTAAGAAGATATACCTTATCAGCATAGAGAGCAAAGACATGTTTTTTCTTCTTTATCATCTCCATGATCGACATTCCTGTTCTATCCATTTTTTCCTCAATGCTGAAAAACTCTCGTGCCCTTGATAACAGTTTTTTTATGTCTAGATCCAAGCCATAGATTAAGCGATGGGTTGGCAATATGGTTAATCCGGGATTGTCCATATCTACAAAGAGTGCCAGTCGATATTGTGCTTTCTTGTTTTCCAAAAAATAATTTATGGCTGTTTGATATCGATGATGCCCATCGGCTATGTACACTTTTTTATCAGTGAAAGAGTCACATACTTTTTTGGCAATATCCCCCGTGACTGTCCAGCACCTATTCACTCCATTCCAAGAATGGGTTTCCATGGTAGGGGTGAGCGCGTCTTTTGCGTGTGATATTAAATTATCTATGTGGTTCTCCTCATCATGGAAAAGTAATTCTATGGGTTCAAGATTTGCTTGACATGCCCGCATCAGTTTCAATCTGTCTTCTTTGGGTTTTGCCAGTGTATGCTCATGCGCTTTCACCATGTCATAGTGGATATCCAGCTTGAGGAGAGCAAAGAATCCCGTAAGGTTTTTCTTTTTTTTCTCATGGGTATATTCAACCTGGTAGGGGTAAATTGCTGGTTGATCATCCTGTATTAATACTTGTTTTTTTAGATAGTCCTGGAATAAAGTTGCTGCCCGGGTGTATTGATTATGGGTGCTATCATCCTGGGAAAAGGTCTTTCCCAAGGTGAGCCGTACCAGGTTATGGCTGTCCCTGTGATAGAGTTCATCCTGCAATTCAGGAGATATTATATCATAAGGGGGAGCTGTTACCTTAGTAATATCAACCTTGTCCATATTGTAATGAATCCCTTTAAATGGCTGTACCTCGACCATGCAGGCACATCAGCGCTTTATTAAAAAATATATTCCTTATCTATGGGGGAAAGTTTTACCAGTGCTTTTTTGGTGCTTTTCTTCTCTCTCTCTCTCTTTTACTTTCAGCATTATTCCCATTATTTCAGCACAGGATTACTTGTCTTGTTTACTATAGGTTTGTTTCGCAATCTTTTAAATGAAAGCGACATATCTATATCACCCCTCATGTTAATCCAATCCTTTGATCCCTGGTCAGGAAGATTTTGTACCTGTCCACCCAAGTACTCACTTAATCCCTATACCGGTTGTTCACATGGATGCCTGTATTGCTATATCACTTCCTATATACCCCAAGGTTTTCACTGCCGGCCAAAAAAAAATCTCATCCTGCGTCTTTCCCAGGATCTTACCAAATGTCATGATCGATATCTTAGTATTTCAAATAGCTCAGATCCCTATCCTCCCGAGGAAAAAAAATATAAACTTATGACAAAGATATTGCCTCTTCTCAAAGATTCGGGCATAAAAGTTCTTCTGGTCACAAAATCCAATCTAATCACTAGAGATATACCTATTTTACGTACCATGTCTTTGGCAGTCTCCCTATCCATCACGACCTTAGATACAGACTGGGCTCAAAGGATAGAGCCACACGCCCCCCCTCCCTCTAAACGATTACATGCCTTAAAATTATTGTCATCCTCACATATCCCCTGTTCAGTTCGCCTGGATCCCATCATCCCCGGGGTAAATGATGAAGAGATCACTGACATCATCACAGCGATCTCCCCTTATTGCAAGCATGTTGTGTCCTCCACAGTTAAACCCCGCAGAGATGCCATGAAACGTCTGTCTGTTGCCCTCCCGGACATTGTCACAAATCTTTCCTTTCAGTTACAGGGAAACACATATTATTTACCAAAAAAACAGAGATACAGCTTAATGAAAAAAGTCAAAAAAACCTGTGAAGCAGAGCACCTCACCTTTGCCACCTGCAGAGAGGGCTTTCCCGAGATGCACACTGCTACCTGTGATGGAAGCCATTTGATATGAAAGGAATCTATTGTCTCTTTATTTACCTCCAAAAAGACACACACATTAAAGTTGGAAGTTTAGGTCGTCTTTTTTTCCCCCAGGGTTTCTATATCTATGTCGGATCTGCATTAAACAACCTGGAAAAAAGAATACAAAGACATACAAAAAAAGATAAAAAAATGCATTGGCACATCGATTATTTTCTTCAACATGCAACCATCACAAATACCCTAACCATAGAAACACAGGATAAACTTGAATGCAGTCTTGCCCACCTACTCTCACTGATACCATCAGCGCAAGAAATCCCCCATTTTGGTTCTTCAGACTGTCAATGTACATCACATCTTTTCTATTTTCCATCACTCTAACACAAGTCACGCATCCCCAAGATTGCTTTTTAGACACCAAAAAAATCCCTCACTGTTTTTGTTTCTTTATATATTGTTTTTTTCCTGAAAAAAAATTTTTCATACCAACACATAATTATTAAATGTATAGCAGTATTCAAAAAACAGAAATGTCATTGATAGAGATTTGTTTTCATGGACGTGGCGGCCAAGGAGCAGTCACCGCTGCCAATCTTCTTGCCTTTGCTGCATTAAAAAGTGGCAATAACGGCGTACAAGCATTTCCCTTCTTTGGTGCGGAAAGACGAGGTGCCCCGGTGAAAGCCTTTGCCCGGATAGATAACAAGGAAGTGTTTCTACGAAGTGAAATTACACATCCTGATATTGTTGTCATTTTGGATACCGGAATCATGGATATCATTGATGTTACAAAGGGAGTGAAAAAAAAGGGTATAATCCTTCTTAATACCTCGCGTCAACCCCATGATTTTTCTTTTCCCTGTCAGGTGGCAACAGTTGATGCAACATCAATTGCCTTGGACAATAACATATTAGTGGGTGGTACCCCGGTGGTAAATACGTCCATGGTGGGAGCCCTAGTATCTCTCCTTGACAATGTTAACCTGGCATCATTGGAACAGGCCATACATGATAGATTTAAAGGAAAACAGGCAGAAAACAACATACTGGCAGTGCGACAGGCCAATAAGGAGGTGATGACATGAAAACAGCGATTTCATTACCCACCCTTGGTGCCATGGGGAAAACAGGCACCTGGAGGGTGTTTCGTCCCATAATTGATGTGGAAAAATGTATTAAATGCTGGAGATGCTGGATTTTTTGTCCCGACGGTGTGATATCTCGCGATGACTATCCCACCATTGATCTTGAATATTGTAAAGGCTGTGGCATATGTGCCCATGAATGTCCCGTAGATGCAATTAAGATGGAGAGAGAAAAAAAATGATTGTGATTGATACCGGTAATAATATTGCTGCCTTGGCAGCCAAGATGGCGCGCCCCAAGGTGATTGCCGCCTATCCCATCACCCCTCAGACAAAAGTTGTTGAACGAATAGCAGAATTTGTTGAAAAAGGCGAGCTTGACACAGAATATATCCACGTGGAATCTGAACATTCTGCCATGACAGCATGTATTGCGGCCTCCGCAACAGGTGTGCGTACTTTTACTGCCACTGCCTCCCATGGTTTACTGCTAATGCATGAGATGCTTCATTGGGCAGGTTTATCGCGCCTTCCCGTGGTCATGGTAAATGTGAATAGATCTATTGGGCCCGGATGGAACATTTGGAGTGACCTAAATGATTCTCTCTCCCAGAGAGACACGGGATGGATCCAGTTTTATGCATCAAGTAACCAGGAAATCTTTGACAATGTTATCCAAGCCTATAAGATTGCGGAGAATGAAGAGATTTTCCTACCTGCGATGGTGTCCTATGATGGTTTTATTTTGAGTCATACTTCCATGCCTCTTGATGTACCCGATCAAAGCAAGATTGATGCCTTTTTACCTGCTTTCAAGCCCGGATGGACCCTGGATGTAGAACATCCCATTACCCATGGAAATATTGTCTCCCCTAAGCCCTATATGGATATTCGTTATTCCATGGAGAAAGCGATGAAAAAAGCACAGAAAATTATCCAGGAAGTGGGTGAGGAATGGGGAAAAAAATTTGGGCGCCCCTATGGTCTTGTGCAAGAATATCGCTGTGATGATGCCGATTATGTTTTTGTGACCATGGCTGCCCTGGCAGCGGAAGCCAAGGTTGCAGTTGACAATTTAAGGGACAAGGGAGAAAAAGCAGGGTTGATTAATCTGCGCACCGTACGGCCCTTTCCCTATTCACAATTGAAATATGACAATATGATTGTTATTGATCGCGATATCTCCCCAGGATTAGGGGGCATTATCTATCATGAGATGAAAAAACTCAATTATACAATGTATAGCTTTATTGCGGGCATCGGAGGAGTTGACGTGAGCTATAAGGATATTGAACGAATGTATCAATTGGCCCAGGATGACAAAGAGGGCTGGTATCCCCTGGAGGTGAAATAAATGGCCATTAAGGATCTTCCACGTGACGAATATCTTCTCAAGGGACATGCCGCCTGTCCCGGCTGCCCCATCACGGTGGCTCTTAGGATTGCCCTGAAGGCATT
Source organism: Euryarchaeota archaeon UBA202 (assembly GCA_002502685.1). Lineage (GTDB taxonomy): Archaea > Thermoplasmatota > E2 > UBA202 > UBA202 > UBA202. The sequence goes on from DAQA01000008.1 coordinate 101,096, forward strand.
AGGGAACAAAACTATTTTGGTGATACCTGCGTGTTGCAGCTCTGTCATCCAAGCCCTCTACCCTAAATCAGGGTTTAATGTTCCCATCCTCAATATTGCCTTTGAGGCCGCAGCCGCGGGGGCATCAGGTGTTTCAGCTGCCCTTAAAAAGCTTGATAAAACCGATATTACGCCCGTGGTATGGGCTGGAGATGGCGGAAGTTATGATATTGGTATCCAGGCTCTCTCGGGAGCCTTGGAACGAGGAACAAATTTTATCTACATCTGCTATAATAATCAAATGTACTCAAACACGGGTATCCAGAGAAGCGGGGCAACACCCTATGGGGCTTGGACCACCACCACCTGGACTGGAAAAAAAGAGCATCAAAAAGAATTGGGTGAAATTGTTCGAGCGCACCATATCCCCTATGTTGCCACCGCCACAATCTCCTATCCTGAGGATTTATATGCCAAAGTACTCAAGGCAAAGAATATGAAGGGCCCTCGATACATTGAAATCTTTGCCCCCTGTCCTCCCGGATGGAGATTTGATATGAGTAAAACCATTGAGATGGCGCGTTTGGCGGTGGAGACTGGAGCTTGGATTCTTTATGAAGAGATTGATGGCCAGTTTGCATTTACATCCTATAGCAAGAAAATCTTGGAGGGAAGGGATCGTAAACCTATTGAAGAATGGCTTCAATTGCAAGGTCGCTTTCGTCATTTAACTGAGGATGACATGAAAAAAATTAATTCCCATTTGGATGAGAAATGGAATCAGTACAAGAAAAGCTAAGTCCCCTGTTTTTTTAGGGGATGTTCTTTTTTTACTTTTTTTTTTTATATTCTTTGAAATCCTCTTTTGGCAAAGGAGATGACTGATTTGAGTGGATATTTAAAGGGAAGTTGTGTCTGGCCGGTTCCCTTTGTTGTTTTTTTCTGTATTTCGGTGAGTACATCATCCCGGGTGGTGACATTATCTACCAGGGTGTATCCGATACCTGCCTCTGTGGGATCATGGGCGTCGCTTCCTCCGGTTTGTGCTATTTGGCGTTGTCTCGCCAGTTTATATGCCCGCAGATTGCACCAGTAAGAGCATCTGCCATTGAAGGTTTCTATTGCATCGGCATGGGAAAAGTTTTTTTTGATTCCAGTGAAAAATCTGAAGGGATGGGGAATAATGGCGAGTCCTCCATTATCCTGGATGTTCTCGATGGTTTCCTGGGGAGATAATCCTTTTTTTATTGGCTCGGTTATCCCCAGAGCCAGGATATGGCCATGGGCGGTAGAAATTTCGCATCCGGGGATAATGATAAAATCCAAGGGGGGGTCTTTCAGGATTTTCAGTGCACCCTTTACTATATTGTGATCTGTGACTGCCATTCCGTGAAATCCTTTTTTTTTTAAAAACTGGGCGATATCCCATGGTGTGCCAGTGGCATCTTGGGAATAATGGGTGTGGATATGCAAATCAAGTTTCATATAACCCGTGAGCCTTCCGGTATTTTTTTATCTGTATAAATATATCCTTTCTTGGTTTGTAATCTTTGTTTTTTATAGAGAATATATCCCTCTTTGTCTGTTGTCATTTTAAGTTTTTGGAAGTCTTTTAATTCCAGGGAACTTTGAGGGTTACGAGCCAGTGTTTGTATAAAAATGTGGTCACCGGGTTTTCCCTCTCCAGTAAAAAGGGCACAGATTCTATTGCCCTGGGCGGCAATCAGCATGCCATGAGAGGTAATTCCCTTGATCACAGCAGGGACTATATTGGTAAGAACCACTGCTTTTTTCCCCACTAATTCCTCTGGGCTATACCATTTTTTTATCCCGGCTACAATTTTTCTTTTTTCTTTTTTAAGCTTTATGGAGAGGACATAGAGACTGTCGCTACGGGGGTGCTTTTTTACCTGGGTGATTTCAGCTAGCTGCAGGTCGAGATGGGGAAATATCTCTTTTTTTATATCTTCACCCACGGAGCTTTCCTCAATTTTTTTAAATAAAACAACGGGCTCTGGAAGCTGTAGTTTTTTTACATCTCGTGTTGCCTCATCCCAGTCATAATTGCCAATCGAGTCACCATGCCCAAGCATTTTCCAGACCTGTGATGCCTGATGGGGCATATAGGGAGTCGTGAGTATGGCAAGTGCCTTGAGAATTTTTAAACAGATATGGAGAACGGTTTGACATCGCTTTGGCTTGTCTGTTATCAGCTTCCAGGGTGCATTATCATTGAAATATTTGTTACCCGCTTGAGCTAATCTCATACATTCCTTGATTCCTTGTTTGAAATGACACTGGTGGATACTGGAAGCGACCGTGTCAACAGTTTTGTATATCTCTTCAAGGATCTCTGTGTCACCGGATTCAAGGTCACCAAGCGGAGGTATCACCCCAAAGTTTTTATGGGCAAAAACAAGGACCCGGTGGACAAAATTGCCATAGGTATTCACCAATTCATTATTTGTTTTGGCAATGAAGTCCTTCCAAGACCAATCAGTATCATGTTTCTCGGGCATATTAATGGAGAGATAATAGCGTATGGCATCAGGGTTAAATCGTTGTAATATATCTGGTAGCCAAATACCAAATCCTTTTGATTTGGAAAATTGTTCACCGGATAGGGTCAAATACTCATTTGCGGGAATGTCATAAGGCAACTGCAGATTGCCATACCCCATTAATATCGCTGGCCAAATAATTGAATGAAAGGGAATATTGTCCTTGGCGAGAAAATAATAATGTTTAGCCGTCGCAGTGTCCATCCACCACTCCTTCCATCGTTCTGGCTCCCCTCTCAAATAAGCCCATTCCTGGGAGGCTGAAAAATATCCGATGACTGCCTCAAACCAGACATAGATACATTGATGGGTAAATCCCTGTAGGGGAATAGATATCCCCCATTCAAGATCCCGGGAAATAGCCCGATCCTGTAAACCCTCCTTTATCCAGTTGCGAGAAAAATTTAGAACATTAGGCTTCCAAAACTCCTTATCAGATAGCCATTCATCCAATTGTTTTTCAAAGTGTGATAACTTAAAAAAAAGATGCAGAGCCTCCCGGATTTCGGGCGGTTCTCCACAGGTGCTGCATCTGGGATCCACCAATTCATCTAACCCCATTGTTTTTCCACAATAATCACATTGATCACCCCGGGCATTTCCATCGCAACGAGGGCATTTTCCAACAACATAGCGATCAGGCAAAAATCGCTTACAGGTCAGGCAATAGAAAATCTCCATTTTTTTGGGATAAACATATCCCTTTTCATAGAGCCTCAAAAACATATCCTGGGCAATCTTTTTATGAAAATCCGTAGATGTACGAGTAAAGTTTTCAAAAACAATCCCTAATTTTTTTAGGCTCTCCGTATGTTGCTTATGATACCGATCAACAATTACCTGGGGAGATACCCCTTCCTTTTCCGCTTTAATGGTAATCGGTGTCCCATGTTCATCACTTCCCGACACCATCAAAACCTGATTACCCCTCAAGCGATGATAACGGGCGAAAATATCAGCTGGGAGAAGACAACCCGCCAAGGTTCCCAGGTGCATGGGCCCATTTGCATAAGGCCATGCCACACCGATAAATATCCGGTCGGTCATTAGTCACCTAATACAGAATAAATATTTAAAAAAAAAACCCGTAACATATTAATAATACTTCGCCATAATAGACACTGAAATTAGTGCATCACCCATTATGAATCACTATTTCACACAGTTACAATTTCAGGTTCATAAAAAAATTTCCTTAAAGAAATTACCCATTTGAGGAAAAGATGTACTATTTCTGGAGAAAATTACCATGACAATGGATCCAACTTCAACGAAATATTTAGTTAAAGCAAATATAAGAGTAGATGGAACAGTCGAACAATCAGATGTTATTGGCGCAATTTTTGGTCAAACAGAAGGACTCATCGGGGATGAACTTGATTTACGGGACCTACAAAAATCAGCCCGTGTGGGACGAATCGAAGTCAATATTGATTCCATTAAAGGAAAAAGCGAGGGTACCTTAATGCTTCATTCCGCCATGGAAAAAGTGGAAACTTCCATCTTGGCGGCGGCCATTGAATCAGTGGATAGAATTGGTCCCTGTAAAGCCGAGGTAAAAGTTGACCATGTGGAAGATGTTCGTATATCCAAAAGGAAAAAAGTTTTGGAGAGAGCAAAACAGCTCCTGGGGGAGATCATCAAGGAAGATAAGGAAAAGACTGAGGATTTGGCTGAGTCGGTACGGCAGGCTCTCCAGATAGAAGAGATTACTAGCTATGGACCTGATAAGCTTCCTGCAGGGCCCAATATTTCCAAGAGTGATGCTATTATCCTTGTGGAAGGAAGAAATGATGTTGCTAATCTTTTGAAATATGGCATCAAAAATGCTATCTCTGTGGAAGGTACCAATATCCCCCAAACAATTATTGATTTATGCGAGGAACGGGTTGCCACAGCATTTGTTGATGGTGACCGTGGGGGGTCACTGATTTTGAAGGAGCTTTTCCAGGTGGCAGATATTGATTTTGTGACCCGGGCTCCCAAGACACGGGAGGTGGAGGAGATTCCCCAGAAACTGTTGACCAAGGCATTGAAAAACAAGATTCCCGCTGAGCAGTATGCTGAGATGTATGGCATCAAGCTTGAAAATAAAGAGGTGAAGACGAATAAGGAACAGGATCAATACAAGCAGATACTTGCTGAAGTGACCGGGAAGCATAAGGGAGTTTTTTTGGATAAGAATGGAAAAAAGGTGGGGGAGATTAATGTGGACAGCCTGGTGAATGAATTAAAGGATAAAAATCCTCATGCTATTGTCTTTGATGGCATCATTACGCAGCGATTGGTTGATATTGCGCATGATAGGGGTGTGAAAACCATTGTCTCCATCAAAAGTGGTGATATCACAAAAAAGCCAGATTCGCTGGAGTTAATCGAGGCCCAAGAGCTGGGATTATAAATAAATCCTTTTTTTCCCTCTTTTTTTACTTTTTTTTTATTTAATCATGCAGATGTGGTGCCTATGAGTGGTGCCTCTAATAAAAAGTTTATTAAGTACAAATAGATAATATTTGTGATACTATTATGATAACGGCATTTGTCCTTATTTCAACTGTACCAACAAAGGAGCATGAAGTTTATGATGAATTATGTAAAGTAAAAAAAATAATTGAGCTTCATTCATTATTTGGTGAATATGATTTATTAGCAAAGATAGAGGCACAAAATCCAGATGAGCTCATACAAATCATCATAAATGAAATCAGGGCACTGGAGGGAGTAGCAGACACAAAAACATTAACTGGGGCAATATTCTAATCATAAAAAAGTAGGGATGAGGGGGAATCGATCACGTACCTCTATTTTATGGTTTCTTTTTAGTCCCCGGGTTACTTTCTTGCTATCTCACCAGTTGAGGGGGTAAACTATCCATTGCACTAGGGGTGGACATATAAAATTGTGGTATGTCCTCATTCTTCTTTGGTGCTGTCATACCGTTTTTTACCTTTCTCTTATAATCTTTATCGCTTTCCTGTATATTTTTCCTGATGCCATTTATGACTATTTTTGTTGAGTATGGTCCTCTAGTCTATATTTATAGAAAGGTTTAAAAACTTATATTTAATACTTCTCCATGGGATGAGATGCATAAGGATGAGATAATTCAGCTTCACACTCTATTTGTTCAAATCAAAGAGGAAATTGAACGGCAACTTTCCGTCAATGACATCTTTGGGGAATATAAACAACTCGGTATCTATCCTCAACATGTCCACAAGTCAAAGGATGAGCATAAAAAAGCTATTTTTATCTTGGGAAAAGAAATCGCAACAGTTTTTTCAACCAGTAAATACTCGGGTCCTGATAGAGTTGCTCTCCGCCTTGCGCGAATGGGGATGAAAATTGGGCAGAAACCCTAGCCATCTACCAATATCGTCATGATAGATCTCCTGTAGATGCGGCTAGTCATACTCTATATTTTACACAAGAGACTACATCCCAGTAAACCTGTTTTATTTTTTTATATCCTATAATTTTTAATCACCTCATCTGGCAATGGATGGATAGTACTGGTTCTTTTTGGTGTTGCACTTGCCCATACGTGTGCCTGTACTATATTTTTGGTACAGTCGCTGTAACGGGCACAGATTGCGGCTGCCAGGGCAACATCCTTTTTATCTTTTCCTTGAAGGAGTGTTCGTGGGCTTCCGCATCCGATAATTTCAATTAAGCTATCTTTTTCATCTGCAAGGTCAGTGAGAATAGCGTTTTCTTGTTCATTTCTTCCCACGATCACCTTGACTCCATTTTCTAATCTGAAGTGTCTGCCGTACCGTAACCGGATGAGATATCGCGGGGTATCTTCTCCATGATCAAAGGCATCCTTTATTCTTCGGGTGAATTGGGGGTCTGTGAGCATACACCCTCCCGCTGGCCAGGGATAGGACTTGATGCCGAATTTCTGGGCAAGTACAATTTGTTCTTTTCTTCCCCGTCCACTCAAATCCAGTAGTTTCTCTCTGTCTATCCATCCCCTTTTTTCCGGGATCGTCATTTCCAAATTTTTTGCTGACAGAGGTCGCACAATAAGGCTTTGTAATCCTGTTTTTCTTTCAATCATTTCCAGGGTTTTTTTTTGTTGAGTCATAGGGCGTTGACCGACTACTTCCCCCGTGAATATAAATGAGGCCTTGGTTTTTTCCATATAATCCTTTGCTTTTTTTATCATGTATACTCTGCAGTCAATACAGGGATTCATGTTTTTTCCATAGCCAAATTTTGGATTTTTTACCATCTCTATATAGTCCTTCCTCAAGGTGCCAATTTTTATCTTCACCCCTAGGTCTTTGTTTGTCACATAGGTTTTTTTTTTGGTATCCCCGGGGGAGGGACAAAACGGGGTAACAAAAGTAATCAGGCGTGTGTCGATATCCTGCATGAGCATCAGTTTTGTTGCCAGAAGGCTGTCCAACCCTCCGGAAAAAAGTCCCACTGCTTTAACATTATTTTTCATTTACACGATGCATGCATCTTTGTAATTATTAAACCTTTTATTTGATGCATGAACAAGGGAATTCTCCAAATTTTTTTTTTTGGGTAATCCTTTCCAGTGTTTACTATTTATTATCAACGTTATATCTTCCCTTGATGCAGGAGCAAATAATCAATGTAGGGTCGATATCTTTTGATTATTATCTGGATATCAAATGTTGCATATTTGTATATCCCACTTGTTGCGTCACTCCTGGACAGGATAAAAAATAGTTGTGGAATCGTTATCACTGCACATCTTGATACCTACCCCATCAACTGGCAATCCCCTGCAGGAAGCAATTCTGCTCTTGATGCTAAAACAGTTCAGGAATGGATATTACTAGGGGATCCCTCCCTGGTGATTGGCGGCTATCCCTTCCCTTAACTAAAAAATACTCTAATCTAGACCAGGATGAATCCCACAAAGAATAAAGTGTTCCCCGTCCCTCCTCATTTTTTTATTTTTTTCGCAATTCTCGCCTCAGTATCTTACCTGAAGTTGTTTTCGGAAGTTCATCCACATATTCAATAACCCGGGGATATTTATAGGGAGCCGTGACTTTCTTTACATACTCCTGTAACTCCTTTGTCAAAGATGATGAAGGCCTTATACCCCTCGCAAGGACAACAAAGGCCTTTACGATATCCCCCCGTACACCCTTGGGGTCGAGGGCAGCCACCACGGCACATTCCACCACAGCGTTATGTTCCAGTAATGCGGATTCGACCTCAAAGGGACCAATCCGGTATCCGGATGATTTTATGACATCATCTGAGCGTCCCACAAACCAGAAATATCCATCTTTATCCTTGTATCCCCTATCTCCGGTAAAATAATAGTCACCCCGAAAGGCCTCTTGCATGGCATCAGGATCCTTCCAGTATTCAGTAAACAGGCCAGGTGGTCTTTCCTTTCCTATATAGAGAGCAATATTTCCTTCTTGGTTTTCCTCCACCTCCTGCCCCATGTCATCCACGATACGGACGTCATGACCGGGTGTGGGTTTCCCCACAGAACCATATTTTATTGGCATAAAGGGGTAATTTGATAGGACACACACGGTTTCTGTTTGCCCATAGAAATCATATATCTCAAGACCAAATGCCTTCTTCCATACCCTGATGATCTCGGGGTTAAGTGGCTCACCGGCACTCATGCAATGACGAAGATTTAAATGATATTTCTGCAGATCAAGTTGGATGAGTAAACGGTATACAGTGGGTGGGGCACAGAATGTAGTCACGCCGTATCTTTCCATAGCATTTAATAGTCCATGGGGGTCAAATCTCCCGGGTGTTTCCCATTGAATGATGGCGGCGCCCACGATCATTTGGCCAAATAGTTTTCCCCATGCGGCCTTTGCCCATCCTGTCTCAGAAACCGTCCAATGAAGATCGCATTTGGTTAGTGCTTGGGCGAACCGGGCGGTGACCTCGTGGCCCAGGGGATAGCTGTGTGAATGGAGAACCATTTTAGGTGGACCTGTTGTTCCAGATGTAAAATAGATAAGTAGGGGATCGGTTGACCGTGTTTTATAGTCTTTTTCTTTTTCCATTACCCTGGGTACCTTATTTATTTCCTCTTGATAATTCATCCATCCTTCTCTCTGGGCATCCACGAGCATTACATGTTTGAGAGTGGGGCATTTCTTTTTGATGAGTTCGACTTTTGAGGCATGATCAAGATCAGTGATAACCATACAGCCCTCCGCTCGGTTTAATCGGTATTCTATGTCATGTTCGGTGAGAAGAACAGTGCCAGGCATGGCCACTACTCCTCTTTTAAACAGACCGATAAGGGTAATGTACCATTCCGGTATGCTTTGCAGAATGACAAGGACTCTGTCTCCTTTTTTAATTCCCTTGTTTTTTAATACATTGGCAAATTGATCAGAGAGAACCTTGAGGTCATAAAATGTGTGGTAATGCGCCTTCTCTCCGGATCCAGTAAGGGATATGAGCGCTAGTTTAGTCCGGTCTTCGGCCCATTGATCAACAACATCGAAGCCAAAGTTATAGTATTCGGGAACGTTCCATTGAAAATTATTATACAAGAATTTATACCTGTCTTTTTTTGTTTCTGTAGCCATACAAAAGAGAGGTATAAATTATCATTTTTTATATGTATCTCTTTTCTTGATAAAGCATGTTACATGGATAGGTGTAAATGGATACACCTTATATTCTTTAATCAGTTTTATTTTTTGTTTTATTTCTCTTTTGTCTGTTTTCATTTTTTTTTTGCTGATGAATGGATAGTGTTTAGTTGGTACTATCTTTTTGGGGTGTTAAAAGCAAGTGGATAGGTTATCTTAATATAGGTCCTTTTTTTTTCTTATTGGTGAAGAGTATCTATCAAGTATCTCTGGTGATTGTTCTGTGTGGTCTAGTGGTCGTGATACTGGGTTTCCTCTTTTTTCCCCATCTTTTTTATGATCAATTCATTTGGAAATATTTTTGGGGTCCCCTGAAAGCAGATGCTGTGAGTCATCCTGTGGAGTTGCATGGCATCTGGGCATATGAGGGATATACTCTTGTTTCAGAAATTATCTATGGAGTGTTCCTCATTTTTTCCCTTTTAGGTATCTATAAATTTTTCAAGATTTTAAAAGTACAGGTCAATTCCTCATTTTTTCTGGCTGTTTTTCCATTTATTTTACTGGGGCCCATTGCTCGTGTTCTAGAGGATTCCGGATTGTATCATCCTCCTCTCATTTATTGGTTTATCTCCCCCCTAATCTACGTCCAGATCGCTTTTTATTTTTTTGGGTCATTTCTGTTTAGTTATTATCTTGAAAAATCCCGTTTTTCTTTCCGGAAAATTTTGCTACTATTTGGTGGGTCCCTTCTTTGTATAAATCTTTTTTATTTCATTATCTATGTTTTCCGGCAGGATGCATGCAGTTATTATATGTCTTCTCTTGTATTGATTGTTTTTTCCCTGTTTTCCTTTTTAATGGTTTTGGGTTTCCTCTGGTATTTCCAAAAGTTTACCTATCCTATGGCTCTATCATCTTTGGGTGTCCTTATCCTTCTTCCCGCGATCTATCTTATTGGGCGATGGCTCAGTGGTTCTCCTTGGATGGAAACAGGAGAAACATATTTTGTTGTTCTCCCCCTGGTGCTTCTTTTTGCCGGGGGCACGGTTTTAGGAATATTTGTCTTGTCAAAAATAGATATTCTCCCTGTAAAAACCACATTGATCAACTTATTTTTAGTCTTTGGCCATATGCTGGATGGATGGGCAAGTTATCTTGCTGTAAAGGACCCCTTCAATCTGGGTCTTATTTATGGAGAAAAACATCCCTTGCCCCAGTTTTTAATGGATCATGTACACGGCCTTTCCTATCCTGTAGTAAAACTTTCCATGGTCCTCATTGTTCTCTATCTCATCGACGCACCCTTTAAACAAGAATTAGAAAAATATTTTAATCTGAGTAATTTGCTTAAATTAGCAATCCTTATCTTGGGTTTTGCACCTGGCTTACGGGATTTACTTCGCGTTGTCATGGGAATCTAAAAAATCTCTATATACCCATTAGGAAAAAAGGTCTAGATTTTTTTATATTTTTGGCAACCACCAGTGTGTACTAACCATGGCTAGATGAACAACCTATAAAAGGAAGAGGCATTTTTCCTGGTTTTTTTATGGAGTTAGGATAAAAAAGTTTAGTGATATGATTACTTATTTGTGATGTAGCTTTATAAAGGTATTCAAGGACCGGTCATAGGTTTTCTCAATGTCGGGTGGAAAAAAACAGGCAGGTAACTCTTTACGTTTCCAGTGATAATCAAGGCATTCACAACAGATACCTTTTCTTGAACATCCCTCCCAGGTACAATTACATTTTTTAAGGTTTTCCTCTTTTTTACATTCCATTATGCCACCTTCACCTGATGAATGGTATCTTTAATAATTTTTTCATGGTCAAAAGCCAAGCGGGGAAGATCATTAAGATCAAAAAAATCTATACCCTCCGCGTCACTTCCCGCCCGGGGGTTTCCCCTAGCGATACTCAATAAATACACAATGGAGATTGTGTGTCCTCGTGGATCCCTCTTGGGATCTGAATAAACTCCCAATATTTTCGGTATAGTTCCCGTTATTCCTGTTTCCTCCTGAACTTCTCGTATCACCGCTTCTTCTGTTGTTTCTCCATACTCAACAAAACCACCGGGTAATGCCCACTGTCCCCGAAAAGGTTCATTGCCGCGTTTGATGAGCAAAATCATCTTGTTTTTTATGATGATGCCATCAACCGTCAAACGAGGAAATTTCATGCAGTACAATACATAAGGAGGATAAAAAAACTATGATGTACCAAAAAACATAATATCTGAACTTTCATTAAATGATGTGCATTGGGCAGATGTTGCAGCAAAAAAACTATGTACAACTCAAAAGAAACATGTCCTAGCCACTGCCATAACGCCCTCGGGTCCCATTCATATCGGCAACATGCGGGAAATCTTGACTACAGATGCCGTGTATCGTTCACTTGAAAAGACAGGATGCACAGGGGAGCTCATCTATATTGGCGATACCTTTGACCCCCTACGAAAAGTGTATCCTTTTCTTCCCTCTCATTATAAAAAATATGTTGGAAAACCACTTGCTGAAATTCCCTGTCCCTGTGGATCCCATGACAATTATGCACAGCATTACCTCAATCCTTTCCTGGATTGTCTAAAAAAACTGGGTGTCCAACCCACTGTCTATCTCGCGCATGAGATCTATGGAATGGGAAAATATCAAGAAGCAATCAAGGTGGCTGTCCAAAAAACAGATGAAATAAAACAAATCATTGAGGATGTAACAGGGAGGACTCTTCCCCCTGACTGGATTCCCTTAAATATCCACTGCGGCAATTGTGGTAGATTGGATACAGAGATATTGGATCATCAGTATCCCTATGTTACCCACCAGTGTTCCTGTGGGCACAAGGAAACTATTGATATTCGGGTCAAGGGTACCTGTAAACTCCCCTGGCGGATTGATTGGCCTGCTCGATGGAAGATATTTCATGTCACCTTTGAGGCATTTGGGAAGGATCATGCGGCTGCGGGTGGATCTTGGGATACAGGGAAGATCTTATCTGAAAAAATATTTCATTATCCTCCCCCCATGCCCCTAGTTTATGAATTTATCCATCTGAAGGATAAGGGAGCCATGCATGGATCCACGGGTACAGCCATATCCGCTGAGGAAATGTTACAGATGACGCCGCCTGAAGTTTTACGTTTTCTTCTGATGAAACAAAATCCTGCCCGGCATATAGAATTTGATACGGGACTTGGTCTCTTAAATCTTGTTGATGAATATGATGAATATGAAGATGTTTATTTTGGTAAAAGCGATCCTAAGACAGGGATGAAAGAGGTTAAGCGTACCTATGAACTATCACAGCCCTATCATGTCCCGAGAAATATCTCCCCCCATATTCCCTATCGACATCTAGTTACACTTGCCCAAATAGGGCATACCTGGAAGGGTGTAAAAAAGATTTTGGTGAGAACAGAGCAAATATCCCTGGATTTGGATAAAGAGGAAGAATGCTATCTGTCACAGCGTCTTGAGAATGTTCAATATTGGCTGGATAATTTTGCCCCTGAGATGGTGAAATTTAAGATTTCATCTACACTGCTGGATATTGATTTAAGTTCCACTCAAAAAATATTTCTTTCCAGTGTTGCAAGGATTCTCCGGGAAACAGAATGGAAACCAGAGTTAATTCATTCAGCCATCTATACCGTGATTGAGGATTTGGAAAAACAGAAAAAAAAAGGATTTGCCGGGGAAGGTTTTCAAATCATTTACCAAGTATTACTGGGGAAAAAAAAGGGTCCACGAGCAGGATATTTTCTCTCCTCACTTGAGAAAGACTTTGTGATTAATCGCCTGGAGACGGCAGCCACGAAATAAAAATCCCTTGGTTACAACTCGTGGTTTAGATGCCATGTTTGACTTTTCTTTTGCCATCCCTATCTAAAACACGGATATAAAGATAGATATTATTGGTATATCTTTTATCACTCCCTTCCTATCTCCTTTTTTTGTTTTTCCCTTGGGTGGAGTATGGGCAGTACTTTTATAAATGATGATTGAATATTGGTGGCTGCTATGGCAAAGACAAAACCTGGGAAAATGTACCGGGAAATCAGGGGTCAGGCATTTACCCGGCGGAAATACATGGGTGGTGTACCCAATCCTCGTATCACTCAATATGACTTGGGAAATAAAACAGAAAAGTTTCCAGTGGCGGTTCATTTGGTGGTGGATGAGCAATGCCAGATAATTCATAATGCCCTGGAGGCTGCCCGTATTGCAGCCAATCGATATATTGAAAAACAATCGGGTCGGCTGGGTTATCATTTGAAGGTGCGTGTATATCCCCATAATGTTCTTCGGGAAAACAAACAGGCAACCGGGGCTGGTGCAGATAGGATTTCCCAGGGGATGAGTCAGTCATTTGGGAAAAATGTGGGGACCGCGGCAAGGGTTCGTAGAAGCCAAAAAATTTTAACTATTTCTACCTCCAAGGATAATGTTGAGCATGCCAAGATGGCATTAAAGCGAGCCGGGGCAAAGCTTCCCGTGCACTGTAAAATCAAGATAGAGAACCTAGGGAGTTAATCCTACAATTCTTTCACAGGCTTCTAGATATTTTTTACTTGTATTGGTGACCACATCCGGGGGTAATATAGGGGATTTTCCCTCTCCCTTCCAGCCAATACTGGCTAGATAATCCCGTACATATTGTTTATCCAGGGAGGGTTGAGAGACACCGGGTTGATAACGGTCAACTGACCAAAATCGTGATGAATCAGGCGTCAAAACCTCATCAATCACTATTACCTCCTCATCAATTAAGCCAAATTCAAATTTGGTATCAGCAATAAGGATGCCCCGTGATTTAGCATAGCTATGAGCATGGTCATACATCGCCAGTGATTTTTCTTTAAGGATTGAGGTTAACTCCTTTCCCACCACTTCCTCCATTTTTTTTTCGGATATATAGATATCATGTCCCTCATCAGCCTTTGTTGAAGGAGTAAAAATCGCCTGGGGAAGCTTTTCTGATTCCTCCATTCCCTGGGGTAATTTTATACCGCAAATACTTTTTTTTTCTTGATATTCCCGCCATGCAAATCCACTCAGGTATCCCCGGACGATGCACTCTATTGGTATTGCCTCTGCCTTTTTTACCAGCATTGTTCTTCCCTCTAGTTCCGGGTTTCCCCATACCTCGGGGGGGAAATCCTTCATCTGGGTGGATATCAGGTGATGGGAGTCCTTTATTTTATGAAACCAGAATTCAGATATTTTGGTAAGACATATACCTTTGAGAGGGATGAGGGTATCTAGTACCCGGTCAAACGCCGAGATTCTGTCCGTGGCAATCACCAAGAGATTATCATCCAAGTCATATACGTCCCGGACCTTGCCTTTTTTCAAAATTTTAAGATCTATATCTGTTGTTCCTACCGTCTTTGATTTCATGCCACTCCCACTCTTAATCATTTTTTAATCGGGGCATATACTTCTATGCTTGTAAACAAGACAATAAACATCTCTTATTATTGCATCCTTGTTTAATTGTCTCTCTGTCATATCTTTTCATATCTCCCAAGCCCCTATTTTTTTTACTTACTTTGGCGGTAATACTACTTGTTCTATTTATATTTACTTTCATCTATAACTCTCCGGAATCCATTTCACCGGCACGAGGGTGACCTCACTTCCTCAAAACCAGAAATCAGACATTTTATTCTTTATTTTAGGAATAAGAAAAAATGTAACATTTATAAGATTAGGGGCAATACATCTTTTTTTATAATATGGGAAACCCTTTTTTATCCCCCCGTGATTACACCTGCAGATTCCTTGAAGGGAATGTTGTATCAGTAAACCAGGGAAAAAATTTCATGATCTCAAAATATAAATATGGAATAATTGGATGCACCACTTGTCGTCAAGTTAAAGGAGTGAATCTTCATAATGTGACCACAAAATGTCCCCATTGCGGGAAAACCTTAAAGATCAAAGAACAAAGGATACTTTATGAGACAAGTAATGAACAAGAATTGCAAAAAATGGTTGGTAAAATAAATGAACAATTACAGAAGCATTAATGCTATTTTATGTGTAAGGAACAATCACTACAGATAGGGGATCTAAGGGGTGTACTACATTCCCCAGAATGTATCAGCCAATATTTTATTGTTGCTTGTCATGGTTTATATTCCACAAAGGACAGCCCAAAATATAAGGAAATGGGGGAACACTATAGTAACCAGGGCTACAATCTCCTCCGTTTTGATTTCTGGGGATGCGGCAAAAGCAAAGGAGATTTTTATCAATCAACTCTTACCAATAGACTCCGTGATTTAAGACAGGTTCTCTTATATCTAAGAAACCACTATTCTGACCCCTGTATCGGCCTTTTTGGTTCCTCACTGGGTGGAGTGGTCTCTATTTTAACGGCATCACAGAATCTATGGCCAGAGATTCATGTCCTGGTTGTGTGGTCCACTCCTTGTTTTTTTGATGGCCTAGAGGAGCTCCCCGTGCAGTTTAGAAACGATCTTGGAAAATATGATATATTAGAGGCAGCTTCACGTCTTCCCCCAACGCTTTTTATACATGGTACCCGAGATAATTTGGTTCCCTCATCGCATGCACGTTCCTTTTATAAGCGAGCACCTTCCCCAAAAAAAATTTATTTTTTTGACACGGACCATGGTTTTTCTTCACCTATAGAAAGACAGAAAGCCCTTTTGTTATCCCTTTCCTGGTATGATACATATCTGCGGTAGATTTTCTTAATAACAATTTTATACCTGTTATCTATTTTCTATGATAATGAAACATAAAAAAGAACACAGATCTGCAAGGATTATCCATGCACTATTTTTTTTATGTATGTGTACTTTCTTGATATCTCCTCTAGTATGCATGGGTGATGATATTGTAAAGACCCTTGAAGTGGGTGATCATACCATCTATGTAGAGCAAAAGGAAGACCTCAATGTTCAGGAAACCCTCCTTTTTAATTACACCGTTTATTATCATACAGGTAATAGTTCGGGGGTTAAAAAACCATTATCCTATAATGGCACTCTTTATTTTTGGATTTCTGGCAAAAGCAAAGACGTGGCTATTGAATGCCAGGGTTTAGATGTTGTATTTCAAAGACTAGTAGCTACAAATGTGTCCATAAATCTAGGAGAAAATAATTTGTCGATTCCGCCCAATGGACACCTCATGGTTAATTTGTCTTATTCTCTCCCCCCTCCATTTGATAAGAAACTTGTCTATAAAACAGATGCTCTAGAGGTAACCATTGCTGCAGAGGATTATCCCCGGGGGAATATTCCCATCCATTATGATTCTTTGAGCGACACCTATGTTTCCATTCTCGGGGCACAGGATAGCTCTTTTTCGTTTACTCTTGATTTTGTCTCGTCTCCCTCTTCCTCAATATGGAATATGGTTACTCTTGTTTTACTTGGGTTGGTTATCCTGTCGGTGCTTATACTCCTTTTTATTCGCTATCGCCCTAAAAAAGATAAGATAGCAAAGGAACCTACTGAGTCATTGGAATTGAGAAAAAAATTACTCATGGATATACTAAAAACTTTGGAAATAGAGAGAAGCAAGGGCAGGGTTCCTGACACCTATTATAGTGTTATAAAGGATGATTACAAGAAAGAGGCTGTGAAGGTCATTCAGGAGCTTGAAAAAAGAAAATAAAAAAAAATAGCGGGGCATGGATTTGAACCATGGATCTTCGGGTTATGGGCCCGACGGGTTTTCCTGACTACCCCACCCCGCTATATGGGTGTTATAGTTGTGCCTATAATAAAAACAAGTATTTATTAAAGTATCGTTAGTTAGCTTTGAAAACATTTTTAGGTATTTTATCCATACCTGGTGATGCTTTAATGCGGGGGTACCCGAGCGGTCAAAGGGGCAGGGCTTAGGACCCTGTGGCGTAGGCCTTCGAGGGTTCAAATCCCTTCCCCCGCATAATTTTACTAGTAAAATTTATTACCCTATATGGTATACACTATAGTATGCCAAAACGGGAAACCAAGACCGATACCATAAAAGAAAGAGCTATCTATGTGTATCTTCCCTCCTTTGATACTGCACAGAGATGGAAGGAGCTGTCTGAAAAGGCCGGAACATCCATTTCCAAGTTTGTCATTGAACATGTCGAAAATTCGTTAGGGCAAGAAGAGGGTGATTATGAACCCCGGATACACCTCGTAAAAAAAATAAATGACCTAGAAGAAGAAGTAACAGACCTGTACGAAAAGATCAGACCTTTATACCGAGAGCTAGAAACATTGGAGGCAAGAATCCACCGTAGACTTCAAAATCATCTTGATAAAGATGTTCTTGATGGAAACTGGGACTATTATCCTCTTCCAAAACCATAAAAAATATGGATTTGTTTGATTCGTGCAATCTTTATAAGTAAACAGTCCATTAGTGTGTCAAGGAGGCCTGTGTGTAATGAATAAAAAGGGTGGAGTTTTGGCAGTTTTCACTGTCACGCTACTGATTGTAACGGGTTTTGGGAATGTTGCCTATGGTGGTGATGATTCCAAGAATGATTTAAAAACAGGTAAACCATAAAGAATGTGAAAGGGAGGAAAAATATGGCAATAACTTGGGCAAGCATAGAATTTACAAATCCTGTAAAAATTACACAGTGGGATCCACCGTATAGGGCTGCAGTATATGCAATAATGAGAAAAAAGGACCCAATAAACAAGCCAAATACATATACTTTAATCTATGTTGGAGAATCTGGTAACTTATCTGACAGAGGTTTTTATAAAAGCCATCATAAGTATCCTTGTTGGACTAGAGAGGCAGGAGTAGATGAAAATATATATATCTCAGTTTATTTAATGCCAAATTCGACAGAAGAGGAAAGAAGAGAAATTGAGGGGAATATAGTTAAAAAAATTCATCCAGTTTGCAATGACTGATTCGTTGTTTCACCAATATTTTCAAGGTCGATAAAGATTTAAAAACTGTAAAATGATGTAATGTATAGCTACAGGGAAGTACATTTACTCACCATAAATGTGTGGTAGGATTTTATCCCCTATCATTCCCTGTATCCTCCAATTTTAAAGTTCTCCAAGATAATCAAATAGTCCCTTTTGTTCTTGTTCTGCTGTCACTTTTTCAATAATACCATTTAGTAAATCGTTGTTTTCTCTGATTGCATCTTTTTCTTTGATATAGAGATGCAGTTCCTTCTTTTTTCCTTGTTGATTTTCTATTGATATTTTTGTGCGTTCAAGTTCATGATACAAAAGTATACTATTAAGTAACCTGTTAAAACTCGGATTTAATAGCAATTCTTCTTTTAATGGAAATCTTTCTGGATATGAATTTAGGGTATAGTAGTAGTACGAGTTTCTGTCGAAAATCCGATATTTATTATAAATGAGACATTTTTCATAATGTTCTTTGCTTTTATAATCCCCTTTATTTACTAATCCCATGATTCTTTTTTCTCTATCAGCAGGAGTTTGTTCAAAGGGAGGCCTTGTTGGGGGTCTAGTTATCCCAACGAATCCTGCTGTAAAAAACTGTGTTAAAATATCAGATGGAACAGCCTTATTATATTTTGGAATAGGATTAATTTCTTTTTTTAAATGAGAGTAATATAACAGTACGTTCTTTAAACCCATAGTATAGTCAATTAATCTCATTAATGTCCTAACTCTTGCGAAATAGGTACTGCCTATATGGCTAGCGTTAAAATTAATCCAGATATTGGTGTAATTTTTCTCTTTATAGTGTTCAAGAATTGCCCTAATATGTTTCTGTGGAAGGTGGATTTGTATAGGTGCAAAAATTGGTTTTTTATTAAAATACGATAATATTCTTATACTTTCGTCTACAAATTTGACATAATCTTCGATAGAGATGTTTTTATGTTGTATTCTTACGTCAGGAGTTAATACAATTGTTTTTGAAGCTGTATGGATATAGTCAAGCAAACTTTCATATCCATCTTTTTCGATAGGTTCTATTATGGTTTTTTTTTCTCCTTTTCCATAGATATTTGTTATAAAAGGATTTTTTCCAAAAACAAGAGACAATGTTGAGAATGCATCGTCCCATAGATTTTTTCTTATGCCAAATATTTTATCTAACCCACGAATTTTTTCGCTTCCTGCCTCTTCTACCAAATATTTAATGTTTCTCAATGAACGCGGGTGAACAACATAGGACCAACTTTCATATATTGGTTTATCTATCTTCCCACTAACTAAACGGAAATCTTTTACATTTACATACTTACCATCTATTGTTTTGTACGGAGTAAAAATATCAATATTCTGTCTTTCTATCTTAACCTCCCGTATTGTATATTTGCTGTCTTTTGTTGTAGCAATTTCCTGAAAATTAAGATGAGGATCATATTCGCTATCAACCATATTTATTATCCTCAAATTCTAGTGTAGATAATATAGGTTTAACCAATGTATAGCGCTCTTTTTTGCCTATTCTAAATATATCTTTACCATTTTCAATTTCTTTGATTATTGTGTTCAATATCTCAATTCCAAAAGTATTATTTATCATTTTATCTTTATTACAGCTATCTCTGACGAATCCAATGCTGCCCACTAAATTATTTTTCAGATACGGGAAATGTCGTAATACAAAATTATATGCTCTTCTTTCATCTATCACTAGATACGAAAGACTATGCTGCAGATAAAGAAAGTGAGCTATTCCAATTGCTTCATATTCTCCATCTTCTTTATGTTTTATACTACGATTGAAATAAGGTTTAACAAGTTGCCAATAATCAACAACAATTGGTTTAACGGAATCTAAAAATTTATCATTATTGCTTAGAGGAGTGGGTATTTCTTTATTAACTCTATTACCAATATAAAAAAGGTAAAGGTTTGTAAAATGAAGTAACCAATCTATTCTATTAAGTTCTTCTGCAAAACCGATGTAAAACGATGCATCAGCTGATACACAATTTCTTTCCATTTTAATTGATTAATGATATATATCTCTCTTCATCCAAAAAACCTTTTCTCATTAATGATTTTATCAGTAACGGTTTTTGTTGATTTATATCTTCTGAAATATCTGAGTTTTGAACAAATTCTGGGTAGGTATCATAGATTAGTAAAAGCAATTCTTTCAAGGTTAACTTATCATAAAGTTCCCTCACCATTTTTATTCCAGCTAACAGATGAACAAATTCCTCCCTTTCAGCCATTTTTGAAAATAATCTCGCATATTCTTCGTTCCCAATATCAGTAACTACTACGCATCCTCCACTTATATTATCAGTTTTTTTTGGAGGGATATATTCCCAGTGTTCATCAAGATAAACTGGGTCAAAAATAGTTTCTTGAATTTCTTTCGAAAAAGGTCCACGAAAATGCTTAATAAACCTCAAGAAAGGCTGTATTTGTTTATCAAAGTTCCACAATAAAAAAACCTCTTTTTCAAGATGTAACATTGACATAGGCCTATCTACCATTCCCAGTACTAACAAAATGAAATTTTCAAGGCCTTTTTGTTTAATATCAATATTTACATTGTTTTCATCGTTCATTTTGCCCCCTATTGGTAAACCTTACTTGTTTAATAATATTTATTTTCATACCTATACCCCACTGAATATTTTAACTTTTAGCCAAGGATTATGATTTGATCCACACTTATCCCAAACGAGTTTATCACCCTTAGATAAATCTAGTGAATCAATAATAAATTTTGGAATCGTCGTTCGCAACGAATCACTATCTTTTGTATTGGGATGTAAGATCGTTTCATTTGATTTGGCGTTTTTGGGCATGATACTATAATACATAACCACTATTTAATATTTACCAATATAAAGGTATCAATATTTACCAATAAATTTATATACTCTTTTGGCCTATCCTGATCTTTCTTTAGATATCTATGAAAAAGTTTGCCAAAAAAAGGAACAAGATTATCAGGCCAATAAAGGGTTTTTAAATGGAATTAGTAAAAAAATACGATCAATTTACTCCCCTGAGACTCTTGAGCATATGATAGTGATAGATAGCCCCATGATTGGTACCCATAGAGACAAAGAACTAGCCGATATGGGACTATTTAGTTCTGTTTCCCTTGATAGAGAACAACCAGTTGAGGATATCAAAGACAATATCAAAGACAAAGAAGAGAAAAAAAAAGAGGAACAAAAACCATATGATGAAATAAAAACGGCGATAAAGAAAGAAGATAAAACAAAACCAATACCCCTCAAGAAACATCAGTATCTGGACCCTCCATTCTTTGGTCGTGTATGTAAATAATTGAAAAGATTTTTGTATGAAGAGTTCGATATCTCTTTTGAGGGATGTGGATGGACCCAAAAGAGATTGATATATCGGAATTTTGGTGTTGGAATGAGAAATGCCCAGATTATGGGAAGAAAGGACAAGGAAACATTGTTCCAAAGGAACAATATGGAAAAGACAATACTTGGTTGTTGGAATGTAAAACCTGTGGCCATTGTTTCAGTGAAAATAAAGGTACAGTGTTTTTCCAGTTGAAAACACCTAGGAAAGAAGTTCTTCGTACTCTTGCGTTGTTTCCTGAGAAAGGAAGTATCAGGGGCATAAGTCGAGCGACAGGTCATGATAAGAATGTTATCATGAATTGGCTTGATGTTGCTGGGGAGCATTGTAAGGAGGTTAATGAGTTTTTTCTGCATGATCTCGAATTAGATAAGGTCCAAGTGGATGAGATTTGGAGTTATATAAAAAAAAGAAAAAGACGTGACAGTTGATGATTCTAAAGAATATGGAACAGTGTATATATCAACAGCGATTAAAACAGATACGAGGGTGTTCCTTTCCCATGTGGAAGGTACTAGAACTACAGAGGATTATACAGCGTTGTTTTATGATATAGAAATGAAACGTTCTTTTCATAGCCCGATTCCAGTATTCACATCTGATAACTGGGATCCTATCAAAGAAGCCCTTGTCACGGTTTATGGAATTTTAGAGCATCCCCCGTATAAGGGCATCGGGAGAAAATCATATCCTGTGCTGATCCTACTGAGTGATTTGAAGTACGCTCAGGTTTGTAAAAAGCGGAAAAAAGGAAGAGTTGTTGAAATCGTTCAACGTGTTGTGTTTGGCGATCCTGATGAAGTCTTGAATCTTCTTGGTGCAGATCTTGAGGGTACCATTAACACGGCATATGTGGAAAGAATGAATCTTACCTTTCGAAATTCTCTCGCAAGGTTTATCCGAAAAACAATGAACACCAGTAAGAGAATGAAGATGCATTCACGAGCAATAGATTTTTTCCAGGCATGGTATAACTTTGTCAAACCACACAAGTCACTGAGGATATTAATAAACGACGGAAAACGAAAATGGAAACAAAGAACTCCCATGATGGCAGAAGGACTAACCGATCATGTATGGACTCTTGAAGAACTTCTTACATTCAAGGTGCCTGTTCAATGATTTCCATACACTACCCATTCTTTAAAGAGTTTTTTAGGGTGTTCGAAGATGACTTATTGGCTCTTGGTTTTAAGGCTGGTAACGGCTACCATAATCTAGGGGAATATTACCATAATTTGGATGAACTAGCAAAAGTCATATTGATACCTTCGTTACCAAAAGAATTACAAATGCTGCTATAAGATATAATCTCTTTCTTCTTTGGTTTATATGTTAGATGATTAAAAAAGGAAGATAAAACAATTGTTTATTGACCCCAAATTGGCCTACAGTGCCTATGTTGGCGGAACAGGTAGTGATAAGGGTTATAAAATGGGTGTCGCGGTGGATGGAACAGGTAATGCTTACATCACAGGACCCACTACTTCTAGTGATTTTCCTATGGTGAACCCCTATGGCGACACCTCTAATGGCTTTGATGTTTTTGTGGCGAAGTTTTCAATGGGGAGGGGCACCCTCTGACATTGAAATTCTTCCATCCTATAACACATACCGGGACACCTACATTAAGGGAACAATAACAATAATTAATTTATGCAATTAATAGTTTATAAAATAAAATATATATATATACGAAATTATATCTGGATTTCATGGAACAGCATACACACGAGTTTCATGAAGTATGGCACACAATTATACAAGAATTAAAAAAATTTTCACCCATCAGGACAAAAATGGGTAATGAATTAGGCATTACAGGCATCCAATTTATGTCTTTAAAATATATCAATTTTAATTATGACTGTAAACCCAGTGATATTTCAACACAACTTTCTGTCTCTCGCCCTGAAGCAACCCGTATCGTCGAGGTATTGGTCACCAAAGAGCTTGTTGACCGGATTCATGACGAACAAGATCGACGAATAACCCACCTTAGAATGACAAGCAAAGGCACAGAGAAATTTGAGGTTATTCTCAAAGAATTTAATGTTTTATTATCAAAAATCTTGGAAAAAATGAACGAGGATGATATTGAATCATTGATTAAAGGGATGAAAGCTCTGTCCCAGGTCCTGCACAACCTGGAATTAGAGAACTGATTCTTGTAATAAAAGAAAAAGGCGACTAAGATGATAATGCAACGACTAGGAAAACAACTATCTAGACACCCCAAAGCAACAATCGCAGCAACGATAGCAATAACCCTGATTGCTACAGGGTGCATACAAATATTTGGTATCACTCAGGAATTTTCTGAGGAACCCTTTATGCGTAAGATGGAGCTTGTAAAAATATCATATATTAAACGTTATTTTGCTTTTTTATCCTTTTAACTCTTGAAAATATAAGTCAAATTCTTCTAAGATTTTATGCTCATTTTCACGTTACTTTTTTAGCATAGACCAAAAATCTTTAGAGAAACCAGTAATAACCTGTTTAAGATGCTACAAACTAAACCATCGCTTAAATTCATGATTCCCTGGGTGTTTGCAACTCTTGTATTTTTAATGATTTATTTCAGCGGCCCCTCCTGTTATAATAGACTGGCCTTGGTGGCATCAGTAAATTTTTTAGACGTGATCTCAGGTGAAATAACAGCCATCTTGGTTGGTATTAATTCTGGCTTAAATCCCCTGGTCGTCACATCCTTTATAATTTTTATAGAATCGGATATTTCCCTTATTGTCGCCCTGAATTTTGATATTTTAAAAAAGCCTCCAAAAATGGGGAAACGGCTAATAACATACGAAAAAAAAATTAAGAACCTTATAGAAAAAAAGAGCTGGTTGAAAACTGCCGCGTTTTTCGGGGTGATATTAATCACAGCTGTTCCCTCATATGGCACGGGTGCTCTTCCCGCTACGATTATTGGTAGGCTATTGGGTTTAGGGTGGAAGAAAAGTTGGTTGGCTGTAACTATTGGTGCTGCTGCCCGATCGGTTCTCATCTCACTGATTATCTATTTCGGATACATTGTCCTTGCCTGAATAAAATATGGCTATAACATCTTTCCCTACTTCTGTAACTTTGTGGGCACCAAATGACATAAAATATTTTTTTAATCCCTCTGGTGAATAGTCCCAGTTCACTCTGTTGCGGTAAGGGTTAATGCCATCGTTGTCACCCAAAACCGAATCATAATATTTTCGAAGAAAATTTGGTAATGGAAAGTTAAATGCTTTGTAAGGCTCTACAACAATAAGTTTTTCCGTTGATTTCAAAGCATTTCGAACGAGGGGCCATTCCTTAGGAACCACATGGTGCAATACATCCGTGATCACACATACATGATTCCTTGGATACCCTGAGAAATCAAAAATATCTCGCAACTCTACCTTTCGTCCTTTTTTCTTTAAATATCTTATGAATGCTTGATTCAAATCCCAGCCGATATAATCACAACTTTTGTCTAGATACTCTGCCAAAATTCCTGTTCCACATCCCAGTTCAAATACGATATTGTTACACCCAATTTCCCCGGATATTATTTTATATCTTTCCCTAAGACTACTTCTATGCAATACCCGCAAATAGAAATTATATGCTGTGGGATGCATATATGGAATTGCCCTCATTTCCCCTCAACCGTATTATAAACTTCAATGATTTTTTTCCCTATCTTGTCCCATGAATAATCCATTTCTACCATTTTTCTACCCTTTTTTGCTAGATTGTCTCTAAGATTTTTATCACCTAAAAGTTTAATAATGCCTTTCGCCAACTCGTTCGGGCTATTTGGTTCAACAAGGCAACCACATTCTCCATTCTTGAGCACTTCAGCAATCCCGCCGACTCTCGTAGAGACTACAGGAACACCCGATGCCATCGCTTCTAACATAACTATTCCAAAAGATTCCGCTGTCACAGAGGGCAAAACAAAAACATTAGCAGAATTATAAAGATATGGCAAAAGGGAATCTTCTACAAATCCTAAAAACATTACATTTTTCTCTAGCCCTACAAGGCGAGCCAATGCTTTCAAGAAAGACAGAATTTTTCCGGTTCCAGCAATAACAAGAAGAGCATGTGGATATTTTTTAAGCACTTCCTTCATGGAAAAGATTAAAACATCCAATCCCTTCTTTGGGACAATCCTACCAACATATAAAATAATTGGATTCTCCCTTAACCCTAATTTTTCCCTTGCATATTCTTTTTTTTGTGGTTTAAATTTGGTAACAGAAACACCATTGGGAATTACCAGAGCTTCTTTTGGGGTAAAATACGAAATAAAATTTTTAGCGGACTCGCTTACTGCAAGGATCTCATCTGCCTTTGATATAGTCACCCTATATCTTGGATAGGCATAGCTTATGGCTCGCCAAAAGTGTTCATAATCTGGGAAAAAAGATACGGTGTGGGTTGTAAGTACACTTGAAATATCAAGCTTTGAAGCCAAGGAGAGGCTAACCAACGATAGCCTTGAGAATGCATGGTGAGCATGAATAAGGTCAAAATTTGATATCTGTGTTTTCATCTTTCTTGCTGCTAAGGGAGAAATGTTTGTTTTAAACAGTGGACCTTTTATACCCTCAATCTCTACAATTTTTATATTGGTGCTTGGTTTTTCATGATTATTTGTGATTATTGAAACATGTATTTTATTCTCCGTTAAAACCTCAGATAGTTCCCTCACATGCCTTGCTACGCCTCCGGCGTGTTCATCGAACCATTCCGTTACAATGGCAACCTTCATGCTCCTCACTTCATTCTCCCGTATATAAA
The DNA here is from genome assembly GCA_002502685.1 of Euryarchaeota archaeon UBA202. Classification (GTDB taxonomy): domain Archaea; phylum Thermoplasmatota; class E2; order UBA202; family UBA202; genus UBA202. Next base: position 127,300 of record DAQA01000008.1, read on the forward strand.
ACATAATTAGAATAACTCTTTATGCCCATTTTGATATTTGTATTAAAAATATTTCATATTTAAGCATAAATATATTCTTATAAAACATGTATCGTTTAAAATTCATCAAGCACCCCCCTAACTATCCTAATGAAATCTTTACCTCTGACTGTTTTTCAATTCTGTTCCACATTTTTTACAATATCTAGCATCAAATTCATTTGAAGTTCCACATTTTTTACATTCAATTGATTCTATCTCTATTTTAAACAAAGTTTTAGAAGATATTTCTTCAGCTGTCAAAGCTGCAACTTTCTTCGCTTCCGTTAATACCCTTTTTTTATATTTTTCAAAATCCTTTTTCATTAATGCCTCTTGGGCTATTGAATTAATAAATTCTGATAAACCACAAACAAAAATCCAAAAAACAAGATTTCCTTTCAGCAAACCTTTTTTATCAAAAATAAAATAGCCTTTTGACTCTTCACCAATTTTAGGGCTAATATTTTTCCAAATTTCACCTGCTTTTCTATGAATTTTTATAATAGAATTATAGGTAACTGGATATTCTTTACTCAATTTTTCCAAAAAAATTTGGATTTTTATTTCCTCGCTGGACTTTTCATTCATTTTCTCTTTTTCCATTTTCTTTACCGCAATAACGGATTTTAAATTTTTGGGCACAGGGAAATTTTCCCTTTAAATTTTGGCATTTATCAGTCCCCCGGTTTTATTAAATATATTGATCTATACTCCAATTTTTCCCATTCTTGCACTGGTAAAATATGAATATAATCTATACTTGTTAATCATAAATATTAATTACTGTGCACCTGCTCAAGTAAGTTTAAGGGCACTTTCTGGGCAAGTGATCTCCATTTTACATAATGAACATTTTTTTTTCTTGACGATTCCATTTCCATAAACTAATTCAGATAGCCATAATACTACTATTATTATCTTTATTGGATTAAATTCTTGAAAAATCCATGTGATATAAATAGCAAGGGGAATTAATACAAGAATACCAAAAATCAGAGGTATCACCAGCATTCCACTAAATGAATTGAAGTATTTGCTATCGCTAGGTTTGGATATTAAGGCAGATAGTCGACCTAAACCCATGCCACACCATTTATCATAATAATAACATTTTGGGCAAGCAAGTTTCGGATGCATAACATACACCACTATGACTCCAAAGGAAAAATATAGGACTGCAACAAGGGGGCGAAAGTACCAACCGGTGAGGGACCCCAATATAATCCATGATAACATTAACAGGTTGTTTAGTATGATACCTGATTTTTGATATTCCTCCAAACCGTTTTCATTGAGCTTTACTCTATATGTAATATTCACCCCCGATATTGATTTGCATGTTTATACTTTTATACATATATCATTACATCATAAAAAGCATTAGCTTCATAGCCTGCTCATCCCGGTAAGGGTTTTTGTGTCTTTAACCCCCTCAATATTTCTTATCTTATTTACCACTATCTTCCCAAGTGTGTCAAAATCTTTTGCTTCAATCTTTGTTATTAAGTCATATTCACCAAAAAGGGGATGGACCTCAATAATGTCTTTAATTTTTACTAATTTATTATACACCGCATGTTCCATTTGAGGTTTCGTTTGAATGAGAACAAATGCCAACATTCTCGTTCCTCTTTATTTCTCTTTTTTAATTATTTCTTCCATTTTTTCACCAAATTCTACTAATATTTTACTTAAAATTTCAGCTCTTACTAAAAAAATCCCCCAGTTTTCCATTTCCGTTTTACCTAATACCAAGAGTTTGTCCCCAGATTTTATCTTATATATTCTTCTTAGATTAACTGGAAGAGCAATCTGTCCTCTTTCACCCACAGTTACACAACCATAGAATTTGACATGTTCAAACATTTCCATTATTATCATTGAATAATGGTAAATATGATATTTATGATTTATCATCTAAATCATGATTATCATTAAAAATAAATAGCCTAACAGTATACTCCTTCTAACATTCACAAAAATCTAGGATTAAAGATAAGAAAAAAACAGAGAGATGAACAAATACTAACTGGAATTTTAAAAAAAAACCAGTGATGAAAAAAAGGGTGAATAGAAAAACATGGTAACAAGGCAATTGGGGTGGCAAATATCTGGCCATCCGACAACGGCAATCGCTGCGACTATTGTAATAACACTGCTTGCTGTAGGTTGCATACAAATATTTGGTATAGAACAGGAGTTTACAGAAGAATCTTTTTTGCCAGATATGGAGGTGGTCAAGGCATCTAATGAGATATCAGAAAATTACACCGCTACATATACTGTACCCATATTAGCTAAATCAAAGAATGGAGATGTCTTAACATCAGAGAGCCTTGTAGACATTCTTCAAGTGGAGAAAATCATTACTGCTGATGCGAAAATTGTACCTGCTCTAGCAACACCAGAAATGCCCTCATCAAATGTAAATTCAATAGCGGATACAATTGCACAAATGCTCTTAACCCAACAAAATATAACTACCTCTACATTTGAACAGAAGATTTTTGCACTTCAGAATTTGAATGATTCCCAAATCAAACAATTTGTTATGGAGGTATTAACCTCAAGTCAAACCCCACTTGAGATAAAGGGACTGTTTTCGATGCTGTTAACAAAAGATTTTAATATTACAGAAGGGAAAATTAGGGCGAAGGGCACCATAGTTATGGTAAGTTTGAACGGATCACTATTAACAGGGGGTATAACAGCAGGCCAGGGGACAACAGAAGATGATATACCAAAAATAGAGGAGAGGATGGATGCCCTTGTGAAGAATATAGAATTAAGATCAACTGAAATTAGTGTTATGGGAAACCAGATAGTCTCTGATGAGATTCAAGATGCATCAATTAAATCTATGGGGATACTTCTTCCAATTGCCTTTGGTTTAGTACTTGTTATTCTAGTGATTATATATAGAAATGGTTTAGATTTGTTATTCAGCCTCCTTGCCCTAGTTTTTGCAATAATATGGGTTTATGGCTTTGGCTCTGCCATGGGTTTTTCATTCAATCCCATGACCATTGCGGTTCCTGTATTGATTGTTGGACTGGGCATCGACTATGGAATACATATTACAATGCGCTACCGTGAAGAAATCAGGAATGGAAAGAAGATTAAAGAAGCGGTGGATATAACAATAAAATCAGTTGGAATGGTGCTATTACTTGCTACTATAACTACCGTTGTAGCTTTCTCATCTAATTTGATTTCTCCTATAGGCCTCTTAGGAGAGTTTGGGGTATTATGTGCGATTGGGATTATTAGTAGTTTTATAACTATGACTGCTTTTGTGCCTGCATGCAAACAACTTCAGGACACTAGAAAGTTGAAAAAGGGGAGAGCATTGACTGGGAAAGTGGAGGATAGTAAATCTGGTAAAGGAATAAAAGGTCTTAGGAAAATTGGCGAAACGTTTCTTGATAAAGCCATGAGTAGCGGGGCTGTTGCGACGGAGCATCATCCAATACCAGTTATTGTCATAGTAATCATTATTACCCTTGGTGCTGTTGGAGGGGCATTACAAATGGAAACAACCTTTAATTTTGAGGATTTCTTACCAGAAGATTTAGAGATAGCACAAGACCTCGAATATATGTTAAACGAATTTGAGATTATAGGAGGTATGACGGAAGAAGTTGAAATTTTAATAAAAAGTGATATTACTTCTCCAAAATTATTAACAGATATAGATGAGTCAATATCTAATATGGTAGATGATGAATATGTTATTCGTTACGGGGATAAACCAGAGGTTAGGTCGATACTGTCTTTGATGGATGACTGGGCAACAAACTCGGCAACATATGGTTTCTATGACCCAAATTTTGATGCAACTTTTCAAACAATATATAATGACATAATGTCACCTGTGGGGGTGCCAAAATCCAGTGCATCAAAACAAGATATTAGACAGTTATATGAATGGTTATATACAAACCCTAAATCATCCAGAGATACAAGATCGGTTTTGCACAAGACAGACAATGAGGTATATGATGGTACAGTTTTACGAGTTTCAGTAAATGCATTTGCAGATGACAATGAGGCTATCGAAACGCTTCGTTATGGTTTAAGGGAGGACATAATACCGTTAGAGGACAGCACAGATAAAACAGTACTGACTGGTGGTATCATTGTTACAAAGGTAGTGATGGATTCATTGAATGACAGTCAAATAAATTCATTGATTATCACACTTATCGTGTCTTTTATTATTTTAACTCTTGTTTTTTTGGTGGAGCGGCGATCTTTTGCCCTTGGAATCATAACCTTAATGCCTCTAATATTTTGTGTCATATGGACACTTGGAACGATGTATATAATTAGGATACCCCTTAATATCATGACAATTACTGTTGCTTCATTAACGATTGGTTTAGGAATCACTTACGGGATACATATCACTCATAGATTTTTAGAGGATCTCAAAAGGTATGATACCGTTAATGAGGCATGCCGTAGTACTGTTTCTCATACAGGTACAGCATTATTTGGGGCCGCATCAACAACCATTGCTGGCTTTGGGTTACTTGTGTTTTCCATAATGCCCCCTTTACAGCAATTTGGAGCGATAACTGCCTTAGCTATCCTATATAGCTTCTTAGCTTCAGTGTTTATCCTCCCGACATTCTTGGTGATATGGGCAAAACATGGTAAAAAATTCAAGGATTCCTCTCGAGTTAGGAAGGAAAGGAAAAAGTCACATCAGATACCCTGCCCTCAATGCAATCATAGAATAGAGGTTCATGAAAAAGCAAAGAAGTTTAAATGCCCCCATTGTGGCTTTAAGGCTGATTTTTGTTGATTAATCAGTAGGATAAATAAATCGAGGGGGGGCACTATTGCATGGTATGTTCTTTTTTTGCTCCTGTGAAAGCCTCCGTTTTTTTATATCTTCTCATCCTCTATATATCCTTTGTGCATACTCCTATCCGAGGTTCATTCTCCATAATGGCTTTCGCACAAATGGAGGGGGGCTCCTCAATCTAGCGACCGTAGTCGTGAGCTACAAGTAAAAAGACGAAGAGCCAGCACAGGACAAGCCTGACGGGTGAAATTCCTCCTGGTTCTTGAGTATCCAGTAGATGACCCTGAGGAGTTTACTGGCGGTGGCCACTATGGCAATCTTTTTGCCTCTCCGGTGGGCAACGTGGTGGTAGAATTGGGTGAGATGGGTATCGTATTTGAGGTGGATATGGACGCATTGGGTGAGGACCCATCGGAGCCATTTGTTTCCTGTTTTGGTGATGTGGCCATGGTGGGTTGTGTGTCCACTCTGCCGGGTTGAGGGGGTGAGACCGGCGTAGGAGCAGAGTTTGTGGGAATCCCTGAATCGGGTGATATCCCCGATCTCTGCCGTGATGAGAACCGCGGAATAATAGCCAATCCCGGGGATGGTCATAAGGAGCTGGGCATCCTGGTTCTCCTGGGCAATCCGTGATATTTGTGTGGAGACATCGTGGATTTGGTCTTCGAGTCCTTCGAGTATTTTTAGGTATCTTTGGATGTTGGGAAGGGTGAGGTTTTGGAGCCAGTGTTTTCCTTGTTTGGTGAAGATGTTTTTGTGGGGTGGCTCGATCCAGTGTTTGTGGAGTTCGGCACGGATCTTGTTTTTGAGTTCTGTCCGTAGTTTCACGAGGTAGGCTCGTTGTCTGACGATGTCTCTTTGTTCACGTATTTCTTGTGGGGGGAGGTAGCTGGTGGGCAGGAAATCACTCCGTAGTAGATGAGCGAGTATGTGTGCATCGATTTTATCGGTTTTGATTTTTGCTTCGGCGATGGCTCGTGTTTTGAGGGGGTGAGCCAACTTGACGGTATATCCGTGTTTTTCCAGAAGATCATAGGGTGGATGGGAAAAACTTAGGGCTTCTAGGGCAATGGTGGCTTCCCCTGTTTCTTGGAGGAATGTTAGGTAGTCCTCTTTTTTGTTGGGGAATGCTCCCTCTTTTAGGATCTTTCCTTGTTCTGTCATTATCACGCCGTATACTTTCTTTTTATGGACATCTAATCCTACATACTGCATGTATTTTTTTCACCTCATATGGTGGGTATGGCTTGAGGTATCCTAAACCTCTGCCCTTTTCTCTGTTGAGGAGGCTTTACATGCAATCTAGTAAAAACGCGTTCAAATCCCGGTATGAACACACCCAAACCACACGGGCTCAAATCCCGGTGGTTTCGGAGGTATATGATTAGAACTCAACATAAAAAGAATAAAGAGGAAAAAATCATTATACTTATTTAAAAAATCCTAATTTTTGATAGGTAGAGATATGTTGGTAATATTTATATAGTATTATTT
>DAQA01000017.1:0-3233 GCA_002502685.1 Euryarchaeota archaeon UBA202
ATTGCACAAAGCTTTTAGTTTATATGAATTTTTTGTTTACCAGATTTGACAAAGAAAAAAAATGGATAGAGAACAACTTTTTTTATCCTGCCCAGTGATAGCTAACCAGACCAAAGATTTTGAGATGAACATAAATAATCTTTATAAGTCTCTAAACTATTTCTAATATTACTAAGGAGGTGAAAAAATTATAAAAAGGAGTATATTAAAAAAAGCCCTGTCTCTAGGTATAATCCTCCTGTTCCTAGGAATGATTTCAGTTCCGGCAATAGGAGAAAAAAGCACCAGATACACACAAAATCTGGAGCAGCCAGGGGCCAACCAGGACAGCTATACTGTTTTTATATACAGATTTCATGGAACAAGTGTTACACAAAATGTAAAAACAATTAGTCATGAAATAGCAATGAAAATCAAAAAGGAATACCAAAACATAGAGCAACAGCAATTGGAAAAAAATAAAGAGTGGATACAAAAACAAGAAGTCCTCAAAAACTATGGACTCCTAGATATCCCTCAAAATCTTCAAGAGCAATTGGAGACTGCTGCCCCCCTTGTACGACTGCTGAAGACTGTCGAAAAAAATCACCGGTATCCAGAACAAGGAAGATTTGCACTTCTTGGCATTATGGGCAGTGTCAATGGAGAATTTTATCACCAAACAATAAATTTTTTGAATCTACGTTTCGCTGGTCTTCCCTTAATTATCTTTGGGACAGGAGGATGTGAAATTCGACTTGTAGATTTATTTTATCTAGGTCAGCCACAATACTTATCCACAGATGCTGGCTATTTATACTGTTCACTATTCTTCTTTGGACAAATCACCATAGCTCCTTTCCTAGACCCAGATGGCGGCCAAATTATGGGAATATCACTCTTCACATTGGTACTGGGTGGCAAATAAGAAGAGTCACCTAAGGGATATTAGCACTATTTGCTAACCCGCTCATCACCAAAAAAAAAACGTAAGAAAGGCAGGATCATCAATTTTGCCTTCACCTAAAAGATGATCAATACAATGATAGACATGACAAAAAGAAAAAAACAATAGCCAGGATGAACCACATGTATAAAAATTGCTGGATGGGAAAATCTTAGGGAAAATATTCAAGCTGGACACTACAAATACTGAGTTGCCATAAAATAGAAATAAAAAAGACTCATAAAATTAGATAATACCAATGAGTTTACTGAAACATAGGTAGTCAGAAAAAAATAGAAGGGGCAGGGTTTAGGTTGTAATCTCTCGCCCGGTATGCACCAAAAAACGGGCGGGGTTTCTGTTACCTCTTGGTACTCTTTTCATTTTTAGTTTTTTTTATGTCAAAAATGAACAGTTTTATTAAAAATAGATGAGTCTACAGAAAGATGCAATACCTTACACCTTTATAGCAAAAAGTGTTTTTTTTGGGCAATCAATTATACTTATGGAAAAAGTTTTAGTGGATAATTAATTATGAGTAATATTAAACCAATAAATAAGAGAAGATAAATAATGAATACGACCTAATAAGTGATTTTAAAACCTCTCATTTCTCCCATTCCCATGGTTCGTGTTAATTTCACAATGGGATGAGTGCTAGTTTTTTCTAATCCTGATTTTTTCTCTATCTTTTCTATCCCACGAACCATTCTCCCATTTCACCTCAAATAATCCATGGGGTAGAATATTTATAAAGGCATCTCTTCCACTGAAACAAGTTACTGACATGAGGAAGGCTAGAGTAATCCAGTAACAAGTGTTTTTTTATCCTGTCCAGTGCTGACCAACCAGGATGGCATCAAGAATATTGATTACTCCGTCACAATTTATATCCCAAGCTTCCCAACCAGGTGGTCCTGTTTCTCCCCAGTGTTGACTAATCATTATCAAATCAAGAATGTTGGTGCATCCATCGTTATTGATGTCTCCTGGTGCCCATATCACGGTCACACTACCATTATGTATCTTCAGAGATAATGGGGTTCCTCCGGGTGTTCCTACTTCCACGTTAGTAAGATTCAAAGATGATGTTCCACTGTGATTTCTTGTTGTAAAATTTATGCTAACGAATGTGCCATCCAGGGAGGTATTTCCGTCTATTGCTGCCCCAGCAATACCCGTTATTTCCCCATTGATATTGTCTATTGTCCCATTAATAAAATATAATGTTTTTCCTTGGAAGAAGCCACCCTCCCTGGCACCATTACAAGTGAGAAGATTAGGGTCGAAAGAGAGACTAACCTGGACACCAGCTATGGGTCCATTTGGATTAACCGTAATGTTTATTGTGAAGGATTTTCCCCCCTTGATGGTCTGTGACGATGGTTCTATATATATAGTTGTATGGTTAACAATAGTGGTGTTGACAGTGAGTGTAGCAGATTTGGTTGGATTGCCCCATGATGTTGCGGTCACTTGAGTTGTCCAATACCAAATGGAGATTGGTAAATCCCAGATTGTTGATACGTTGAGCAATACAGTTGTATTGTGATTGGGAAGTAATTCTACTGAATAGGAGTTCAGGGACTCCATCCATCCGCATTTACAGGGGGGTAATAAAGAGAGGGTGATGTTATCAACAATATTTCCCGTGTTGGTAACAAGTATTTCATATGTAGTGTTCCCCTTTGGGTGAACAGTTTTTTCTTTGTCCGCACAACTTAATTCCACACCATATCGTTGGGGGTAATTCATCAGTGGATATCTATCCTGGTTATTATCACCAAGGATAGTATAAGGTATATCTCCTATCCCGTCAGCATTGACATCTGTCCCTGTGTAATCATCCCAATAATTACCACCAGTTGGATAGCCGCTATCCCAAGTATTAGAAACCTCTGTGGATCCTGTGAGATTGTAACTATCATTATTATTCAGGAAATTATTCAGATAGATACTATTGTTGGTCGCCCGGAGGATATAGAGGCCATTATAATTATCATAAAGAGTGTTTTCTGTAAAGGTATTATATTGGGTGGCAGGATAATAAAGATAGATGCCAAAGTGGCTTTGGGAGACAGTATTTAAACGGAAGGTATTATAGGACGACCGATCAAGATAGATACCATAGTTACCATTATCCACAAACCTATTCCCCAGAACAGTATTGTCATCACACGAGTTCCACAGAAGCATTCCCTCATCAACATTATCCCGGATACTATTATTACGTATGATATTATTATCTGAGTCATAAAGGATGATTCCTTCATAATTCTGGGTGATAAAATTATCCTCAATTACGGTA
>DAQA01000017.1:3282-4072 GCA_002502685.1 Euryarchaeota archaeon UBA202
CCATTTTCGATTTGAAAACCATTTTGTATGGTAAATCCACTAATAGTGACTTGTATACTACTGGCCCAAATGACATGATCCTGTGTAATGCCTTTAATAATGGTGGTGTTCATGTTTTCGCCAAGGAGATTGAAAATATTGGCCTTATCTTCAGTAATCTGAAGGTTTTCATAATAGGTACCATTATTGACATATACGGTACCATTATCTGCAACAGCATTAATGGCATCCTGGATACTATTGAAATGGTTATGGCTCCAGCCAGGGATGGAGGAATCAAAATCATCATCCACAAAGACAACCTGGGGGAGTATACTTGTATTTTCTATTACGGTGACACCGACTGTAAAAACCTTGTTTCTCCCATTTGAGTAAATGGAAATATTGCATTGGTGATATCCTAGGGGTAACTCCGTTGTGGTAACAGACACCGTGATTGTATCTTTATCCGGCCACCCGTACCTAGTTGATCCACTTTGAGGATTGACATTTATCCAATCACAGGTCTCACTTAGATTATAGGAAAGTGTTTCACAATAACAGCCCTGATTCCAAATATAAAAGGTGGTGGAATTGGTGACACCTTGGTGCATAGTGCCAAAATCGTGAGATTTTGGTGAATAGGCTATGCTTGCCTGTCCTGCCGTGACAGGTAAACTAGACAGTATTATACCAGCAATAATCATGACGAGAATAATACTCCTGGATTTGTTTTTCATTTTTTCTTCCTCTATATCTATATTCTATTTGTGTTTTTAAAGGATAATGGTCAAAAATTGGGTAATGTCCT
>DAQA01000005.1:0-8214 GCA_002502685.1 Euryarchaeota archaeon UBA202
ATCAACCTTGAAAAAGAACTATCCTGATGCCATGATTTCCCTCCAGTTTACCACATCCCTGGAGCTCTTTGTGGCAGTGGTTTTGTCAGCCCAGTGCACAGATAAAATGGTGAATAGAGTATCACAGATATTGTTTAGAAAATATCACACGATGAAAGGCTATGCCACTGCTGATATTATTGAATTTCAAGAGATAATTCGACCACTGGGTCTGTGCAGATCCAAGGCACAAAACATAAAAAAGGCTTGCCAAATGATGATGGAAAAATTTGACTCTCGTGTGCCCCAGACCATGCAGGAACTATTGGAATTACCTGGTGTTGCCCGGAAAAGCGCGAATATCATCCTTTATCACGCCTATGGAATCGTGGAGGGTATCGCGGTTGACACGCATGTGGGACGACTATCTAGGAGATTAGGACTTACATCAGAGAAAAATCCGGATAAGGTTGAACAGGATCTATGCCAGATTATTCCCCGTACGGAATGGCATAACATCAATCATCTGTTCATTGCCCATGGAAGGGCAGTGTGTAAGGCTCCAACTCCCTTGTGTGTAAAATGTGCCCTTTCCAGTATCTGTCCATCCCGGGTATGAGAAAATGTTTTATGCTGTGCTCCGTGGAGGGATATACAGTGGCGGTCAGAGGATTTTTAGGAAATCAATGGTTACCTGGTTGTTGGGGTTTCCAGCTTTATCAAAGGCAATAACCCGCAGGGTGTGAAAACCCATATTTCGTCGTAGGAGCCGCTCATAGGGCGGTTCTTCGTCATAAGATTGTGAAACGCCATCCACGAAAAACTCAACACCGTCTATACCCGTGACCTCTTCATCCTCCACCTCCACATCCCAGGCGTCCACTGTCACTGCCAAGGACCCCACAATTTTTGTCCGGCCAAATAACACCTCCCGGGAGGGGGAGCCAAATAAATAGAGCCATCCATCAAGAGGATGCTGTAGTTCCACCACGGGATGACCCGTATCATTTCCCACGAGGAGATTGCTGGAAACCCCATGGATGCCTGTCCCAATAAAACAATGGCCGTACCTGATTCTAAACCAGCCCCGCTCTCCTGTAACATCATATGTGTCCTCACCCCATGAATTCCCCCAGCTATTTTTCACAATCTAGCATTCCTCATTGTCATTCCATCCTACAATAACGGGTTGATGATTGATATCACTTTTTGGTTCATCGGGTTGTTGCGGATGGGCATAAACACCGCCACGATATTTGAAAAGATCATCGTAGACGGCCATATCTGCCACAATAGGACCATGATCCAATAATGCTTGCTTAATGGACTCATCAGTAGAATCTCGCGCTGTCCAATAGTCTCCTAGGGGGACAAGGAGATTCTCCCAGTTTTCACATTTGTCTTCACAGGGAACATCCCAGGCCTCATAGGGGAAACAGGATTCAAGTAATGCTCCTCCATGTCGATCAAGCCATCTCCATGCATAATAGGCATGGCCTCCCTCTTCACATCCATGCCCAGGATAACAGGACACAAGGTACTGTTCAGAGAGATCTAAATCAATGGTAGAATCATTTAATTCTAGGTTAACAGCGGCTTCCAATGCCCCTATGGCACCAAAGGCCCAACAGGAGCCGCATTGGCCTTGATTCCGGATGGGTGAATTCCAGTTTTCACCATCGATATTTCTCCAGTCGAAGGTTTCTGGGAGATCGTTTAGGGGTTCGGGAAGTTTTACTGTTTTTTCTTGTGATAAATCAAGTGGGATGTATCCAAGAAACAGATTGGAACATTCTTGACAGTTTTTTTTGGATACATCATCATTTGTGAGTGGCCAGCCAAAGACAGGTGCCAGACTTAGACCTACAAGGAGCATGATTAGCCCGCAGATGAACTATGAAAAAAGCACTGGAATGGAAGCAGGGACAGTTTTTTTTCTAGCCTTGTTTATAAAGCCTGATGAAATGATCAGGGGGCAAGTGGAAATCTCCCTGGTGGGGAACTGAAACAGATACCTCAAGAATACCTAGATAGTAATCAGCCTCGGGGTCAACATTAATCTCCCCTGCAGGTATTTTGAGAGCGGTTCCATGTATGGGATGGGCATCCTGTGAAGAAGTAATGGTAAATATGTTAGAATAAACCAAGCGGCCCTTTTCCCCTTGAGTAAGAGTAGTGTTGACCTGGGTGTACAGTTCCGCATTGACAAATACTTCAACATTATCAAATGCAATAATATTTTCTGATTGGTCCATGAAATAAAAACCAACACGTAGACCATCATCTATGCCATCGTTATCCCAATCTTCCCATTCCGCAAGTAAGGGACCCACCGAGTCTAACTGTAGAATGATTTCCTGGCCATCATTATTATTTTCATCAAGACATCCTGCCAGGAACACCGTTATACCGATAATGAAGATAGATAATCCTGTTACCTGCCATTTTTTATGCATAAACAGTGTATCTTGTTGTATGTTATAAAATTAAGGACTTAATCCATACATATGGTGTTCCTGGACTGTAAGAGAATGATCATCTTTCTCTGTTTAAGTATTTAAATGATTCTAGGATAGCATATATTTTTTTAGCTGAGGATACTTATAATCCAGGTAAGAAAGTCTTCATAAAAGGACAACCATCTGGCCTGCACGGTTTTAGGCATGACAAGAGAAAGCGGCTCCGACCAAACACTTTCTTCTCCTACTACATCCTTTGCTTTCACCTTTATGGGATATGCTCCGGGGTTCTCCCAGATATGTGACGCTGTAGCAGTCTGGCCTGATGCATAGGGACCAACCCATCCACTATCGGTGCCATCACCCCAATCAAAGAGATAATAGATACGGTCATCATCAATATCTATAGCAACAGAGGTATAAGAATAGGACCGCCCCCTTTTTCCAACTTGTACACCCGAGGGTGTGGTGGGTTGATTTGGGGGTGTATTTCCTGATATTTCCACAGTTAACGAGGGCGACCAGTCACTTTCTGCCCCATGTTCATCCTTTGCCTTTACCCGTACATGGTAGATGCCTGTGTTTTCCCAACTATGGGAACGAGAAACTGTTTGCCCTGAAGGCGTTTGGCTTGTCCAAGTTCCTAATCCATCACCCCAATCAAAATAGTATGATATCTTATCTGCTTCCGGGTCAGTGGTGGCCACAGAATAGGTATAGGATACCCGTGGAGTACCTGATGTAGAACCAGTTGGGCGAGGGGGAGTGTAGGGGGCCGAATTGCCACCCGTAATGGTGACGGTGAGGGGGTCCGACCACATGCCCTGTGCCCCGTATTTATCCATCGCCTGGGAGCGCACCTGGTAGCTTCCGGGTTGAGACCATGGGTGATAGGTAGATGCAAGTGTCCCTGAAAGATAGAGAGGGGACCAGATTGAATAGGTGCCATCATCCCAATCAAAACGGTAACGGACACGGTCACCATCAGGATCTGTTGCAGCAGTAAAATAGGTGTATAATATATTTATTGTTCCGGTGGTGGGGCCGGAGGGCTTCAGGGGTATGTTAGGAGGGTTATTGGTACCCAAAAGTTTAAGATAATAGGGTTCAACAGCGATAAGGATATGGCCCACGTATTGAAAGGGGCCTGTGCTGTCATGAAAGAAGCCATAGACCTCAATATTATCTCCCACTGTGAGATTTGTTGGAGGTATCATTCTACTTTTGTTATAACATATGCTCACGTCCATGGGGATGGAAAGCAGATTCTCGGGATCTAGATGGATGGTGGTGATGGTAACATTGCAATGGGGAAGGCCATAACAAATGGGAAAATCATTAGCGGATTCATTAGTAATGACTCTCCCCGTGAAAAGAACCTCGCCGCTGGATATACCGTTGGCTAATGATCCTTCTACATGTCCTTGTTTACAAAAATCCGTGGATTGATAGGAGTTAGTCACAGGATACCAGGTTGAAAAAGAGGGGGTAAGATTATGGTGTTGCACGGAATCATTAGGGGTAGGTAGGGTGGTAGATGAGAGAGGGATAAGAGATGAAACAAGGACAAAAAGACAGGTAATGATAATAATGTGCTTTATTGTTTTCTTCATGTATGATCACCTCACATATTATTTATTTGATAGCAGCATATAAATGTATGCATCAAGAATATTTTTTCTTTTGAGAGAGGCAAAGGCAAAATGAAAGAAAAATAGATAGGCCATGGTACTGGATGAAGGTGATCAAAGAAGGATAAGAATTAAAAACAATCTTAGTTTTTATGATAGATATGAAGTTTGTGACCTTTATCATGGTTATTGCCCTTTTAGTTGTGTTTCCCCCCATGTCTTCTATAGATGGCAGCGATAATTCTAGAGGATATAATACAGATGCCTATTGGGGATGCCCAGATTTTTTTATCCCTGAGAATATCACCCTGGGTGATGATGCCTTTCATGGGACACCTTTTTATCCTGAAACATGGTATGCTGAAGCTTTTTTTAACAATAGTTATAGTATGGTTTTCATTGTCACCATTTTCTCAACCTATAAAGGAGGTATGGCATTAACCGGGCTTTATCTATATCGCAATGGTATCCTTGAATATGAAGAGAGAACCTGGACCCTGTCCCCTAATTATGAGTACTCACGGGACACCCCCCTGGTGAGTATCCAGGGGGAAACCCTACTAGAGGGATGGCTGGATGAAAACGGACAGATCACCTATAGACTCAGGTTTGAAAACAACAAGTATGGTATGCATCTAATCCTTAGAAATGAGACACGGGGGTGGCAAGGAAAAATGGGGAGAGGATGGTGGCTTGCCATACCCGAGCTTAAAGTGGAAGGGATTCTTATCCTAGGGGGTGAGCATCTGTCTGTGACGGGGAAAGGATATCACGATCATAACATATTTGACCTAAGATCACCCTTGATGGAAAGGGGTTATAGCGATGGAAAATTTCAATGCCATAACTTATCCTTGGTCTGGGGGAAGATACTACATAAACCTTGGGATACAGATGCCCTTGCCATAGTGAGTAACAATGGTTCTTTTATGTCAGTTCCCCAAGAAACATTGGTAATCCGTGAAACAGCCCAGATATATGACCATGGACACCCTATACCAACAGAGCTTTCTATCATCATTAGGCTAGGAGAGAAAATTAATGTGTCCCTCATAATAGCTGCAGACAATTTTCATCATATTCGACTGCCTTTTCTTCATTATTGGCGATATCATGTGCATGTATCAGGGAGGATTATACTGGAAGGAAAAGAACATACCATAGATACCGGGGGAATCATGGAATTCATGCGGTATTAAAAACTAAAACCATCAATTTTTTTCCCCAAAAAAAATGATTGAGGATAAAAGGATGGCTGCCCGAAAAGAGAACCAGGAGAAAAAAAAGACTAAGGGGGACAATAAAAAAGTATAGTTATAAATAATAGTTATTGATACTTAATTACCTCATTTGCACAATGAGGATAAAGAGTGTAAAAAAATGTATAGAGAAAATGGGCAAGGTGGCAACAGGTTTAATAGACCACCACGGGAAATGCATAAAGCAATTTGTGCTGATTGTGGAAAGGAAACCGAAGTGCCATTCAAACCATCTGGAGAAAGACCTGTTTATTGCAGGGAATGTTTTAGAAAGCATAAAAGATTTTGAGATTCTTCCATCTCATTTTAGATAAGCTTATCTAAAAAAATATTATTTCTTTTCCTTTTAGGGGTAAAAAAATCCCCACATTTATTTATGGCCCTAGTTAAAAAAAGAAAAAAACGTTAAAAAAAGTTTATGGCCTCTAGCTATTGCTTAAGCGATAGAGAATGAAAACTTGTAAAAGAGTGCAATTCAACGTATCCCTATCCTTGATGGATAACTATCCCATACCCAATGTAATATGTTGACCATTTTGAAGAATATGGGTATCCTTCCCCAGGCTATATCCCATTTCAGAACCAAGCGATGCAACTGATGCTAACTTATTCATCTCACCATGGGCAGGAATAATGATTTGGGGTGATACAATGCTAATTAAATCCCTGATGTCCTCACGGGATGCATGACCCGAAACATGTATATCCTTGAAAATCCGTGTTTTCTGATTATGAAGTTTATGTTCCAAAATTTTTCTATTTGCCTGGATGGTCGGTGTGGGGATCACACCACAAGAAAAAATAGCCAAATCACCCTCAAGGAAAGTAAGGGGTAATTCTTCCTGTACCATTTTAGTGAGGGTAGCATTGGGTTCTCCTTGTCCCCCAGTGGCTACGATGACATAGTCTTCTCTATGCTCATGAATCTCTTTTAATCTTCCGTGAGCTCGTGCAGTATTCCCAATAATTTCTGCATGTTCAGGGAAATGAATAATACCTAATTCTTCAGCTGTTTTAAGATAGTCATGCAAAGATCGCCCAATAAAGACCACTTTTCTTCCTAGTTTTGTCCCCGTATCATAAATGGTTTTTAGGCGCGCTATATGTGATGAAAATGTTGTGACAATAACACCTTTTTTTTCTTTTTCAATCCCTAGGAATACATCCTTGAGCATTTCACGTGCTACAGATTCAGAATATGTTTTTTTCTCTATCTCAGCATTGGTGGAATCAACAATAAGAGCAAGAGTGTGATTCTTGCCCAGTTGCCGCAGTCTTTTTTTATTTGTTATTTTTCCCACAACGGGATGATTATCAAATTTGTAATCTAAGGTATAGAGAATATGCCCCTGGGGGGTGGATATGTTGACCATGGAGGCTTGAACTATCGAATGGGTGGTATTGATAAGTTCAATGGTGATATTTTTGCTCAGTTTATAGCTGGAGTTAAGATTAATGCTAATCAACTTGTTGGGATAGGTGTAGTGTTGTTCCTGTTTCCGATTTTTTATAAGTGCGATGGTATAGGGAGCGGAAAAAATCGGGCAGTCATAGCGAGAGGCAAGCCAGGGAATGGCTCCCATATGATCGCAGTGGGCATGGCTTATGATAATTGCCTTCACTTTTTTTCTTAGATGGGAAATGACTTGGTCATTAGGGAGTGCATCCTCTTTGATAAGTTGGTTCGTGGAAAAGGAGTTAATATTATCCTGCAAGGGAATATATCTATCAAGATAGATACCCATATCTAGTATGATAGCTTCATTGCCTATCTCTAGACAACTCATATTTCTTCCTACTTCGTTATAGCCGCCTAGGGCATGTAATATTATATTCATGAGCATGAGCAACTATTTAGGATTATTTAATATACACTTAAATTCTTTTTGTGTATTAAAGCACCAGAAATGGGGAATTTAACACTTCTTTTATTGATAGGCTAAGTCCACTACCTTGTTCTGTTTTCTCTGGTTTTTCTCATTGTCAAGGTTTGTGAATATTGAATGCAGTGTTCTGTTATCGATCCCCCCATCCAGGTATTTCCGAAAAGCGATTTTTCGGTATCTCTCCTTGCCAAGATTTCCACTGTTCACCAGCGGGTTGCCTCTAGGGGAACCTATATGCGTGTCATCGAGATCGTTGAATGTTCTGTCATACCCCTTCCTTATCCTACTGGCTGTATGTTGTATATAGCCAATAAGGGTCTTTGTGTCTAGATGTCCTGATTGCGCTTGTATCTCACTGATTGAGAGTCCTACCTCGGCCATGTGTGTTATGTTGGTGATACGGAGTTTATGGGGATAGACATTTCTTGTGATGCCAGCCAGGGCGGCGTTCTTTTTCACTATCTCATGGACATAGTTTCCTGATATCCTTTGGCTGCAGGAGGAAATAAATAATGCTTTTTCATGCCCCGCCTTTGGCAGTGGTCTCACCTGGATTCATCTCTGTAGAATGGAAGCACAATCCCTTGTCATATTGACACAGCGTGATCTGTCTCTTTTCCCATGTTTTATCGTGATCTGTAAGCGTTCGAAGTCAATGTCTTCTAGATCGAGATGAATTAATTCCGATTTGCGGATGCCGGTATAGTACAATGTTTTTAGGATAGCAAGTTCCAGGGATTTGCCAGTGGCACATTTGAACATTTCTTTGATTTCGTCTTTTGTTAGTGATGTTTTATCTCTTTCAGGTGCTGTGCTCCTAGCTATTTTGATATCTAGGTCTTTATTGAGGAAGTATATCAGGAATTTTTTGAGGTTTGCCGTTACGATTACCATGGAGTTTTTTGACAAGGTTGTATAGCAGTGTGATAGATAGTCATCAAGGTCATCTTGCCCCATGGTTGTTATATCTATGTTGTTTTCTTCTAGCCATGTGAGAAAT
>DAQA01000005.1:8235-9200 GCA_002502685.1 Euryarchaeota archaeon UBA202
ACTTAGTCCACCCCCACAAGTTCATGGTGATGGATGGTTTTGGGCTTGGTGGCACACACTTTTGTATTCATGGTGTCACCGTGATTCTCAATCATTGCTGGTCGAGAACCCAAATCGTGATGGTTTAGGTCCTTTAATATCTTTTCAGCAGCCTTTACTACAGTCCAAGAATTCAGTCGTTTCAATCTCATTATATTTTTTTTCCCAAAATGAGGGACCTAGGACAGTACAGGCTTACTTTGCTGGTGGCTGTTTTTGGGGTATAGAATATCATTTTCAGCAGAAGAAGGGTGTTTTGTCTGCTGTATCAGGCTACATGGGAGGACATAAAGAGAAACCAACATATGAAGAAGTCTGTGGCGGAGGAACTGGACTTGCAGAGACAGTGGAGGTAACTTATGAGCCAAAGAAGGTAAGTTATGAAGAACTTGCTAGATTATTTTTTGAAATTCATGACTCAACCCAAAAAGATGGACAGGGGCCAGATATAGGTGATCAATATAAATCTGTTATATTTTATAGTAATGAGGAAGAAAAGAGAATTGCCTACAGGTTGATTGATCATCTCAAGCAGAAGGGTTACGCTGTTCAAACCAAGGTCCTTCCAGTGAGTAAATTTTGGAGAGCTGAGGATTATCATCAAGATTATTACGAACAAAATAAAAAGAAGTCATACTGCCATATTTACACCAAGAGGTTTTAGGAAACACCTGATGAATGAAGAATCCGATGGCTTGTGCTTAGATATTTTTTTTGTAATAATTATACTTTTATCTGAAAACTTTGGGGACATGAATAAAAGAATAATCCCTGGTTATATCCAAGGAAATGCTGAATATTTTCCATCCGGGGAATAATTCCCGGTTTCCTATAAATACAAAGAAGGAGATGGGTTTTCTTCAAAGGACTGTAATCAAAAAGTGAGAGGGTTTATTGGCCCCTATTGTACCACAAGTCTTGGTTTT
>DAQA01000005.1:9212-16112 GCA_002502685.1 Euryarchaeota archaeon UBA202
GACATGATAACAGTAAATCCAATTGGGGTAATACATTCGCCCTATAAAGAAACTAGAGATATACCCATACAAGGGAGATTTAGAGAGAATGTGAAGGCTTGGGTTGAACTAAAAGATGACTATGTGCCTGGTTTAAAGGATTTAGATGAATTTAGCCATGCAATATTACTCTACTATTTTCACAAGTCAGATAGAGAAGAAATTGAAGGTAAACCATTTCTTGAGGATGAATCACATGGGATTTTTGCCATCCGGAGTCCTCATCGCCCGAATCATATAGGTTTTTCAGTTGTAAAAATTATGTCTATCAAGAAAAATAGATTGTATTTCATGGGTGTGGACATGATTGATGGAACACCCTTGCTGGATATTAAACCCTATATAAAGTATTTTGACAGCCAAGAAAATATTGTTTCTGGGTGGCTGGATAAACATTTCAAGAATGGAAAAATACCAGATAAAATAATCACTAAATAAGCCATGTGGTACTTAGATACCTTAAACGAAACATCGAAATTAATTATTGGTTAATACAAAGATTTTTAGAAAAAAAGAAAAAAAGAGAAGATGGGGTGCAAAACTGAAAGGAATTACCGTAGAGCCTTTTTTTTGACACGGGATATTCCTTCTTTTTTGATTATTCCTTATTCCGTAATGACCACATCATACATTATCCATCTCTAGATATAAGATAAACCAATATACCCCAAGTGATTTTTTCATCTTCTAGTATGGTCCAATCCAGGGTTCGCAAAACCTCTTTTAATTCCCCTAGTGAAAAAAAGTCTTTATGCAACCTAAATAAAATGTTTTAACTCAAATCTGTGACCATTAATGATTAATATTTCTGAATACCACTATGTTATCTGTGAAAAAGTTATTTAAATAAGTTTTCCATTATTTAAAAAGGGCACCAATATGAAAAAAAATGCGACTAGACTGATAGCTTTGACAATGATACTTCCATTAGTGACAACAGCGCATTCTTCGATAATAAATGATACAAATGAAGATCTAGATCCACTTGTTGATGTTGAAGTTACAGTAGAAATACAAGCTATACGTTATTTAGAAACAGAACTATCATCTTCATTTGAGGAACTGTCACCAGGATTTACACCACTAAGAGATCTAGTAAATAGGTTTTGTAGGTCAATGATAAATAATGACGATGATCCCAATTTTTATCTCAAAGTCTTCATCAATAACAAGGAATTCACTAGTGATATATGGACTGATTCAAGCTATGTATATGAAACATGGAGTGCAACATTAAATGTTCCCGATGATCAAGAATTTGTAGATGTACAAATACAACTCTGGAATTCACAAGATGGTGACAATATAGCTTGTGATATCAGTAGGAATCCTGAAAATTATGAGGCGGAACTCATGTACAATATAAAAACAGGGAAATGGAATGGTGACGACAGTGTAAAGGATTCAAGTGGATATGGGAGACTCTGCGGAACAGATGACGGTACAATATATCAACAAGATAATGACTGTGAACTATGGTTCACTATTTACCAAAACGACTACGACGGTGATGGAATACCCTATTGGAATGAGAAGCATTATTACCATACCGATCCAATAGAAAAGGACGATGACGATACAGATAATGATAAAATCCCCTTATCTTGGGAATACAAATGGGGATATAACCCGTTTAACTATGAGAATCATGAAGAGCTCGATCCTGATGGAGACAGCATCAGCAACTATGAGGAATATCTTACGTCAGAATGGCTGTCTGATCCCTTTAGAAAAGATGTTTTTGTCGAACTTGACATGATGGAAGATGGACCAAACGGCGAAAAGGTATATTTCCCCAGAAACTCTGAGGAATTACTGAATACTGCATTTAATAGACAAAATATTGTTTTTCATCTCGATTACGGAGACATGGGAGGACACGATAAAGTCCCATTTGATGATCTATCAACAAGAAGAGAATTAGAGACAGTATATGATAACTATTTCTTACACGGAGATAACGATAATTGGAGAAGAGGAGTTTTCCATTACGGCATAGTCACCTATAATGTGGATAGTGCACCTGGTTGGTGTTTTCGCTGTAATGCTTTTCAATTAGCAAGCCTTGGTATGGAGGATTTAACACGATATGCCTTTCTTGATAGAGAGATAATTTATGCTAGTGGTTATATGCATGAATTAGGGCATACATTTTCATTCTATCCAATACCGGGCCATAATCGATTTAGTCAATATCCCTGGCAATTAGGATATTGGATAAATAGACCTTATAAGAGCTGTATGAATTATGGCTGGGTGTATACACTTGTAGACTATTCTGATGGATCACGCTTGCCGCCAGATATTGATGACTGGGAAAGAATTGATTATGAAGCGTTTGAAGAAGAGTGGACAATGCATTGATGGTAGAGTGGCTGTTCCTTTATCATTTATATTTTTTATGAGACACTTTCTCTCTTTCTTTTTTTTAAACCTATGAAGAAAAATAGATAACGCCAGACAAGCTAGGAATATACTATATGGAAAACCCCCGTCTTTTTAGATGCTACAGAAACAACAAATAACACTCTGGATATAATTATTAGGATTTCTATTCCCAAATAATTGCCACCTATATGAACTTTGCATTTAGTAAAATATTTCCTTCCATATTTATTTGAGGATGGAGACATAATTTAAGGTGTTTTCAAATCAGGAAACATCTTTTTTAATGTAGTTTCTTGTTTATGATAGATTTTGCATTCTTTTTAGGGGTTTTGCCAGATGGCGTCTTGCCACAACTGGTACTTCATAAAAAATAGGACGTAGTTTTCTTTTAATTTTGACTATCTTAGCTTTTTCTTCCCCAGTTTTTATTCCACATCGACGACACCGGTATCCGTCATTTTTCCCTATAGATTTCATATGGCGTTTACATAGGGGACAAAGGGGATTTGCCACTTTGCTGTGTATCGTGACCAGTTCATGGATTTGAATTTTCTCGATATTTAGGGTAATGGGATGTTTTCGTATACCCCCATAAACAGTAATTTTGTCCCCTGGATAGAGGCTACGAATGACGTTTCGAAACTTTTTTGTGGGTTCATAGCATGCACAGTCAATTTTTTCGGTATCTTCAAGAGAAAAAATAAGATGGCCCCCCGTGATTGTTTGGGGTAATGAAGCAACATAACCAGTGACACTCACAGATTCATAGGGATGTATATCGCCAATTTTTTTCTTTTGCAGGTGATCATCGGTTCCTTGATTTGTTTCAAAAAGAAACCATCGTTGCACCTCTGGGACATGCAACATATGCATAGCTTTTTTTAGTTCTTTTTCATTATCACCCCGGACCCCATAAATCACTGGTCCAGGTGCATGGGGCATTATTTGGATATGCCTATTTTCATAATCATAATTATCAAAAGTTGAAGGACAACAGGAATCCATCCTGATTATAGTTTCCCTAGATATCTTGCCGTTCTTACCATAAGCGAGTAATTCATAGGTTTTATCAGTATAGGGCCTCCATGCCACTGCTGCTGTTGCTCCAATCAGACCACGCCCATTCTTAAAGCCAAAAGAGTGTGCCCCCACCATATCAAGTATCTCCCGGGTTTCTTTTAAGGTGACAATCTCCTTAACTGTCTTAGCATAGACACCATAAGGGGGTTTTTTCTGGGTGACCACCAAACCGGGATTTGTTCCTTCAGCATCCAACTCAGCGTTTTCTTGGATCACACCCTTTAAACCTTCTGTCACTTTCTCAAAATCAATAGAATCAGATTTGGCAGTACAGCGATAAATGTTTTTTTCCATCCATCCAATTTTTTCTAATTTTTTATTGGGAATACCCACCTCAAGAGCAACGGCTCCATTTCCCCGGGTTTTCCAGGGGATATTGGGATTTAAACGAATCAGGCGAGGATATCCAGTCAACTCTAAACCATAATTCCAAAGTTCCTTGAGGATATCCCCCACAAGATAGGTGGTACACATACCCTTCCTTGAATCAGTATCATCTACTCCAATCCACATGATGCCTCAGTCTTTTTATATAAAGACAGTATTTTGTGCTATGATGAATAGGGATCAATTGGTGAGCTCCATTCGAACCCTTCTAACAAAGGCAGGTTTTTTTGTATCAGACATATGCAGTATTCGTCCCTCAAGTTTTGATTTTTTTGCCAGGAGAGATAATTTATTGATGATACTTAAAGTTTTAAACAACATCGATGCCTTAAATGCAGAGGTAGCTCATGAACTCTGTAACCTTGCCAATGTCCTCAAAGGAATCCCCCTGTTAATAGGGATACGCTCAAGCACCCGGCAACTGGAGGATGGAGTGGTCTATTATCGGTATAATGTTCCCATCATCAATTATGGCACCTTCGAAGAATACCTCAAGGGAGAAGAGCCACTTATCTGTGCCGCACCCGGGGGCCTTTATGTAAACATTGATAGTGAGCGGCTGAAGGAGAGACGAATTCAAAAAGGCGTATCATTGGGGAAACTGTCACGCATAGTGGGTGTCTCCCGGCGTACCATACGGATGTATGAAAAGGGAGAACGAGCCAGTATACACGCGATTACGCAAATAGAAGAATTCTTTGGTGAGCCCTTCACGAAATCAGTTAATTTCTTACAATTTTCACGATCAGAAACACCACGCAATACTCTTCCCGACAACCCCTTCACTGAATTAAAACACCTAAACCTCCATATTATCCCCATCTTCCGGTGCCCCTTTGATGCCATTTCTGAAATCCAAAGTGATTCCCTTTTAATGGGAATACGACGGGAAAGATTAAGCGAACGAGCACGCCTTCTGTCAAATATCTCTCAAGTGACAGAAAAACATTCTTTTTTTATTGTTGAACATACCCTAAAGACCAATATTGAGGGAATTCCCCTTATCAGTAAAAAGGAACTGCAGAAAATCAAAAGCCCTGAACAAATATTGGAACTCATTCTTGAACGAACATGAAGGTTGAGCTCCTAGGATACACGCCTGAGCCTGATTTCATTACGGGCATGGCAGCTCTCCTCACCCATTCAGAATTAGAACCTCATCTTCTCAAAAAAATGGATAAAAAACAAGTTAAAAATATTCTTGATAACGTTATCAAAATGGGCCACACCAGTGTGGTGGAACATTCATTATTTACCTTCTCCATCTCCGATGTTTCACGGGCCTTGACACACCAACTGGTGAGACACCGTATCGCCAGTTATTCCCAACAGTCACAACGCTATGTGAAACTTACCAATCCCCAATATACCACCCCACCTTCCATTACCCAAAATATTGATATTAAAAAACAGTATGACAAAATAATTGAGGAGTTATGGACATTTTATCAAAATATGCAGGAGAAGGGTATCCCCCTCGAGGACGCACGATATATATTGCCCAATGCTACTTATTCAAATATTATTGTATCTATGAATGCACGCTCTCTGCTTAATTTTTTTGACCTCCGATGTTGCCTGTATGCTCAATGGGAAATACGAAAATTGGCCTATAAAATGCTTAAACTCGTTACGGAGGTTGCTCCCATAATTTTTTCATGTGCAGGTCCGTCATGCAAAACAAAAAATATATGCCCCATGGACAAAAAAACGTGTAAATGGTACCCTAAATAAACTCTAACCAGGCGTACTATTGTAACCCCCCTCCCTTTCCCCAAAAGTGATATTACTTTTCATTGCTTACATAGATCTACATTCCAAAAAAAGCAGCCGATAATCCTAGATAACATAATCCATAATTTTATCAATATATGATTAGTTACGTCAACTATTAGAAAAATGAACCAACACTTCCCCACCTATAAAAGAAAAAAACTGATTAAAGCCCAAGCGCAAACAAATCCATACTATGGCAAACCTCCTTTGCAACGAACTATACCTGAGCTCCTACAAACAGGTATCATTAACCTCGATAAACCAGCAGGACCCACATCGCACCAAGTCACTGCATGGACAAAAAATATCCTCAATATACATAAAATTGGTCACGGGGGTACACTGGACCCCAACGTCACGGGGGTTCTTCCCATCGCACTTTCTACCGCCACTAAAATCCTTGGTATTTTACATCATGTCTCCAAAGAATATGTCTGTGTCATGAAACTTCATCAAAGCACCCCTGAAAAAAAAATAATAGAAACGTGCAATCAATTCATCGGCGAAATCACTCAAATACCTCCCCGAGAAGCAGCTGTAAAACGGCAAAAACGCCAAAGAACAATACATTATCTGCACATACTGGAAATCAAAGGAAACAAAGTCCTATTCAAAGCAGGATGCCAAGCGGGAACCTATATAAGAACACTCTGTACTGATATTGGAAAAAAACTTGCAACAGGGGCACACATGGATGAGCTAAGGCGGACGAAATCAGGCTTGTTTACCGAAAAAGATTCTTACACCCTCCAGAACATACTTGATGCCTATCATTTTTGGAAAAACGATAGTTCCCAAGATCTCAAAAAAATTATTCAACCCGTGGAAGCACTACTAGACCATCTATCGGCTATCACCGTGCGTGATTCTGCCATCGATGCCCTTTGCCATGGGGCCAATCTTGCCATGCCTGGTGTACTACAAGTAGATACGGGTATAACAACAGGTGACATCATTGTTATCAACAGTCTGAAAGGGGAAGGCGTTGCATTAGCCAAGGCACTCATGCCTACAAGAGACATCATACAAAAGGATAAAGGGATAGTAGCAGATACAACCCGTGTTATTATGAAAAAAGGTACATACCCCTCTATATGGAAGAGTTAATAAAATGTTAGTTACACCCATTATATCACCGAGAAAAAAACTTAAATCCAAAACTAATATCCACCCAAGCTGAGGTCGCCTAGTCCGGTAGGGCGCAGGCCTGGAGAGCCTGTGGAGCTTTTG
>DAQA01000041.1:0-4363 GCA_002502685.1 Euryarchaeota archaeon UBA202
TAAATGCAAAACATCATACAACAAAATAACATCAACAGACTGAGCAGATAGCGGCAGTTGCATCTGAGGGGCCAATTTTATTATTTTAATATTCTGTAACCCTTTTTCTTGTGCCTTGAAGAGTAAGTCATTTAAGGTCTCTTGGTTTTTATCAATAGCATAAACCCATCCATGTTCTCCAACAGTCAATGATGCTGGAATAGTATAGGTACCATGTCCGCATCCAAAATCAAGGACAACATAATTTTTCTTTATTCCAATCTCTTTAAGAAATGTCTTCCCTTCAAAATTCAGCCATTTATTCATACCATCATCATCTACATTAAAAAACATATTTTCACGTTTAAACCTATATCTTCCTCGCACAGTCTATTGTCATAGATTTGGATAAGTTACATTGTATCAACCCAGTTTTTTTAGTATTATTCCTTCATATGCAGTTCTTCATCAATGGTTCCATCTGGAAGCATCCAATCCGGGTGAGATTCACCCTTTTCTTGCAGATGATAACGAACACACCTTTCCCAATCTCCCTTACAATAAAGTTCAACCCATGTATGATTCAATAACCCGTTCTCGTAATACCTTTTCATTGGGCATACTTGATACCATTTACATTCCCCCGATAGGACATAGAGTTTATGATAATTAGTAATCATCACATCTTCCATTGAAGGATTATAAAGAAGAGCAGCAGGATGTTGCAACGGTAAGATTTTGTGATTATGAGCTAAAAATAATTTTCCATATACAGTAAAAAATTTTTGCTTGGACTGCAAGGAAAAACCATATTTTTGAAAAATATATACAGTGGAATAATGACCCAAAGGCACAAGTACAGCTGGATTTATCAATTTTATTTCACTATCTAGATAGGGACTACACGTTTCAATTTCATCCTGTTTGGGCTTCCGATATTTTGGAAGCATACATTTAACAAGATTTGTCATATATATCTCATCTCTGCTGATGTGACTCATTATTAATAATTTATCCAAAACTTTCCCTGAAGGACCAATAAACATTCTTCCTTCTTTGTCTTCTTGTATACCAGGTGCTTGGGCAACAAGCATAAGCTTAGCATCAAGGTCTCCTTCGCCACAAAGAGCATGTGCCCGAGTCTCTGAAAGCCTACATTTTGTACAGCTTTTAATTCTTATCCTTAAATCTTCCATTTCTGATTCCATGATTCATATTGATAAAGGAATTGGATCCTATATAAATTATAAGTTGCTTGATAACATAACCAAGATATTCAATGAAAACGATAATAGGAAAAAAAAAATCCAGATGGTGGCTAAGCAAAAATACTTGGAGGCAACAATCAGGTATAATGACACGGATGACAAAACAATCCGGATATTATTGTAGAAAAGAGACATTGACACATATTAGGAATTGGAAAACTAGAGAAACCCAGTAAAAGCTACAATGAAAAATATAAAAAAAGGAAGCTCAAGATACTAGACAAATTCATGGCAGGATATATTGTTGCTGAAACATTTAAAAGAACCCTGGACATTCTCACCGGACAGAGAGGACGTGATCCGACCGCGACCGACATCGCCTACTCCTAAGGGTGAACGTGGTCTGACATGCAGACACCACATAGGGCTCTTGGTCTAGTTGGTTATGACGTCGCCTTGACATGGCGGAGGTCCTGGGTCCGAATCCCAGAGAGCCCACTTTTTTATTTGTATAGTCTAAATTGCTAGGATATTTTGAAAAAAAACATATAATCACAAAAAGAGAAATAACCAAAATAGTAAACTAAATTATGTATCATACAGCCCTCTTAATATATGATAATTTTCGGGAGACAGATAATATGTTTTTATAAATTTTATCCTTTAAATAATGTAACAAAAGTGACGATAATTACTCAGAAAAACGAAATTAATAAAAATAGAGGCGACTTATAGGGCGTAATGGATATAAAAAAAATTCTAGAGGAATATGATCTAGATAACCTGGCTATCACGACAGTGTGTTCACATTCCTCCCTTCAGATTTTTAATGGGGCGAGAAAAGAGGGTTTCTATACCATTGGTATCTGTATTGGTTCACCACCCAAGTTCTATGATGCCTTCCCCCTGGGAAAACCTGATGAATTTTTCCCTGTGAAGACCTATCAGGATATCTCCAACCACGTGAAGGAACTAAGAGAAAAAAATGCAATTATTATCCCCCATGGATCCTTTGTGGAATATATGGGAGCAAAGGAGTTTGAAAATCTTAATCTCCCCACATTTGGCAACCGTCAAGTACTGGAATGGGAATCCGACAGAGATAAAGAACGAGTATGGCTTGAAGGAGCAGGACTAAAAATGCCTGAAGTCATAACTAACCCAAAGGACATCACAAAACCAGTGATTGTAAAATATCATGGTGCAAAGGGGGGAAAGGGCTTCTTTATCGCCAAAGATTATCATGAGTTCAAAAGAAAAGTCGATGAAAGCCAACCCTACATCATTCAGGTTTTTGTTATGGGCACGCGATACTACATCCATTATTTCTATTCACCTTTTACCAGTGTAGGATATCCTCTAAAAAAGGGATGGCTGCAACTTCTCTCCATTGACAGAAGAGATGAAACAACAATTGATGAAGCTCATCGACTAGGATCTATGGCTGAATTAGAAAAGATTGGTATTAAACCCACCTTCGTAGTCACAGGAAACATCCCTATGGTTATCCGTGAATCACTTCTTCCCAAAGCCTTTGAAATGGGTGAGAAAATAGTAAATCGATCACAGGATCTTTTTGGAGGAATCATTGGGCCATTCTGTCTTGAAACAGTGGTCACTGAAAAACTGAATTTTAAGGTATTTGAGATATCAGCCCGAATTGTAGCAGGTACCAATCCTTACATATCAGGATCACCCTACGCTGACCTAATCCAGGTGGGACTCTCAACTGGTCAACGGATTGCCCAAGAAATAAAAACTGCAATACACAAAAAAAGACTTCTCGATATAATCACATAAAATGTTACACCTAATATTAGTGGACAGTGAAATTGAATGTGTTCCCCCAGAAATTATCACTCATCCAATTATAAAAAAAAGTGCAAAAAAAGACAAAAAAAAACCCGGTGAAATGCTCCTTGATTCGTCACTTCACCATCAAGCACTAAGACAACTTCCGCAAGGCAATCGGCGTGGAAGACCCGATATTGTACATATATTTCTCCTATTAGCAAATGAATCTATCTTAAACAGACACGGGATGCTCCGGGTGTACATCCATACACGAAACAACGAGATAATAACTGTTAACCCCACTATGAGGGTCATAAAAAATTATAACCGTTTTAAAGGGTTATGTGAACAATTATTCAGAGAAAAAAAAATACCAACCCATGGAGAAACCCTAATGATGCTTGAAAAAGCACCCCTAGAGAGCCTATTAAGAAAAATAAATCCTGATATCACCCTATTATGCTCGTCCCAGGGAAAACAAAAAAATCTACAAAAATATTTGCAGAATAAAAACATTGCCTGCATGATTGGAGGATTCTCCAAGGGAGAGTTTCTCAGCCCTATTCAGGCCGATGTAACACTATCCCTGGATACCGCTATGCTTCCTGCTTGGATTGTGGCAACAAAGATCATCGTGACCTATGAAAACAATATAAAAAAAACAACATGGACAAAAAAATAGCAACAAAACCCTTGCTTATCATACCCAATCTCATCTCTGGTACCTTCATAAAAAGAGATAACAGATTTTTAATCACGGCGTCAATCAATCAAAAAAATGAAAAATGCCATCTTCACGATCCCGGAAGACTTAAAGAACTACTAAAACCTGGGGTACACGTACTCCTTCAATATGTCACTGGGAAACGAAAGACAAAATATGATGTCATTGCTGTAAAAAAAGATGCCTGGGTATTTATCCACTCAGGATATCATAGTGCCCTTACTCAAGAATTGCTCCAGAGAAAAAAGATTAATGAATTAGCCACTTACACCATTGCCAAGCGGGAATATACCTATAGGAAAAGCAGAATAGATTTCCTCCTAGAAAATACCCATACATGTCTCTTAGAGGTGAAGGGATGCTCATTAATTCAGGATAGAAAGGCCATCTTTCCTGATGCTCCCACCTCACGGGGTAAAAAGCACCTACAGGAATTAATACATGCAAATCGGGAAGGATATAAAACAGCTGTCTTATTTCTTGTCATGGGAGATGCCGACAGCCTTTCACCTAATTGGGACACGGATCCAGAATTTTCTTTTACACTCAATGAGGCAAAACAAAAAAATGTTAAACTTTTAGCATGTACCATCAAGTTTGATCATGGGAAACTCTTTTGGGGAAAAGAGATACCGGTGGATACCAATGATCTCATCAG
>DAQA01000041.1:4506-14314 GCA_002502685.1 Euryarchaeota archaeon UBA202
TGCAACAGAAAATACTCCAACATTAAGGATATAATCTGTTGTTTTAATGATGTAAAAGAAGCGCGTGAATGGCTTGCGAAAGAGATGAGAGGCATTGGATATAAAGAAGCAAGTCACTTCCTCCGGAATGTAGGATATGAGGGAGTTGCAATACTGGACCGGCATATTCTCCATTGTATGAAAAAACAGGGCCTCATACAAACTATTCCCTTAACACTGACCAAGAAAAGATATAATGAAATAGAGGAAAAACTCTGTAAATATGCAAAAAAGATTGGTCTAGGTGTGGGAGAAATAGATCTGTATCTA
This sequence comes from Euryarchaeota archaeon UBA202, assembly GCA_002502685.1. GTDB lineage: Archaea > Thermoplasmatota > E2 > UBA202 > UBA202 > UBA202. The sequence goes on from DAQA01000041.1 coordinate 4,816, forward strand.
TGGTATATTGAGACTGGAAAGGCGCTAAAATAAAACAATTTAACATTAGAGTCCCATCCCTGATTAATCGGATATGATGGTTCCTTAAACTCTGTTAATGTAGAACAAAATAACAATAGGATACGTAACACAGACAATATGTAACCCTTTTATATGATACCATGCCCCTTATTTCATTCTCCATATAAACAATAATCAAGTAGTGCCCTATACACTAATGAGATATTATACTCCATGTGATTATAATTGATTTTTGGATTTGAGGGCATTTTGGTATCTAGGATTGTACAAATATTTTTCTAGATCGGGGTCCATCTCCCTCATAGAAAAAGATTCTCTGCCAGGTGCCCAAAATAGGTTTATTGTTTTCTACAAGAACTAGCACACTACAACCAAGTAAGCTTGATTTAATATGGGCATCACTATTACCCTCCAAATGATGATAATTGCCATCAGGTGGTATTAGTCTAGATAGGGTGGTAATAATATCTCTTTGAACACTAGGATCAGCACCTTCATTGATAGTGATACCTGCAGTTGTATGTGGCACATAAAGTATCACATGCCCGCTTTTAATATTCATTTTCTCAATGATTTTCTCCACGTCAGAGGTCACATCGATAAGTTCATTTCTTGCCTGGGACTGTACCCTAATTTCTTTCATGAAAAATCAAGACCTACAATATAATAAAGGGTTAAAAAATTTATTTCGTTATGGTAACCCTTGAAAAAATTGAACAAAGTGATAATGCCCATTATATATAAATAGTGAATCGGGAATCCAGAAGAGAAGGGTGAGGCAATGGGACGACTAACTTAGAAGGGCCCTACGTTGACCACATTTCCTCCGCTGTAGGTGCCACACTACTGGTTATTAGGCCTCACGACTGGCTGCTGAGCTCTGCAATCAATTGACAGGTCCTGCATTGCCCTTGAGATGTCGGCTCACCGCAACTTGGGCATGTGTTCAAATCTGCAGGGGGAAACCTTTGGGAAAAACATTCCTCTAGTGCTAGATAGCTATTTAGGATACTATGCCGTGTCCCCGGGTGATCCATTTCCAGTTTATGAAGGATATCACGATAGGTTCCCCGGGTCGCCTGAGGGGAATACGGGCATTCATGCTCATAGACCTCGATATTGTTGATTAGTGCATATAATGTTGTCTCCTTTTCGGGGATGCTTCTCAGAGGAATACATCGGGGTATTAACCCCGGCTGGATTTTCTTATGAGGACCAATACGGGCCATTCTTTCCAAATCATTATTCACAAAATTCATCAATATGGACTGGCTGACATCATCAAGATTATGCCCCGTGACCAAGAGTCGTGCATCAATGTCACGTGCTGCCCTATTAAGGCAATGTCGCCGGAACACGCCACAATAGGTACAGGCTCCTAGGTTGCCTTTGGAGACGATGTTATCCATCGTATACCCAATAATGTCCTGAAATGATACCACGTGGTGAGTAATACCACGGGTTTGACAAAAGCTTTTTGCAATCTGTAACGTTGCGGGACGATATCCCTCTATTCCTTCATCAATAGTAATGGCATGCAGTTCCCTTTTCTCCTGACGGGATACCAAATCACGCATAACCTGAACGGCCACAAGGCTATCCTTCCCTCCCGACAAGGCAACAGCAATAACACCCTGAGGTAAGGGGCCCTGTTTCCGAAGTTCTTTTTTTATTCTTCTGTTAAAAAATTCACAGAAATGAGTCTGGCAGAGATGAGTTCCATTATATCGAATAAAAATAACCGCTTTCTTGCCACATTTTGAACAGATGGGATAAATCATGTCACCTATTTTAGAATACCAAATCTTTTCTTTACATTTACCCCTGTCTCTTCAGCAAACTGTCTAAGTAACTCTTTTTCTTGGGAGGTGAGTTTTTTGGGAACCATGATTTTGGTCTGAACCATCAGGTCACCAGAACTATGACTATTAAGGTGGGGCATCCCTTTTCCCTTGACTTTAAATGTATCACCATTTTGGGTTCCTGGAGGAATCTTTAGGGAAACCGTGTCGTCCATAGTTTTAATGCCCACTTCAGCCCCCAATGCCGCTTGGGGGAAAGAGAGATCTAGCGTATAATAAAGATCATCGCCGCTACGTTGAAATCGTGAATGGGGAGCAACATGGACGATCACATAAAGATCACCTGGTGGGGCACCATTTGTCCCTGCTTCTCCTTCTCTTGCTAAACGCAATTTGGTTCCCGTTTGAACACCCCGAGGGATTTTCACTCTTATACTTCTCTGCCGCTTGATGACACCCTGTCCACCACATTTTAAACAGGGATCCTTGATAAGCTGTCCTGCCCCCTGGCACTCTGGACATGGCATAATCTGAGTGAACTGTCCAAAACCTGTTCTTCGCACATGCTGTATTTGTCCTTTTCCTCCGCAATGCGGGCAGGTCACTGGATGGTAACCTGGCTTAATGCCTGTTCCCTCACATGTGTCACATTGTTCCATGCGGGTGATGCTGAGATCTTGTGTTGTTCCCGTATAGGCTTTTTCCAGGGGAATTTGGATATCATAACGTATATCTCTACCCTGGGGAGGAGTACGCCGACCTCGGCGTGATCGCCCAAAGAATTGATTAAAGATATCACCAAAGCCAAAATCAAAGCCGATGTTTAAGTCACGAAAGATGTCACCAAAATCAACCCCTCGGAAAATATCTTCATAAGAATAGTTCTGATTGATACCTGCATGGCCATAGAGATTGTATTGCTTTCTTTTTTCAGGGTCGGATAGTACTGCATAGGCCTCTGATATTTCTTTGAATCGTTCCTCTGCACCCGGTTCTTTGCTTTTATCAGGGTGGTATTTTAAGGCAAGTTTACGATACGCCTTTTTGATATCTTGCTTGTTAGCATCTTGGGTTACACCTAAGATTTCATAGTAGTCTTTTTTTACCATGCATAAGTTTCCACGGTGGCTTATTTGTCATCCTTTACTTCATAGTCCGTATCTACAGTGTCGCTATCTGAAGGATGGCCTTTCCAAGTTTTTTGGTTTTTCGTATTTTTATCAGAAGATGCTTGTGCTTGTTGCTGCTGGGCGGCCTGCTGATATATGGTTGTGGAGATTTTTTGTAGAACTTCTGAGAGAGCATCAGATTTTGCCTTAATCTTGTCTATATCATCACCGGTGAGGGCCTCTTTGAGTTCTTTTACTGCTTTTTCAAGTTTTTCTTTATCTTCAGAGGATAATTTATCTTTTAGCTCTTCTAACGTTTTTTCTGTGCTATTGACCAAGGTGTCTGCGTTATTTCGGATTTCTATTTTTTCTTTTCTTTTTTTGTCCTCCTCTGCGTGTTGCTGTGCCTCCTGTTTGGCTTTTTCGATTTCGGTATCGGAAAGTTTGGTGGTTCCAGTGATTCTGATAGATTGTTCTTTTCCTGTTCCCAGGTCCTTAGCGGAGACATCCAAAATGCCATTGACATCGATATCGAAAGTAACTTCGATTTGGGGGACACCGCGTGGAGCCGGGAGAATACCATCTAGGTGGAAGCGGCCGAGACTCTTGTTATCGGTGGCCATGGGTCGTTCTCCCTGGAGGACATTGATTTCTACACTGGTTTGGTTGTCAGCTGCCGTGGAAAATATTTTGCTTTTTTTTGTAGGAATGGTGGTATTTCTCTCAATAAGGGGAGTTGAAATGCCACCCAGGGTTTCAATACTTAATGTGAGGGGAGTGACATCTAAGAGAACAATGTCCTTTTCTATGTCACCTGAGAGAACACCTGCTTGTATCGCTGCACCAACGGCTACGCACTCCATGGGGTCAACACCCCGTTCTGCTTTTTTGCCAAAGATCTCCTGGACCTTTTTTTGGACAATGGGCATGCGAGTGGGTCCTCCTACCAGCACGATATGATCAATATCAGAGGAAGTTAATTTCGCATCTTTTAAGGTCTGTTTGCAGGGCTGAATTGTTTTTTCCACAATGGGTTCTACCAATTTATCCAGTTGTGCCCGGGTGATTTCCATCTCAAGATGTAGCGGCCCAGTGTCGGTGGCTGTAACATAGGGAAGGTTAATCGTAGTTTTAAGGGTTGACGACAACTCTATTTTTGCATTCTCCGCTGCCTCCACAAGTCGTTGCAGAGATTTGGCATCTTTACGTAAATCCACCTTGTGCTTTTTTTGGAATGCCATGGCCATATAGTCCACCAGGGCTTGATCCATATCACTGCCACCAAGGTGGGTGTCGCCATTGGTTGCCAAGACTTCAAAGACACCATCGCCTACCTCCATGAGGGTGATATCAAAGGTGCCCCCCCCTAGATCATAGACAGCAATCTTATGTTCCCCTTTTTGTTCAAGGCCAAAGGATAATGCCGCTGCTGTGGGTTCATTGATAATCCGGCGGACATTAAAACCCGCGATTTCCCCTGCGGTCTTAGTGGCCTGTCTTTGGTCATCATCAAAGTAGGCAGGTGCGGTAATCACCGCATCGGTGATTTTTTCTCCGAGAAAGTCCTCTGCATCAGCCTTAATTTTTTGTAGGATAAAGGCAGATATTTGTTCAGGAGAATACTCCTTTCCATGAACTTTCACTTTTTCACTCGTACCCATTTTTCTTTTAATCCGCATAATGGTTCCCTCGGGATTGACTACCGCTTGTCTTTTCGCAGGTTCACCCACGAGTTTTTCGCCATCCTTGGTAAAGGCCACAACCGAAGGAAAATATGGATTCCCCTCAGAACTTTTAATTACTTGAGGCTTTCCCGCTTCCATGACTGCAACTTCAGAGTTGGTTGTACCTAAATCGATTCCAATAATTTTTCCCATTTATGTTTCCTCCTGTTCTTTTTGGATTTTTTTCTGTGCTACAATAACATGAGAGAGTCTGAGGACTCTATCCTTTACAAAATATCCTTTCTTAACCTCTTCTACAATATCCCCCTCATTGCATCCTTCCTTTTCAATAGTGGAGAGTGCATAATGGCAATTATAATCAAAGGGTTTGCCAATACAATCAATGGGGACAATATGCTCCTTGTCAAAAAAGATGTCAAGGGTGCGCAGTATAGACTGTATTCCCTTCTGGGGATGGGAATCATCAAGTGCATGGGTTAACAGTTCCTTGATGTCCACCAGCTCAAGCAAGTACCTTCTTTTAATCTCTTCATCCCTTTTATCCAGTTCCTTTTCCATTCTTTTTAGCAAGTTTTGATTATCTGCATAGGTACGTAAAAGTTTATCATGTTTTTCCTGTAGTTCCTGTTTTAGTCTTTCGATTTCTTTTTGGCATTGGTTTAACTGGAGGGATAGGTTTGCCTTTGCCCTCTTTTGGGTACCCTTTGTCTTTGATGTTTTTTTTGGTGCATTCATGTGGTGAGAACTCTCCCTAAATCGAAGAACGATATATGGGCACTTCTATATATAGTTTTCTCTAGGTTGCTTGGGGTGATAAACAGAGGCATGGGAATGCGGGAGGAGATGCCATGGTTAAATTTTTAAGTATAGAATCCATTGCTAGCCCATGAGGAGGTTTATGAAATGAAAGAAGCTGTGGTTGTCTCCGGTGTCAGAACTGCACTGGGAAAATTTGCAGGTTCCTTGGCACCATTCTCTGCCCCCCAGTTGGGAGGAATGGTGATTAAGGAAGCGATCTCTCGGGCGGGATTACAACCCAAGGAAATAAATGAAGTTATCATGGGAAATGTTGTTTCTGCTGGGCTGGGGCAAAATGTGGCCCGGCAGGCAGGGATAGAGGCGGGATTGCCCTATCACTTTGGCGCCATGAGTATCAATAAGGTCTGTGGGTCAAGTTTAAAGGCGGTGATGCTGGCTGCCCAGGCCATCAAGCTTGGTGACGCTGATACGATAGTCGCGGGGGGTGTGGAGAGTATGACGAATTGTCCCTATCTGCTCAAAAAAGCACGGTTTGGCTACCATCTCTTTGATGGGAAAGTGATTGATTCCATGGTCCATGATGGCCTATGGGATGTGTACAACAATTACCACATGGGAATGACGGGGGAAATCATTGCGGAAAAATATAATGTGACACGGGAGGATTGTGACAAAATGGCTGTGCGGAGCCATGAAAAAGCCACCCGGGCCACACGGGAAGGAAAATTCAAGGAAGAAATCCATCCGATAACTATTCAGAGGAAAAAAAAAGAGGATTTTATTTTTGAGAATGATGAGGGAATTCGGCCAGAGTCTACCATGGAAAAACTAGCCAATCTTCGTCCTGTGTTTAAGGATGATGGAGTGGTGACGGCGGGAAATGCCTCCCAGATTACTGATGGAGCTGCAGCTGTTGTTGTCATGGATAAAGATTTGGCCGCTGAAAAGGGGATAACGCCCTTGGCCACTATCCGGGGGTATAATACCGGGGGAGTGAAACCAGAGCTGGTGATGGAAGCACCCATCCCCACTGTTCAAGTCTTGCTGAAAAAGTTGGATTTGACCATAGAGGATATTGATCTCTTTGAACATAATGAGGCGTTTGCATCTGCATCAGTAGTGATAAAAAATGAATTGAATGTCCCTGATGATCGTTTTAATGTCCATGGGGGGGCTGTGGCATTGGGCCATCCTATTGGAGCGAGTGGCGCACGGGTGTTGGTCACTCTCCTATATGCAATGAAACAGTATGGGAAACAGAGGGGGCTTGCAACCCTCTGTTTAGGAGGGGGAAACGCGGTGGCAATGGTTGTAGAGAGGTGAAGATAAATGGATGTAAAAAAAATCGGGGTGATTGGAGCAGGGACCATGGGGCATGGGATTGCCCTGGTTGCTGCCCAGGCTGGATTTAAGGTGGTGTTACGGGATACCACACAGGAATTGGTGGACAGGGGTGTGAAAAGGATTACCCAGTTCTGTGAAAAAAGTGTGGCAAAGGACAAAATGACCGAGGGGGAAAAAAAGGGTATCCTGGGGCGGATTGCAGGGGTAACGAACCTGGATATGATGCAGGATGTTGACCTGGTAATCGAGGCAGTTTTTGAAAACCCCCAAGTGAAAAAGGAAATTTTTCAGGAATTAGACAAGATATGTAAAAAAGAGTGCCTGTTTGCCTCGAATACCTCAACTATTCCCATTACGGGATTAGCCGCTGCCACCCAGAGAGGTGATAAATTTATTGGGATGCATTTTATGAATCCTGTGCCTCTCATGAAACTGGTGGAGGTTATTCGTGGTTTGAGGACATCGGATGAGACCACCCGGGTAATAACGTCCTTGGCAGAGCAAATGGGGAAAATTCCGGTCCAGGTAAATGATTATCCCGGTTTTGTCTCTAATCGTGTTTTGCTGCCTATGATTAATGAGGCGGTATACTGTCTTATGGAGGGAGTGGCGACACGGGAGGCCATTGACCAAGTGATGAAACTGGGGATGAATCATCCAATGGGGCCTCTTCAGTTAGCTGATCTGATTGGCCTGGATATCTGTTTGGATATCATGACAGTATTATATGAAGGGTTTGGAGATTCAAAGTATCGACCATGCCCGTTATTAAAAAAAATGGTGCAGGCAGGCTACTTAGGGAGAAAAACAGGACGAGGATTTTATGAGTATGAATAAGTATGCCACCTTAATTCTTGAAAAAAAAGAGAGAGTCGGTATCATTACCCTGAATCGACCTGATGCTTTAAATACTTTGAATGCTGCCACTCTCTCTGAACTATCCACAGCTATTGATGAGCTTGAGAAGGATGCCGAGATAAAGGTCGCCCTTCTAACAGGCACGGGGAAGGCATTTGTGGCAGGGGCTGACATCAAAGAAATGAAGGATATGACACCTGTGCAAGCAAAAAAATTCTCAGCCCAGGGTCATGACCTATTAAAAAAGATTGAGGATTCTCGCTTGCCCTTAATCGCTGCAGTAAACGGGCATGCTCTAGGGGGAGGATGTGAACTGATGCTGGCATGCGATATCCGTATCGCTTCAAAAAATGCTAAAATGGGGCAGCCAGAGATTAACCTTGGTGTAATACCCGGTTTTGGGGGTACGCAACGTCTTCCTCGATTGGTGGGGATAGGACAGGCTAAGGAATTGCTCTATACCGGAAAAATTATTGGAGCTGAGGAGGCACAGGCCATGGGACTGGTGAACAAAGTAGTTGATGGGGAAAAATTGATGGATGAAACACTGAAACTGGCAAACACGATTGCCAGTAAGTCATCCCTTATCATTCACTGGATGAAATCAGTGATCAATGACGGCATAAATATTGATATTGAAAAAGCCTGTTCACTGGAAAAAACTATGTTTTCTCTCTGTTTTGCCACCCATGATCAAAAGGAAGGCATGAAGGCGTTCCTAGAGAAGGGGACAGCACGATTCAAGGATTCCTAAAAAAACAATAAAACGAGAGTATTTGAATATTCGGCATAAACCTTTAAGAAATGATCGGGAGAACAGATGTGATCAACGATACAAATGATTACTATTTTGGGAGTGTAAGAAATAAGGCTATGCCAGTATCCCCTTCAGTATTTTTTCTGCTGCCGAATGGGGATCCATTTCCTTCCGGGATATTGTATCCACCATGCTTTCAATGGTTCCCTGGAGACGCGATTCATCTAAAACAAAATGCATCACTTTCTTCTTAATGAGAGCAAGCAGCTCGCTTTCATATCTTGTCCTACGCCTCTTACGAAGATGATTAGTCTCGGTGAGAAAGTCCATGTGATTATTGATGGCATTTATGACTTCTGAAATCCCCGTCCCCTTAATTGAACTTAATGGAATAACGGGAATCTGCCACTCATCGAGGTGATTCATACAAAGCATTTGCTGAAGTTGTAGCACTGTTTCATCAGCGCCTGGCTGGTCTGCCTTGTTGACCACAAAAATATCAGCTATCTCAGTGATCCCGGCCTTCATTGTCTGGATGGAATCGCCCAGGCCGGGGACGGTTACCACAATGGTGGTGTCAGCCATTTTGGCAATGTCAATCTCGGATTGGCCCACCCCCACCGTCTCCACAATAACAATATCTTTACCTGAAGCATCCAACAGTTCAACTACATCATAGATGGATGAGGTTAAACCACCGAGTACACCTCGGGTTCCCATACTGCGAATGAAAACACCGGGATCAGTGGCAAGATCCTGCATACGTATCCGGTCACCTAATAAGGCCCCCCCGCTAAAACAACTGGTCGGATCTATTCCCACGATGCCCACTGTTTTATCTCGCTTGCGATATGCTCGGGTTACTGCCCCTATAAGGGTGCTTTTTCCGGTTCCCATGGTACCAGTAACGCCAATGATGTGAGCTGTCCCCGTGTGTTTATGGATAGCCTTCATAACTTCAGGAACGGTAGGGGAATTATTCTCTACTAGGGTAATTAACCGGGCGAGGGCAGCTGACTCTCCCTTGAGAAGTTGAGTGATTAGCTGTGTCATTTATTCACAGACCCCTGGATATAGTCCACAATGGAATCTATGGGTGTTCCGGGGCCAAAGACACGTTTAATGCCAATTTTTTTAAGTTCATCCAAATCCTCTTGGGGGATA
>DAQA01000038.1:0-2279 GCA_002502685.1 Euryarchaeota archaeon UBA202
CCTTGCTAATCACCACATCTACCCCTCCAAAATTCACATCCATCACCTCTATCGTTTTAATCGCGTTTTTTACAGCCATATCAATAACGTTTTTGGGAAATTTTTTGAGGAAATGAGCCGATTTTCCCTTTCCACCTTGGGATATATTTGTTGTGATTGCACCTTTCTCATTTATCCTTGCGAGAATATATAACACTTTATCAAAAAAAACATAGAATCTTAAATCGAATATGCTATCGTCGAAACTGTAGATATCTATTGCCTTTTCGATTATAATATCTTTCATCAAAATCTCTTTCAAGAATTTAGCATTATCTGTTATATCCCTGAATGTCCAACCATATTCAGAATGTGGACTTATTATCCGGCCTTCCTTATACCTGAAATTCGTTTTCCAGTTCCCCTTCTCCAAGTAAGTTATACCCTTGCCCATCGAGCAATATCTAACCTTTAAAAACAGTTTTTTGTTCTCCTGGTTGACTAACTTTAAGATATCTCTATAATCCCTAGTGTAATATGATATTGGCACTTTAACACCATTCTCCGATAAGATTGTTTTTGTGAGCTCCTTGTCGCGATCAACAGCAATCTTCAAGGGATGATTTATAAAATGTAATTTTTTCCCACGATAGGCCTTTCTAAGGATTCTATGTATCTCAGACCAAAAGACCCTGAACTTATTATAGAAGTCCACATTTCCGTACACACCATTATACCCCTCTTCTTCAATATTCTTATTCCAATATTCAAATGGGAAAAATAGAAAGATTATTAGTGTACCGGTTTCGATTATGGGTAATTCATTTTTTTCAAGAAGGTCATAAGTGGCTATAACCCACTTTAGTTTTTTTGAGCTGTGCTTTTGAAGCTGCACGCAAAATCTTTGATAAGATTCCCAGTCTGAATCATCTCCTAACACAAGTACAGTAGTGTCCATAGATATACCTCATCTAAATGTGCACACGTTTTTCAATTTTGTGATATGCTGAAGGGAAAATCTTGTCTGTGGAAGGGAAAAAATGAATAAAAAAAAATATGTTTTGATTTTCTTTAGAAACGGTATATTTTTCTATGGAAAGCTAAACACATTTGATGATGCTAAATTTTTTTTATGAAAACAGTTTTTCATGTTACTTTCATAATGAATCCTTGTTTCTCTAGACGATTTTGCAATGATCTTTTTCCAGTATCTGCGACACCTTGCGGGTATGCAAATCCTAGAGGTTATTTGCCGAACCGTCTGTCGATCTGCGAGAATTTCTCAATTATCCTGTCAAGCTCTTTTGTGGTGAAGTCCGGCCACAGGGTGTCTGTGAAAAAGAGTTCTGCATACTCAACTTGGTAAAGCATGAAACCTGAAAGCCTCTGCTCACCACCTGTCCTGATCACAATGTCCAGGGACTGGGGTATCAGCAAAAACTTCTGAAAGATATTCATGGGCAGCTTCGTTATCGTGGGGTTCTTCCTAAGCCATTTCGATGCCGCCATCACGGCATCGAGTATTTCCTCCCTGCCCCCGTATCCGATGCATATGTTAAGCGTCCCACTTTTATGGTTCTTTGTCTTTGAAACGATATCCTGTGCCAACTCCTCTATTTCCTGCGGCATTCCCCCTAATCTCGACCCGACGATGTTGACCTTTATTTCTATCTTGTTAATTCCCAGATCATGCAGCAGGTCTTTCATCTTCCTCTTGAGGAGCCTATAAACAAGCTCCCGGTCCTCTTCAGGCCTCTGCAGATTCTCGGTTGACAAGGCCCATATGGAGAAATCGCTCACTTCAGGGTGCTTTTCAAATACATGTCTCACTATCTTATCTATGACCTCCCCAGACTGCCTGCCATCGTAATTCTTGATTCCATTTATCCTCGCCCAACGTCTGCTGCCGTCGGGTATTATACCGAGATGGATTCCCCTTCCTTTAACTTCCGATATCATATTATATGCAATAGCATAATCCGTATTACTTGAAGTATATAAAATTGATTCGTAAAGAATCTTAACTCAATTAGAAAAAATTTTACAAATTGAGGAAACACCGGCTTCCCTTTAATCTCTCTTTTATTATAAAACTTTATGGCTTGATTTTTCCTCTCTATCGTGATAATATGGTCAGATAAGATAATTTTCAATGGCTTATGAAAAATGCTTTAGCTTATGCTAGAGTATCAACCAAAGAACAAACGGAAAAAGGATTGTCTATCCCTGCTCAATTGAAGGCAATAAGGGGATATGCGACTTCTCATAATTTTAGGTTTTTAGAAGAATTTGTTGATCAG
>DAQA01000038.1:2385-5876 GCA_002502685.1 Euryarchaeota archaeon UBA202
AATCCCGTGTTTCTGCATTATTTTCCATTTTATTTAAAATGGCAGATTTTGTTAGAAGAGGGATTCGAACCTGCATTTACTGGTAAAAAATAAGATTTAACAGGGAAGAAAAAATGGATTAAGTAGCGATTTTTTTTATCCTGTCCAGATGGTGACCAACAACAATCATATCAAGGATATTAATGTAGCTACAATTGATTTAAATATGATATTATAATATTCTAAGGAAATTGATAAAATGGTTGGGATAGTCGGATATGGGACATATGTGCCAAGATACAGGATAAAAACCGGTGAAATCGCAAAAATTTGGGGTAAGGATGGAGATGCAATATCAAAGGGTCTGTCCATTCAGGAAAAAACTGTTCCATCCATCGATGAGGATACTGCAACAATTTCAGTTGAAGTGGCCCGTCAAGCAATTAGTTCATGCGGAATCCTTGCCCAGGAAATTGGTGCAATATATGTTGGCTCAGAATCACATCCATATGCAGTGAAACCCACTGCAACTATTGTAGGGGAGGCTATTGGAGCAACTCCAGATATCATAGCTGCCGATTATGAATTTGCCTGTAAAGCGGGAACAGCTGCCATCCAAAGTTGTATGGCACTTGTAGAATCACAGATGGTAGAGTATGGATTGGCTATTGGTAGTGACGTGGCACAGGCTGCACCAGGAGATGCACTGGAATATGCTGCTGCTGCGGGGGGAGCCGCTTTTATCATTGGGAAAAAGCAGGTTATTGCAGACATCAATGCCACGACTTCTTATACAACTGACACACCAGATTTCTGGCGTAGGGAAAGCCAGCCGTATCCAGGTCACGGAGAACGCTTTACCGGTGAACCTGCCTATTTTCGCCACATTGTAAACTGCACGAAAAAATTAATGGATAAAATCAAGAGTACACCATCTGATTATGATTATGCCGTTTTCCATCAACCCAATGGAAAATTTCCCATGAGGGTAGCAAAGATGCTGGGTTTTTCTCAGCAACAATCTGAAACTGGGCTTCTCTGCCCCATTATAGGTAATACATATTCTGGTTCTACACCACTGGGTCTTGTGGCAATATTAGATATAGCAAAACCAGGGGATAGGATACTTGCCACCTCCTATGGATCCGGAGCGGGTTCTGACTCTTTTGATATCACTGTCACTAAGGAGATTACTTCAGTCAAACGCTCGGGTTTAAAGGAAATGATAGTTAAAAAGGAGTATGTTGATTATGCCACATATATGAAATATCGTGGGCAATGGAGTGGAGGAAAATGAGAGAGGTAGCAATTATTGGAACGAGTGTCACAAAATGTGGAGAATTATGGGAAACATCTTTTAGAGAATTGATAGTGGAAGCAGGCATAGAAGCCATCCAGGATGCTGGTATAGAAGGAAAGGAAATTAACGCAATGTATATTGGAGCTATGTCCACGGGAAGTTTTATTGGTCAAGAACATATTTCTTCCTTGGCATTGGAGCTTAGCGGTCTTAATGATTTATATATTCCTGCTACACGAATCGAGGCAGGTGATGCATCGGGAGGGGTTGCACTTCATCAAGGATATATAGCAGTTGCATCAGGGCTCTATGATTTTGTTATTGTTGGAGGGGCAGAAAAAACAACGGATACAGTTGGAGGGGAAACAACAGAGATACTTTCCTCTATGTCAGATAGAGAATGGGAGGCATTCTTCGGAGCAACCTTTCCTGGCCTTTATGCTCTCATGGCAAGATATCATATGCATCACCATGGAACTATATCTGAGCAACTTGCAAAAGTAGCTGTCAAAAATCATTACAATGGATCCCTTAATCCTAAGGCACTCTACAGGAAAGAAATTTCTGTAGAAACTGTCCTCACTTCATCCATGGTAGCTGATCCGCTTCATCTTTTTGATTGCAGCCCCATCACGGATGGCGCAGCCGCTTTAGTACTATGCCCACTAGACAAAGCCAAGGAGTATACTGACACACCCATTAAAATCGTTGCTTCTTCTCAATCTTCCGACACACTTTCCCTCTGTAGGCGAAAAAGCCTTGATTCCCTATTGGCAACAAAAAAAGCGGCTGATAAGGCATATAAAAAGGCGGGATATGGGCCTTCACACATAGATGTCGCTGAAGTACATGATTGTTTTACTATAGCAGAAATCATGGCAATCGAGGATCTGGGGTTTGTTAAAAAAGGGGAAGGAGGAAAAGCCATGGATGACAAACTTACAACATTAGATGGGGCAATACCCATTAATCCTTCTGGAGGTTTAAAGGCTCGAGGTCATCCCCTTGGAGCTACTGGGATATCCCAAGCCCATGAGATTGTGTTGCAATTAAGAGGCAAGGCAGACAAACGACAAATTGACGAGGCACGGGTCGGCCTATGCCATAATGTTGGTGGGTCTGGTGGTACAGCAGTGGTTCACCTACTGGAGGCGATATAAAATGGGGGTCCCACGATACTGGCGAGAAATACCTCAACGCTACAATCTTCTCGGAAAAAAATGTTCTATCTGCAATGAGGTTTTTTTCCCTCCCCGCGTCATATGCCCTACATGCAGACGGAAGTCAATCGGAAAAATGGAAGAGTACAAATTAAAAGGTGAAGGAACTGTCGAGACATATACCATTATTCATGACCCCCCACCCCATTTTGAGGGAGAAGAACCCTATGCTGTTGCAATAATTAAACTGGATGAAGGCTGTAAGGTAATTGCCCAGATTGTCGACTGTGGCCTTGACGAGTTACAAATCGGTATGCGTACAAAAGCCTGCTTCAGAAAAATCCAGGAGGATGGCAAATCAGGGGCAATATATTACGGCTATAAATTTAGAAAAATCACATAATTTCCACCTGAGCATGGCAGGGGTTATCCATGGGTTTGATGTGAGAGGCGGGGGGAGGGGATAACAATAAAACTTATGTTACTTCCCCCTATTTAATACCTCATTCCTCTCAACCCTGGTATGTACCCTATTATTTATAGATATTTTGTGTACTGGACTTGACAAAGATAAAAGAGGAAGATATAAATATCTAGCTTTCGTGATAAAAGATGGGGAGGGTTGAAAGAAACCCTGTATTAGAATCAATTTAAGGGTTCATTTTCGAGGCCTCCAAAACCTACCCTCCCTTCCTCTATCTATCAATAACCCGGTTTTTTTATCCTGTGCAGTACCTGACTTGTGCATTGATTAGATGGATGGAATAAAAAGAGAAAAGGAGAGTGAAGTGGATGTTTATTTTTAGGCCCCTATTTACTTCTGTTACTTATTTAGTGATGTCTGTAGCTTTTTTGAAGATTCCTGGGCGTGTTCATAGGAGATGAGGGGAATAAATTCGTAATCACCAAAGGGGAACATGGATAATTGGGATACATACTTTTGGGGTTACTCAATAGAGTCCACATCCCAGATAGCATAACTGCCTTTTCTCCTCGCGATAATACCCCCGGCCAGGATTTTACCCTGGTCCAGGTATTCTTTAAGGGACTGT
>DAQA01000038.1:5939-6300 GCA_002502685.1 Euryarchaeota archaeon UBA202
CAGGTAGGTACATGCATCATTGGCTTTCTATTTCCGCCTGGGTCGTCATTTCTATAACAGTGTTTTATCCTGTCCAGTGCTGAGCAACAAGGATTATGCCAAGGATGTTAATGATGCCATCACAATTAACATCCTCGGGAATCCAACAGGGCTCACCTATCTCACCCCAGTGTTGCCCAATATTGATAATATCCAGAATATTGATTTTTTGGTCCATGTTGATATCCCAATTTGGATATATCTTACAGGTGGAATCTGCAGCTATTGGCTCTGGGAAACGGTAAAAAAACTAGCAGCTAACACTGGAATAAAAAAGAGGACGAAAAGATACCAAATACTGACTCATCCTACGCCTAAACCA
>DAQA01000009.1:0-13807 GCA_002502685.1 Euryarchaeota archaeon UBA202
AAAGATTTTAATCAAGGTATCAGCGTGAGCTATGTGATTTTTTGGGAATCATGCCACACAGCAGATCATAGTATCCAAAAACGAGACCTGTATGGGGATAATGTTGATCCTCAGTATAAATAACTCCTCTAACATTACTAAATTCTACGAAAGCCACATCTGCGTACGAATTACCTGGGCCAGCAACATCCGTCACATGACCTGCTAGATTACCTTGATTGGGTTGGTGAAATTCGTCGCCCATCTCTGTTCTTAATAGTTCTGATTCATCATAGGTCATGTGTCCCGATACTGTATAGCCTTTTACTCCATATCTTTTGGCAGGATAGCCAATCGTAGAATAATGGTTATAACCGTAACTATCATTATTCCAAACAAGGATTCCTCCCCAAATAGGGCGAAGTTTTTCTATTCTGGAAAAATCTTTTACCGGTTCACCCATTTCAATAAATACTACAGGGATATCTTCAATGCCCTTTTCTTTTGCCACATTATCAATTATTGCATAAATATCATCCAGCAATGATTCATACTCTTTAACCCAAGTCTTTAATCCCACCATTTGAAAACCTTTTCCAATTCCATAAGCGGTTAAAGGACCTTGAGGTACAAAATAACGCTCTATCATTTCACTTGCTTCATCTTTTACTTCGCGAAGATTGCACAACCACTTTTCTTTTTCTTCCTGAGTTACCATCTCATGTATATCACCATAAACTGCTATGGTAGACTGTTCCTCCATTTTATCATCTAGTGTTTCCGGTCCAAAAGTAAGTTTAGGTTTCGACCGTTCTGTATCTATTGGTAATTTACTAAGATAGTTTTCCAGAGCTTGAGGTCCAGAGTTTATGACATTGTAGACCATATCTTTTATAAAATATGCACCCTCCTCCCTAGTCATACTGGTCCAATTTAGAAAATCATTTGATATATCCTCCAAATAAACATCAGATATATCAGTTTCAGAAAGCATTTTCTTTTCAATTCCTATCGCAACCATAAATTCCATAATATCAGTATTAGTAAGGATAGGATTATGCTTATTTACATAATCGACAGAGTTAACTCTGTTGAATGAAACACCAAAAGAGCTTACTACAAGAAAGACAAGTATAAAACCTATCAAAAATGTTTTCCTTTTTATTTTATACATATTTTTTTTTGAGTAATAGAGTTTATAATGATTTTGTGTATTTTATTTGACAAAAATGGTTATTGCCTTCATTATTTTGTTTAGTTAACTAAACAAAATAATTTGGAGAAATAGTGTCCATGCAAAGGTAGTATGCTTGCCTGTCAAGCAGAATGAGTGGGTTCAACTCACATTAATTTTCATAGATAATTGGCTCTAGTTTAATTTTTATCCCATTATATAAGGATAATAGGTATATTTTTATCCTTAACCATAACAAATAGGCGACTCAGTGCCAGTATTAATCATATATAATGGTTTTAAGGGTCTTTAAAAATGTGTGTCATGTGGATTTACAAAAGTGAGGAGGAGGGTGTTGGAGTTGAAAAAATGGAAAAGAGAAAAATAATCCCTTTCTCATTTTTTTTCCACCCAGCCATCCTCGGTATCTAAATCGGTGTTTGGTTTATAATGATTAGCCAGTTTTTTATCAAATTCTGCTAATAAAAATAGATAAAAATTCCAAAATGAAAATCTTTCTTTTCTCTGGTACGATTTTTATTTTATGCTTTTCGATGTTTGTATCCCATTCTTCGATATTTGTAGGATACTTATTATAAATTAAGAATTTATTGTATTTTTGGAGTTGAAAAAATGGGAAAAAGACTGGCTGTCCTCTGCCGAGTGGGGGTAATGGAGCAGGGCAGAGGCAAATTGCCACAAATAAGAAAATGAGCCTAACCCTGTAGGTCAATATAGGAGGAGAAATATGGAAAAAAACATAGTTTTTCCCATGTCGAATGGGAGTAATGAAGCAGGGCAGAGACAATATGCCCAAAATTTAAGAAAAGGAACCCAACCCTGCAGGTCAAAAAAAAATAAGGAGGGTAAAGAAAAATGAGAAAAATAACAATGGTATTGCTGATAGTGGGGCTATTTCTTATTCCCACCACAATGATACCATTAACACATGCTACACCAGTACCGCCTGTGTTGCCTCCACCAGATAACCCAGGGGATATCATTTTCAGCGAATGCGGTAATATACTTTTAATAAGACAGTGGGATCATGCTCTAATATTTACAGAAGATCGCCCAGGTCACTCAGGAACTACTTGGGGTATTGAGGCTGATCCACATACTTATCCAGAAGAGGAAGATGGCATTGTCGAATGGACTACTCTAGCCGGCGTACGAGAGGAATATCCAGATGGGATAGCTTATGGGATAGTTGACACAAGCCAAACTATAAGAAATAAAGCTATAGAGTTTTCCGAAGATAAAATAAATAAATCATTCGATTATTTGTCCTACTGGGTGTTGTTTAGGAAGGATGTAGATGGCACATGGCCAGCTTACAAATCCAAATACTATTGCACCGAGCTGGTATGGGCAAGTTACAGGAAACACGGCGTACAGCTAGATCCAGATGGTGACCAAGGAAGAATAACACCAAACGAATTATACTATAATACGGATAAGATCACTATTTCCGACGAATGGGGGGAAATGTCTTAATCCCCCTCCTTTTTCTTTTTTTATTTTTGATATAGTTGAACTACCGCGAAAATCTTAAATAAACACAGGTGATAGAATGAATAGAAAGATGAAAAAAGTAACCATTGTTGCTCCATTGGTTGTCTTCTTATTTTTATCACTATCTTTTCCAGAGGAAAATGAAAGAATGATTAATGATGGAGAATGGAATAAAACTTTTGGAGGAAGGAACATAGATATTGCGAATTATGTTACACAGACAAAAGATGAGGAGTATATTATTGCGGGATATTCAATGTCATTTGGAGCGGGAAATTTTGATGCATGGCTTATTAAAGTAAGTGCCGATGGAAATGAGGAATGGAATAAAACATTTGGGGGAATGAAAGAGGATGTAGCATCATGTGTTGTACAAACAGTGGATGAAGGATATATTATTACAGGACACACATTTTCTTATGGAGCGGGAAATGGTGATGCTTGGCTTATAAAAACCGATAGAAATGGAAATGAGATATGGAATAAAACATTTGGAGGAAAGTATTTTGATTGGGCAAGCTCCGTTGTAGAAACAAATGGATACATCTTGATAGGAACAACTCTCTCTTACGGGGCAGGAGAACAAGATATTTGGCTTATAAAAACCGATAGAAATGGAAATGAGATATGGAATAAAACATTTGGAGGAAAAGATACAGAGTACGGAGAATATATTAATCAGACAAAGATGGGTGATTATGTCATTGCAGGAACTACTGCATCCTATGGTCCTGGAAAGTGGGACATATGGCTCATAAAAATTGATGAAAATGGAAATGAGATATGGAATAAAACATTTGGAGAATGGGATATGGAACAAGGGAATTGTGTTAGGCAGACGAATGATGGAGGATATATTATAACTGGAACTTCTACTTCTTTTACACCAGGAGATTGGGATGATATAGTGCTAATTAAAACGGATGGAAATGGGGAGGAGGAATGGATTAAATTATTTGGAAGCGGGGACCAAGATTTCGGAGCCTCTGTCGTACAATTAATTGATGGAGGGTATCTTATTGCTGGGTTTACCTTTTCTATTGGAGCAGGAGATAGTGATGCTTGGCTTATAAAAACCGATAAGAATGGAAATGAGATATGGAATAAAACATTTGGCATAAGAAAAACAGATTTAGCACGGTGTGTCATACAATCTGAAGATGGAAGTTACATTGTTGTAGGTAGCACAGATTCTTACGGTGCTGGAAATTCGGATGCATGGCTTATAAAATGTTATGATTATTCTCCTCCTACACTAAAAATAAATAAGCCAAAAGAGGGTTATCTTTATATATGTGATAGAGAAATCCTTCAAGTTAAAAACACTATAATTTTTGGAAGAATTACTATAGATGTTGGAACCCATGATTTTAACGAAAAGATAAACAAGGTAAAATTCTATTTAGCTGGACCAAATTTTTATGACTTCGAGCCCCGGGCTGTTGCTACCAGTCCCCCATATATTTGGAAATGGAACGGGTTCGCATTTGGCTCATATGACCTATGGGCTGTTGCACCTTACGGGAATAATGGGGCACATGCTACAGATAAAATAAATGTAAAAATTTTCAACATTTAATTCACTCTCTATTTTTCTGGATTTTTCTTTCCCTATAATCTCTTTCATGGGCCCTGGTCAGGAGATCCCGTAACCAACTATGGGGATTATAATCCTTGGCTTACAACGCCAAATCCGGAGTCAGGACCAAGATAAGTAGCGGTATCTCTGCGGATAGAAAAAAAACCGCCTTATCCGTTTTTCCGACTACTGATATCGGTTTAAGCCTGGTTGATGGGCTGTTTAAATACATTGGCTGATTTGGGTCGTAAACACATTAATTTACAAAATCCATCTAATTTCTTTTTCTTTTTCCAGAAGTTTTATAAACAGAAATTATATTCTTTGTTATTTGATACCATGGCACATAGTAACATATTTCCCAAATTCATACGGAAAAGCATTGCTATAACAGTCATAATCTTACTTATTACATTATCTTTTACATCTCCAATAATCTCTGCATCTATTATAAAATCACATAAAAACATGATAATTAACCATGATGATAAGCATAACTCTTGGAAAGTATCCAGTTCCTTTTGTTTTATAATTATGGATGGAGATTTTGCCAGACTTAATCTATTTATGTTTCTATTTTATGAGTTTCTGTATTCTAACAAAGGAAGATTCCCTATTCTGTATGAAATATATCTGGAATTTCTTATTGATCTTGAAGATATAATGGAAGATATGTCATTGGCATTGTTGCCTAGTTCAATCGTTTGTAATGGTAACGGAGATATTATAACAATAGGGGCTAATGGTATCAAAAAGGATTGGTATCAAGGATTTATAATTCTTTTTGGTTTTAAAGGAATTTGGTATCGGGGTATACAAGCTAATCATGATTTAGTTTTTGGTTTCTCAATGTGTGTATTAGAAAGCACCTAAAACTAGCGTCCCGTATCCGTCATACTCTTTCAAGCCCTGATCCACAGACAGTCTCTTGAGATCAGGGTAATCTATTTATACCCCCTACAGGGATATAAGTGATGGTACAGGAGTTATCAAAGGAACTCATAGAGGAGATTAGAGAAAGAGTAAGGAATGGGAAGCTGAAGGTGGAAGTATCCCGTGAAATGGGTATCCAGTACTGGATAGTGAGGAAATATACCAAGGATATTCCCACTAGGAAAATTTTTACACTCGAGGAAAAAGAAAAGATACGGGAGATGGTACGGGAAATTGGGGTAAAATCCTTTGTGGCACAGGAACTCGGAATACCCGTAATTTCTGTTTGTAAGATTACAAAGGATATGAAATTCAGGAAAGGAAATAGAACAATTGGGACACATACTTTCCGTCTCCTCAATGAGATACTGGAAAATGGCTATGCTCTATTGACTAATGGGAGTTCAGTTCGATACAGAACACTCAAGAAACATTTCCCCCTGATCCAAAAGGCCCATGCCAAAAACATGTCCATTGCTTTTCTCCCAGATAAAAGGGAGGAAGCAGTACGATATTTCCTCCAAAACATGAAATATAATGTCATGAGCTTCCAAGAATTAAAGAGTATCACCCGGCTTTTTGGTGTCAATCTTGACAGTGGTGAAAAACGGAAAATCCTCGGAAAGCCGAAGCAGATAGATGTATCCACAACTCAGACAGATATTCTGGATTTCTAACACGGATTTTTTTAAGTTTTACTGAAAGAATCAAAAAAATAACTACCAATCTTATAGATATTCTTTGGTAAAAAACCACCGTGGTTTCCACCATTTATTCAAAAATTTTTAGGATATTTCACCTCTGTCAAATCATTCATTCCTTGGTAGAATTTTACACTCGGAACTACTGTAGCCATGCAGTGCATATAAAAAATACAATTTTTAGTCAATAGATCCCTTATTCTGATTGCTAAGGATGAATAATTGCTAAGATTTATTAGGGAACCATAGATACTATTTTTTAATGCGTGAGCATATGCATCAAACAGTTATCAAAAAGGATAATAGAAAAGAAGATTTTATCAAAGAAAAAATTGTCGTTAGTGCCCTGAAAACGGGTGCCCCTGTGGATGTTGCCCGAACCATTGCAGATAAACTCCAAAAAGAAGCAAATAAAGAGATTACTACAAGTGAAATACGCGAGAGTGTTTTACATGAATTACATAAACATAATCCAGAATGGTCAAGGCGATGGATAAGTTATGATAAAGGTGTAAAAAGATTATATAAGCGCATGTATTAAATTTTTGATTGTTTCACAACCAGGATAACTTATTTTTTTCATATCTTCTTTGGGTTTACTAAACAGATTTTTTTATCAAGTGCTGTTCTTCATCCATGTTGTACTAGATTAGTTTCTATTCAGGAAAAAAAGGGGCATGGCAAAATGTTCATATTAAGATTTAAAATATTTTTTTGGGTTATTTGGCAATAATTGAATTGGTTTATGGAATGAAAAGTCATGACAGATACTCAATTTTTTAAAATCCAAACCATTAAAAATTCTTTTCCAATGACTACTATATGAGTGAGTTTGAACGTGAATTAAAGGGGATACTGACGGGTGATAACGATATTTTACAAAAAATTACAAAAACCTGCAGTAAGTCTGAGGTTAGTAATTATATGACTATTTTGTCCAATCCCTTTATTGTTATTAGATCTGCAGGATCACTAGGGATTGCAGATCTTGTGGCAATTCGGGGTGATATGTCCTTTCTCATTGAGATAAAAACAAGCAAAGCAAAAGAAATCAGATTTGATCGAGCATCACGTGCTAATCAAAAACAGGCAGAAAAAATCATTAGACAGTGTGAAAAAACAGGCACGTTGCTTCTTTATGCCCAGCGTTTAAAAGGACTGCGGGGTGATTGCTGGAGGGTTTTCAGTCTTGATATCAAGGGCCTTTCAGGTATCGCGCGTCTTATACATGATAAAGTACCCTTACTGCGCAAGACAAAAGGAGGGATATATGTTATGAATTGGGATGAGGGCATGAAACTTTCAACTTTCATCAAATATCTTTCGATGCTGATTCGGCCCAATCTTTAACTATATCTTTCTTATTCAGGTAGCAATGAATTTACGTTTCTTGGGAGGAGGCAATGAAGTTGGAAGAGTTGGCATACTTCTTCAATCCGACAGTCAAAAAATATTAATTGATTATGGCATGACCCCTGAAAATCCCCCGAAATATCCTCAGCCGTCACCCTTTGTTGATAATCTATTTTTATCCCATGCCCATCTTGATCATTCAGGGATGATACCCTGGATTGTAAGTACCTATGGAACAACTATCTATTCTACCCCTATTACCAGTGATATTGCTCATATTCTCTTCAAAGACGCCCTGAAAATTGCGGATATAGAGGGGCATCTTATTCCATATACAAAGCTGGATATCGGCAAGGCTCTTAGAAAATTCCATAAAGTGTCCTATGGAGAAACTATCGCGGTCAATGGCCTCAATTGTGTCGGTCATTCTGCCGGTCATATACCGGGTTCATTGATGTTTGAGATAAACAATCGTATTCTGGTTACTGGTGATTTTAATACCATTGACACTCACCTTCTTAAAGGCGCTAAACCAGTTAATAGCGAAATTCTTTTTCTTGAAGGCACATATTCTGGTACTGATCATCCTGATCGAACCCAATTAGAAAAGGAATTCCTTGAAAAAATAGACGATACCCTTAAAAAAAATGGAACAGTGATTGTTCCTGCCTTTGCGGTGGGACGAGCACAAGAGCTTGCAATGATCCTCTTAGATTCAGGTTATGATGTTTGGCTTGATGGGATGGGGAAAAAAATTGGGCAAATATTCCTTAACTATCCTGAATTTCTTGGTCATCCAACACAGTTACAAAATGCCTTGGCTCAAGTAAAAAAGGTATACTCCTCGCAAATGCGTAAGCGGGCATTAAAGGGCGAGATCATATTGACCACAAGTGGTATGCTTGAAGGAGGCCCGGTTTTATGGTATATCAATAATGTTGCTGATGATTCTAAGTCATCTGTTATTCTCACTGGTCATCAGGTTGAGGGCACCAATGGCCGTATGCTTTTGGATAGTCAGACCATTAATTTATTTGGTGTTTTAAAAAAGGTTGCTTGCCAAGTGAACTATTTTGATTTCTCGGCCCATGCGGGTCATTCTCAGTTGGTCCAGTTCGCAAGGGATTGCCGTGCAAATAAAGTGGTGATTTATCATTCTGATAATCCTGTTCCTCTCGCTGAGGCCATCAGTGATTTTGCTGAAGTTATTATTCCTCAAAATAATGAGGAAATTGAAATATAAAAAAAAGATAGGGAGGAAGGGGGGAGGATTTAAAAATTAGTGTATAAGGTCGATTCCTAACTTATTTTGTCCTCCCTCCCATTGTGGTATGCTCACCTTATCATCTCCTGGTGAGAGAATATATGGTGAGTTGACTCCGGTCATGATTGCCATGACTCGGCATTGTCCTTGAAAGTCATTATTCACACGGGCCCCTAATATAACGTTAGCATAGGGGTCCATTTCCTGTGTCAAACCCTCGGCAACCTTGTTGG
The DNA here is from genome assembly GCA_002502685.1 of Euryarchaeota archaeon UBA202. GTDB lineage: Archaea > Thermoplasmatota > E2 > UBA202 > UBA202 > UBA202. The sequence continues at coordinate 8,732 of DAQA01000009.1, forward strand.
CGAATTCAAGTGTCATATCTGGGCCACCAACAATATGAAGCAGGCAACCTTTTGCTCCGGAATAATCCACTTCTAATAAGGGATGGTGTAATGCATTGCGAACCACCTCATCAACACCGTTATTGGAGGGTCCTTCGCCCCATAGCATAGCAGCGACTTCTCCACTTGTCATTATAGTTTTGACATCAGCATAATCCAGATTTATCAATGAGGGTTGAGTAATAGCCTCAGAAATACTTTTTACAGTTTCAGCTATAAGTTGATCCATAACTGAAAATGCTTTATCAACAGGAAGGTTTGGTACATATTCCAATAAGCGATTGTTATCCATGACAACAACAGAGTCTGATTTTTTTCTAAGGGCATCAAGTCCCATTTCTGCTTTTAATAATCTTCCCCGTTCAACACGAAAGGGAATAGAAACCATGCCTGTTACAATGGCTTGTTTTTTTCGAGCGATATCTGCCACAGCAGGAGAAACACCGGTACCCGTTCCCCCACCCATACCCGCTGTTATAAAGACAAGATCAGGGTCACCTATAATCTCCTCGATTTCTTCCCGCGACTCATTGGCGCATCGTTTTGCTACTTCTGGATAACCACCTGCTCCCAGTCCCCTCGTTATTTTTTTCCCAATGAGGAGTTTTTTGTCCGCGTTAATCATATCCAGGGCCTGTTTATCAGTATTAATAGCGATTGTTTCTATACCTTTTACACCCATGTTTTTTAGGCGGTTGACTGTATTGCCACCCGCTCCACCACATCCTACAACGATGATTTTTGCTTCTCCGAATTCATCAAATTCTGTCTGACGAATATCATTTTTGCCGTATTCCATTGCATTGTCGACAAGGCCCTTTATTTGGTTTTGGCTGGTAGTTGTTATCATTTTTTTCCCATCCCCTTTTTTTTTATTTTGAGTTATATTCTTTTTCTACAAACTCCTCGAATTTATGGCTTTCATTTAATTTATTGATTTTTTCTAGATTCTTCATTACGTTGTCTCCTTCGTCTGAAAGTAGTCTCCATATTGCTCTTCTTATGACATCTGAGCGAGAGGAGGACTCTCCCGCCTGGATGAACATGTCAATTGCATTGATTATTTTCACTGGGAGTCTGACGGTAATCCGTTTGTTTTGTTTGCTTGCCATTCTATTCCCTCTGTTGACAGACAGCACCTCTTGGGTGACCACTTGATGCCATCCGTCTTGCTTACGGTGCAAGAAAGATGACATATGATGCCAATTGTCTGACAATAGTAGTATGTCTTAGTAGTATAAATAAGTGTCGTTATTTTTTCTGAGAGTCGTCAGATAATAAGAAAATATCATATATCCTTGGTTATTTCCCCTTATGTGGCTAATAAGATTGTTGAATATGCAAAGCTTCTTCGCCTCCCCGGCCTAGGAGGTTTAGCTATACCTCCTGTTTTTGGTGCTCTTTCTGTAGGCATGTATGATCTAGATTCCTTGGTCATTCTTTTTGTTATAGGAGCTTTATCAGCAATTTATGGCTTTGTTCTTAATGATTATGCTGATGTTAAGTTAGATTCCCTTATTCCAGAATTGAAGGATAAACCCTTGGTGAAAGGGGCAATAGCACGTAAGGATGCTGTTGCTGTATGTGTTTTTTCCATGATTCTGGCCTTTTTTTTCACTTTTCTTTTGTGGAAAGGCGAGACTCTTACCAATCATCGATTAGCCGCGCTGGGATGCCTTGTTGTTGCCGGTCTCTTGGGTAGTGTTTATAATTTGTATGGCAAAAAAATCATTGCCTCTGATTTTTTGGTTTCCACATCCATGTCCCTTGTTTTTCTTTTTGGTGCTTTGTCATTTTCTGATGATATTGGTATTTTGTCTTGGGCGATATTTTTTCTTACTTTTAACCAAACTTTGCATATGAATGCAGTGGAAGGTGGATTAAAGGATGCGGATCATGATTATCTAATGGGTGTAACCAATATCGCCCTTCGGTGGGGAGTGAAAGTTGAGGATTCTAAGATTTTTATTCCCTTCCTTTTTAAAGCATTAGGTATGGGAATCCGTCTTTTTTCAGTTTTTTTAGTGTTTCTCCCTTTCCTTTTGGGTATGGATTATTATCTTTGGCAGATACCTCTTTTGGTGGCTCTTCTTTCAGGAGTTCTTTTTATTGAGATACGGTTTCTTTACCTGAGTTTTTTCCATCGAACTCAAATTCGGAAATTAATTGCAGCAACTAATTTTCTTCGTTATATGGTGGTCCCCATTATCCTCATTGGCTCTATTGGGATTATTAGAGGCGTCATCCTGGTCTTTCTTCCCATTGTATGGTATATTGTTTTTACTCCTCTCCTAAGCATTCGGCTTTTTCAACCGGAGATGTAACGATGAAGATTTGTGTTATTGGCGCAGGTTTCGGTGGTCTTGCTGTGTCTACACTTGTTTCAGATGCTGGACATGAAACCCATGTGTTTGAAAAAGAATCTATGGTGGGTGGCCGTGGTTTGACGCTTAATATGGATATGGATCTTTCTGGCTATAAGTCTCTCTTGAAACAATTTCATATGTGGGTTCCTTTTGCAGAGCCTTCATTGGAGGAGATCTATGAGGGTTTGGGTAAAGGGTATTCAATTGATTTAGGTTTTCATCTGATGGGTGGAGGGAAAAATGCTGCCCCTGCCCGTGTGTTGTCATCTCAGGGAATACACTTGGATTTGGTGGGGTCACGATTAGGGTATATAGGGGAAAAGGTTTCGTATCCTTTTCTTTCAGCAACTGATAAAATAAAAATCGTCCCTCGGATTTTCCAGCTTCTTTTTTCCCGGAAATCAACCATATCCTCACTAAAGGATGTGTCAATGGCAAAGACAATCCAGAAATATGGCAAAGGAAAACTGACTTTAACTCTTGAGTTGTTTCCTCGTTTGATTACAACGGTAAATGATTTGAACCGGATTTCTACAGGAGATACTTTTTTTGCGCAACGGGAGCTTATGGGATCTTCCCCGGTGTCTTACCCCTTGGGAGGGATTGGATCGATAGGGAAACAGTTGGCTTGGTGTACAGAGAAAAATGGGGGTGTTATTCATCATAAGGAGGTTGATAATGTGATTGTGGAGAATGGGATTGCCCGGGGAATCCAGGTTGGGGGGGAAGAGGAATATTTTGATGTCATTATCTCTAATCTACCAGTTCAGGATTTTTTTTCCCTTGTGCCCCCTGAAGAGTTTCCTGGTTTAAGGGATTTAAAGAAACTCCCGGGAACCGGAAGTCTATGTGCCTATTATGCTTTGACCGATATTCCCCGTCATTTATTAGGGAAATCTTTTATGTTTATTGAAAGAGATTTAGATGTGGATGGCAGTGATGCAGCAGGAATTATCGATTTTAAGATGGCGTGTCCCCAGGTGGGTACATCGCCCCCAGGAAAATTTTTGGTTCAATCCTATGTGATTTGTGGTCCCGATGAGGCAAAGAGAAAAAAGAAAATGGACATATTGCGTCCAGTTCTTGATAAATATCTTAATCGGCTTGTCCCGGGATATCGGAAGAATATGGATTGGTGTTTTTATCCGTCTGTTTGGCAACTTGATGGTGTGGCAAAAACCATAGATATTCACAAGCCATCGTGTGTTACCCCTATAAAAAATCTTTATTTTGTGGGTGATTGTATTGAATCTGCTGGTGTAGGAGTTAATTGTGCGGTAGATTCAGCCATTCGTCTTGTTGATATTTTAAAAGTATCTCATGGTGTCAAACATTAAGTGTTATCTCCACGACGTCGTTGTTTTTTAGATTTAATTTCTTTCTCAGGTTTGAAGGGGCAATTATCTCGATAATGTCCGTGTAACGGGTTTTTTGGGGTAAAACTATTGTTCCCTTTGTTTTTTTTTGGTCTTTTTTTAGGGTACAATTTAGACATGTTACTTGTCCAAAAGTTTTGTTGTTTTCCCTAAATCCTGTAATCAGTATGCCAGTTGTGTTTTTTACCAGGTAGGATCTTTCTTCATTCTTTATTTTCAGATTTAATGTACCCTCATAGGGTATATATCCTATTTTTTTGATGAATTGTTTTTTATAGTTTTCTTGGGTGACAAAAAATTTTCCGGTTCCCAATCCTGGTACAACTTGTCCGTTCAGATGTATTTTTGCGTTAGATTGTTTCATGACTTTTAATTTTTATCAGTATTTTTTTGCCATGGTCTGTAAGTCTATATCCCTTTCTATGTTTTTCAATTAATTTTCCTTCGGTTATTTCTGTGACAGCGCGTTCAACAAGTTTGGGAAGTAAATGGTGTTTTTTTGCAATTTTATCAATTGAGTGTTCCCCCGAGGCAATTTCACTAAATACTGCTTTTCTTATTTTATTAGATATTATAAATCCTTCACTATATTCTTCCATGTTTTCACACACATAGAATTTTGTTTTGGTTAATAAATTTTTTTTTATGTATCCCTTTCTTTTTTATAATTCTGTTTTCAAAAGAGATTTTATTCTGGGTCTATTTTTTTTAATTGTTCTCGATAGGATTTTTCAGCGAGGGTGACATATATTTTCTTGAAATGCATCCATTGTTTTTTGTAATCTTTTGTGATATCCGCAACTATTTTTGCGGGGACTCCCACAGCTATTTTTCCTGGGGGTATTTCTTGATTATTTTTAACTACGCATCCTTCGCCAATTACTGCCCATTCACCAACTTCTGCATAGTCGCTTACGACTGCATTCATTCCTATGATAGCCCAATCCCTAATTTTTGCGTTATGGATAACTGATCCATGTCCTATGGTAACATTTTTTCCGATCCAACATTCTTCATTGGGTCGTGCATGGATGACACAATTATCCTCGATGCTTGTTTTATCACCTATTACAATTTTTCCGTAATCCCCTCTGATTCGGGCACCAGGCCCGATAAAGCATCCTCCCCCGATTTTTACATTACCAATTACATCTGCGCTATCACAAATATATGATTCTTTTTTAACAGAGGGTATTTGAGAATTAAATTCGAATAATGACATGATAATCAGGATGACATTATTTTTTTTTCTTAGATTTTTTTTCTTTTTTTGGTTGTTCTTCTTCTATGGTTTC
>DAQA01000009.1:13882-14744 GCA_002502685.1 Euryarchaeota archaeon UBA202
ATGGTTTCTGGTGGTTGTTCTTCTATGGTTTCTCCAGGCTGTTCTTCCTCAATAGCCACCACAGGCGTAGACATAACCATTGACTTGCATAACTCTATACGTTTAACCGGAAATATCTTTTTACAGGCCGAATACATCTCCCGACCAAGATTTCCATCAAGCATACCCTTTACAAATTTATCAAATTTATTTTTCCTAGCCTCCTCCAAGATAACCTGGTTCATACAGGCCCGTATCAACCGCTTCTGAGAACCCTTAATACGCCTACCAGTCAAAACAATAGGTTTAACCCTCAAACGAACATCATCTTTTGTTTTCACATCATAAATGCCTTCAACTTTCGACTGTTTCCTCCGAATAATCCGGCGCATATAGTCACTGGTCATGGAGTGACCAGTAAATACTGTCTGCGCATCCAATCCTTTAACACTTGAAACCTTAAAATGTAATTTTATATGCGCCTTTGAAAAATCATCTGTAAATGTTTGAAAAGATGTTTCAACTTTCCTTCCAATCATCTTATTTGGGTCGTCAGCTAAAGTTTCAGCCACTTTTGTTTTACCAAACATTTGTGGCGCTAGCATATTGTACCACTGTTTATCCTTTTTCTTGCCCTTCTTGATTTTTCTAGTTGGCATCTTGACCTTAATAAAAATCGTTTATTTAAAATAGTTGGGTAAAAACCAATTATTTATGCATAAATTATTGGTTTAGGCGTAGGATGAGTCAGTATTTGGTATCTTTTCGTCCTCCTTTTTATTCCAGTGATAGCTGCTAGTTTTTTTCCCGTTTCCCGGAGCCAATAGCTGCAGATTCCATCTGTAAGATATATCCAAATTGGGATATCAACATGGACCAAAAA
>DAQA01000022.1:0-5040 GCA_002502685.1 Euryarchaeota archaeon UBA202
GTGTATAGAAATAAACAAAAAATGGGATAAATTCATACTTTAAAAAAAATGATTTTTAAATGATAGCAAAGTGAGAATAATGTAAAAAATTGTTGATTAAAAATCGTCTTTGTGCGCAAATGATAGTATCCATAAATTTTGCATAACCTTTACAAATAGAAAAGATATTACCAAGATGTTTATAAAGATGGATACTATGGATAAAATATCATTTAAGGATTTTCAAAAATTAGACCTTCGCGTGGCGACAATAAAGGAAGTAAAAGATCATCCCAATGCTGACAAACTATTCATATTAAAGGTTGATCTTGGGTCTGATGGGGAACGACAACTCATCGCGGGTATAAAAGGAGCATATGAAAAAAGTGGATTGGAAGGAAAACAAATAGTTATTGCATCCAACCTCGAACCAGCGACAATACGCGGTGTTGAAAGCAAGGGAATGTTGCTTGCTGCAGAAGGTGAAATGGGAAAACCTATCCTTATTATCCCCGAAAAAAAAACTGCCCCTAATACAAAAATTCGATAAAAGAAAAATGATAATATAAACCAAAAAAATCCATTGTATAAATTTTTGAATGATGGCAAACATATTAAGCTCTTCACTAGAGGCAATAGTCACAGAGTGAGCTAGTAAAAAATCATTAGTTATTCACATTAAAAGTAGTTTTAAGTTTATTAAGGTGCACTTGGGCCCATATATAAGAAATCACTGAACCTAAAAGGTTAGCCAAAACCAAGCTCCACCAGATACCCGATAACCCAAAATTCAACACATAGGAAAACACCACTGCAAGAACCGTTGTTAACACCAAACTTCGAAGTACAGTAGCAAGAAGAGCATTGATCCCTTTACCAGTACCCTGAAACAGAGATGATGAAAAAATACCAAAGGCTGCACCGGGATAAAACAACCAAATAATGCGTAAAAACATTTCAAGATCATCCGCAATCGACATTGCACCTTCCGCAGTAGTAAAAACAGCAGTTATCAACGGAGCCAAAAAAAAGGTTCCCAAGCCCACAAAAATCTCAATAATAAATCCAATCTTAACAGCATACATAAAGCTAGTTTTTAGTTTCTCAAAGGAACGAGTGCCATACGCCGCCCCCGTCACAGAAACAACCGCGGTAGAAATCCCTAGGAGGGGGAGAATGGCTATGGTTGCTACTCGCCATCCTGTTGTATAGACAGCTACACCATCAGAATTTGAAACATTCACAATGATAAAATTAAGAATGATCATGGTAAAAGACATGGACAATTGTTGAATGGATGACGGGAGACCCACTTGGAAGATATCCTTTAAAACATGCTTATCAAAATGGAAATGACGAAAAGTAAAGGATACATATGTATCCTTTTTGACAAAGAGCCAATAGACCAGAATAAGGGAGGAGATAGTAATGGAAAGAAGGGTAGCCCAGGCTGCACCAGCAACCCCCAGATCAAAGGTATAAATAAAGATGGGATCCAAAATGATATTTAAAGCAGCACCCAATATCATGGTATACATGGTGCGTTTGGCATCACCTTCAGCACGAAGGATGGCATAGGCGGTATGGACAAAGAAAATTATTACTGTTCCCCCAAATATGATGCGTGCATAGTCCACGGCCATATCAAGGACGCCTTGACATCCAAGACAGAGGAGAATTTTATCAACAGAGGCCAGGAGGATTATTGTTAAAATCGTGGCTATGATAAGCATTATTACAAGGATGTTTGATGCAATATCGTCTGCTCCTTTTTTATCACCGGACCCTATGCGTCGTGAAATGGCTGACCCGCCGCCGATACCAAGGCCTGTTGCAAGAGCCATTATCATAAAGAAAAAAGGGAAAACAAAGCCTATGGCAGCAAGGGCATCGCTTCCAAGACCTGAGACCCATATGGCATCCACAAGATTATAGATGGTATTGGCTGACATGGCAATAATCATAGGGATAGACAGCTTGAGTATGGCTTTTTTAGGATCTCCAAGTAGTGCTTTGACTCCTTGGGTTTGTGGTTCTGGGTCTGATAAGGAAGTGGTAGTATTGCTTTGTTGCTGGTTCACGATTTTGGAGAAAAGGCGTGTCTATTTCAATGTTGTGTTCCTATTCATTAGTGTTATTTTTTTTTGGTTGTATTAAGGTTTTTTTTGTATAATTTTTTTTATTTGAAATATTTCTATTTTTCTATAAAATATCTGGTCTTTTATAATTGAAGGATTATGCCATCATGGTTACGATATGTGCTTCTAGCCAGGTAAAGGAAATATAATTTTTTTTCTTAAAGATGAGGATGCTATTTTTTTAGTATCTGCAAATATCTCTTGAGGGTATTAGAATGGATACAATATTTGCGAGAAGTTTTGCCGGTAGTGTGATAATTTTTAGAATGAAGAGAAATGTTTTAATCAGGAGTTTAACAGGAAGTAGGAGAAGTGTGACAGGAAGGAATAGTATTTTTAGGGGCAGTAACACAATTTTTAGGGGTAAAAATACTAGTTTAACTATGATTCTTAAAGCTACCCTTAGGGGGAGCAGAAGGGTTTTTATCAAGATGCGGAGTATCAATTTAAGTGGTTGTATGAGACGAGTAGGGTTTTCCAAATTATCACTAGACAATGCCGTTTGATCTTGGTTGTTTTTGTTTATTTTGATACTTTGCTGGAGTTTTTCTCTGATATAGCTTTGTATGCTATCATATGCGTGTTTTTTTTGTTCTTGGGTGATGGTATCATATTGAACAGCGGATATCAAAGGGAGTGTTAAAAGTAGGATGATTGCTAAAAGGGTACTTAGTATGATTTTTATTTTCATATTATGCCAACCTCTTTTAGGTTATAATTTGTTATGGCTATAAAAGAATTGTGAAAAAAATTTATTTGTCCACTATCGGGTTGCATAATGTAATTCTAATAATGTTAAAGGATTTTAATTAATCAGAGAGTTAATGCTTTTTTATTAGAGAGAAAAGAGAATCATTGATATAAATAATAAATTAAATGATTGGTAAGTTAGCCCTTTATTATTATTTCAATGTCCTGGTGTTCTCCCTCATGGAGAACTGACACCATGGTTTTTATTGTTTTATAGTATAAATCTCGCACGAATGGATTCAGGAGAAGATGATGACCACCTGCAAAAATTTCAATTTTATGTTTTTCCTGCATCTTAATGATATTTTGGTATACCTTATCAACCTCCATTTTTTGTTCCATGTCCACCATTAAACAATCAAGATCTTGAAAGTCTTTAAAGCCCTCAAGAAGGATGACATCGGGATTAAATTTTTGTGCTAAAGAAAGGGAATAATGCAAATCTGTTTCATTGATAAAAAGGATTGTTTCATTTTTTGCCCGTAATATACTTGCCACGGCTCCCGCTTTATTGTAGCGAGAGGTATCTGAGTTTGTTTTATCCAGGGCTGTAAGGCTACTATTTTTGATGACCACTACTCTATGTTTTGTTAACTTTTTTAATAATTGTTCAATAAATGTGGTTTTCCCAGAATTATGGGGACCATGTATTACAACTATCATGTGTAATTATATTCAAGACATATTGAAATAATTTCTCATAAAAAAAGGAAAACCACGTATCCAGAATAAGGGCAATACTTCACTTATTTTCTTTTAATGATATAGATGATATGACACATAAAGGCTAAGAAAATAACTAGGAATTCAAACCCGGGGGTATCATTTTGGTTTCTCCCATAATCAATAATCAGCGTGATTTGGTAAGGAAGTGAATAGTTATATCCATCCCATGCCCGTGCATGGATGATATATGACCCCTCATCAATAATATCTGGCGATAGATTCCATATGTAATTCCATGTGTGTGTCCCATTGGTATTTTGCCATTCTCCATTATTTATTCGAACCTGCACCTTTTGGAGAGTAACATTACCATCTAAGTCACTTGCGATTCCATGTATGGATAGATTGCCTGATACAACGTCACCATCGGAGGGAGCAGTGATGGTGGCCTGAGGTGGATGATTATTGAAAACAGTCACCGTTATCTCATGGATAGGGGAGTAATCCTCTCCATCATAAGAGCGAGCATAAATTCCATAATCACCATTAGGTATCAAGCGAGTGCTCCAAATTGTGGACCAAGTCGATGTGCCATTTACCAGGCTCCAAGTGGAGCCCTCAGTTTTTATCTCGACTATTTGGACTATTCCATCACTATCAGTTGCTTCCCCTTGGATTCCCACATGCCCTGATACAATTTCACCAGTGAGAGGAAATGTAATACTGACCGTAGGCGGATTGTTATCCTTGGTGTTCTTCGTGGATACATTAATGGTTTCAATTAATGAATACCGATGGCCATTAAAAGACCTAACCGAAATTGTATGGGTTCTGTCATCAATGGTGCTGGTGTCCCATCTATAATTCCAATTCTTTGTTCCATTTGCCTTAACCCAAAATCCCTTATCAAATCTTATTTCCACTCTTTGAAGACTATCGCCGGGGTCATCTGCCATCCCCGAAATCATGACTATTCCACTAAGTGACGCACCATCATATGGAGAGATAATGATAACAAGGGGAAGATTAACCATATCTTTTCCCCAGGGATATTTTAGAGGATAGCTATCATAATTGTCCACCTCGGCACTATCCTGTTTCTCAGAAAGCACATAGGGTGAATCAACAATACCATTACTATCATTATCATAGGCTCCCTCGCTTTCCTCATCATAATCAGACCAGTAATTACCCAGGGATCCATTATCCCAGAAATTTTTATATTTTGGCGAATTACGCGCATTTTTGGAATTATTTATAAAATTATTCAGATACAAGGTGTTTTCAAAATCTGGAAGGTTGGCAAGGGGTGAATCAACTCTTGCACCAACCCCCTCATTAAAGGAGATATTATTGTGATAAATGGTGTTATGGGAACTGGTGCAACAAAAATAGATTCCGCTCTCTGAATTAAAGGATATTGTGCAATCATGGATAGTATTAAAATTGCTCATGTGGTGAACCCAGATACCAATAGTATTAGAGAAAATAGTGCAATTGTTTATGC
>DAQA01000022.1:5190-5588 GCA_002502685.1 Euryarchaeota archaeon UBA202
TTGTCCTCGCCAATAAGATATATAGATTTATTAATCACTATATTTTCAAAGTAGATTCCAGTGAAAACAAAAATCGTGTCTCCTGGATTGGCTATATTTATTGCTTCCTGTATAGTGGAGTAATTCCCTGGTCCATTTCTCCCCACAAAAAATATTGCAGATCCATTATCCACAGGAAATGAACCAGTAGATAATGATGCCGGAAAGACAAGGAAGAGGGTAATGATAATTAATAGGCAGTAATAAGGTTTTTTCCCTAGTATTGGGATATCATCAGCTCTGTTGATCATGTTATCGGCCTTTCTCTTATTTCCAAGGTATTTAAATCATTATGGAGGAGATGCTGTGTTGGATAATTAAGGAGATGGTCTTTGTTATCTAAATATATGTGGAGGGCC
>DAQA01000039.1 GCA_002502685.1 Euryarchaeota archaeon UBA202
TTGGGAATCATGCCACACAGCATAGAGACCAAAAGTTTTTTAAAGTGATGAGGGCACCATCCCCCGTTTTTATATTTATATACCCTCAGGGATAGATATAATGAAAGCTGGTACTGCACTTACCCATCCCCGTTCCCTTAGGTGTTGATAAAGCGTCCTATGGTGGACACACCCTGGGGGGATGAAAAACAGATAAATACCCTGGCTTCAGCACGGAGGAGGATATCCTCTTTTTTTGCCATTCCTCCTCCATCTCCTCTGTTCCCCGTATTCTCTTCTTCACTAAATTTCTAGAGAGGAAGTTTTGTCTGTAGTATGGATCCAATACATTCCTGAAGTTTTTTTTTGTGTGTGTCTTCATTGGCCGTAGTAAAAAATTAATTTCTAATTAGGTGTACACGCTATTGTCCTGTTCTCGTGGGGAAGGGATATTATTCTTTTTTTTTTAGGGATGGCAGGATGTTTGTGTGATAGACCTTGATTTTGCACATGAAATAAGGTGCAGTGGGATAGTATAAGTTTTTTATCCACAACTGTAAAAAAGGTATGAATCCATACAGGTGTGGAGGAGATTGTAAAACTGGAGGCTATACATATCTCATGGCATAATGGGGGTAGAGAGCAAATGCCTCTCTGCAGATTTTTCCATCATCCTGCAGTGATTTTTTTTTTTACCCTCTGCCCCCGCACTTTCCTTTTTTTGTTTTTTTCCCATGTGATAAAATAGAAAGCCAGGAGGCCAAAAAAAAATATAGCGGCTAAAAATATCAATGTATCCTCACCCGTCATTTTTCCCTTTTCTCTCTCCTGTATGTTTTCTGGATGACTTTTTTATGGGTAATGCACAGATAATATATATTGGGTCACTTACTTTGAAAATAAAACTATCTTCAACATGGTAAGACAACTGGAAAACATGCAAAGATTTTTATAGTCATATCTTCCCCTCCCTCTTTTGTTTTATTAATCCTTGTAGTGTTTTTATTTTTAAAAAGGGAAACTATTGCCATCTGTATGTATAGAGCCCTATGGGGGGCACCGATGGCAAGGTTATACCTCTCAGTGGGGGATTTGGGGACAAATTACCTGTTTTTTTTCCTGGTATCTTTTCCCTTTCCCCTTCCTCCCCTGTCACCATGATGATACGGAGTCTCCTTCAAGCATAAATTTTTTTTCTGGATCCCTCTCCGTCTCTTTCGTTTTCCCAATTTTAAATAGTATTGAATTCTCTTATCTCTCTTAGAATAAAGTAGTATGAATCCTAAAAGAGATGCCGTTATACTTGCCCGCATTTTATAGTCAGAGATAAAGACCACAAAAGGGCAAAATGATTTTCTGGCATGGCCTATTATTTATGCATAAACTAGGATATAATCTTGGTTTGAGTGGCTATATCAGAATTGGCAATCCTAAAAAACCGGGTTTCTATGTGCTCTGCATTACTGGCTTTTGGATACTTACTAGCTTATCATGAATTTTTAGTTCAGCTTCTTGGCTACTCTGATATAACACTCGGATTCATTGGCCCTGACGATGGGAATAGTCTTATCCTTAACAAGATTTGAGGCACAAAACCACAAGGTACAAAGACATACAAAAAAATATTCTCCATCCCCTAAATAATACAACAACTGTTATAAATGATAAGCCATATTGTAAACAACCCATACAAACTGGTGGTCTATGACTGATAACAAAATTTATTCCTATTTATACAAAAGAATAACCAGTATCATTATGGTATCCCTGTTCCTTGGCGTCCTCATAATCACCCCCCCTGCCTATCCCCAAGATACCACTCCTCCCCAAATTATGGATGTCCGAGATTTCCCTGACCCCGTGGAGGTAGGGGCACAAATCAATATTGACTGCACTGTCATTGACAATATTGCCGTAGCCAGCGTATCAATACTAATATTCTCCCCCATTGATCCTCCAACCAACTATTCCATGACAAAAATTCCTGACACAGCGCATGGCTACTACTTCTCCCAACAACTTAATGAACCCGGGTCCTATGCATACACCATCTGGGCACGGGATCCCACAGGAAACACAAATCATTCCATTGAATATTACTTCACCGTGGAGGACCTCGTTCCACCAGAAGTCGATCTCATTTATCCCAATGGTGGTGAAATTGTCAATGGAACGGTAACCATCCAATGGACTGCTACTGATGACTTTGACCCCAATCTTGATGGAAGCATTACTATCAGATACAGTTTTGACGGGGGAGAGGTTTATCAAACTTTGGCGTCATTACTCAACAATACGGGCTTCTATAACTGGGATACCACTGCCAATCTTGATGCAGACGCCTACAAAATCAGGGTCACTGCCACTGATGATAATGAGAACACAGGCCAGGATTCCTCTGAATCTGTCTTTACTGTTGATAATACTCCTCCAGACACCGCACTGACTGTCACTGGAACCCTGGGTGAAAACGAATGGTACATCAATAATGTCACTGTTACCCTTACTGCCACAGATGGCACATCCGGCATCAAATCCACCAAGTACCGGATTGATAATGGATCCTGGATAAATTATAATGGGTCATTCCCTCTCACCATGGATGGAAACCATACATTGGAATTCTATTCCATTGACAATGGTGGCTTGATAGAGCCTACAAACGTTGAAAATGTCAAGGTTGATGTAACCCCGCCCATTGTCACATTTCATAAACCTCGAGATCGATATCTTTATATTTTTGACCGAGAAATAATTAGGTTCGTGTTAAAAACCGTGGTGATTGGAAAACTAACCATTGAAGCAAGCATCAATGAAATCGGTTCAGGTGTGGAACGGGTTAATTTTGAGGTCGATGGCGAAACCATTATTCTTGATACAGAGGAACCCTTCGAATATGAGTATGATGAACCCGCTCTTTTACGTCATCGTCATACTTTGGGTATTGGTGCCCGTGATTTTGCGGGCCACGAGGGAAATATTACTGAACAATCTATTTGGATTCTAAATATCTAGGTTTCCCCAATTAACTTAGCCTGATATTTGAAAACTGTAAATGCAAGCCCAACAATATGACTGGCTACCTGATGATAGGGGAATTTGAGATAACTGTGGTAATATGAAATTCTACTGGTCCCGTTAACATAGGGGCCCTAATAAGATGATAGGGACTCGAGTTGATGGAGACAACAGGTAATATATCCATTGTTTTTGGTTTTGGCGCCATGTGGGGTGATATACTTGTTAAATAAGAGGGTACATGACGAATGATGTAAACGGTATTTTCAACTACCCTACTTATCTCTATTGAGAATTCACTTGTTGGGCATCGACCCATAAAAGCTGCTATGACCATTTCTTGGGTGAAATCAATTTTTGGTCTCCCCCGATACTCAATATAGTTGTTTTTGCCCCTATCCTCAAATCTACGCTGAATATCTGCAGTAATCCAAACTTTCTCCCAGGTTTCTTTGTCCCGGATCACCAAATAATCTTCTTCATCCCATTGGCAATACTTTCCCTTTGCAATAGTTGTAAAGGTTTTTTCTTTATCAAATGAGGCTTGGGCATTAACAGGTGTGGCTGCTAGTGAGAGGGTTATGGGCATTGTAAGAAGCATTCCCAGGAATCCCAGTGCCACAAATATGGTTTTTATTTTATTTATTAGCTTCATATTATCTTCTCCTTCTTACCCAAGTGAGTAAGGTACAAATTATAGTCATCTGTTGCTATATAAGTGCTATCTAACAAATATCGAAACATATGGGACAAACATAGAAAAAAAAATATATGATTAGGGTAAAAGAAGAATTCATTTTTGATAAGCAATAATATAAAACTTTTTTTTTCCTTTTATTTAGGCACTGCTTCGATTTTAGAAAAGTACATAAACTATCCCTAAGTATTTTCCCTCCAATGTTGAAATGGTTGATTCTGTTTCTTATAGCCTTCATTCCTCCCGTTATCTTCGTTATCGCTATTCGGAATGCGGAACATTACCAGCGTGAACCCTGGGCACAAATTTTTCTGTGTTTTCTGTGGGGTGCAACAATTGCTGTCGTTGCCGCTCTTATTTTGGAAATCATCCTGGATATCCCCCTGTCTGCATCTATCCATGACTATTCCCTCTATTCCCTCATCCTTGCCGTGATTATTGCACCCATAGTGGAAGAATTCACCAAGCCTCTCGCCCTCCGGTTAAAATCTGTAAAAAGAGAACTTCTCGAAATCGAGGATGGCTTTGTGTATGGCGCCGCTGCCGGTCTTGGTTTTTCTGCCACGGAAAACCTTCTCTATGAATCCAGTTTTTTATCTGAAGGTCTTTTTTTGTTTGTTGTCTTGGTAATTATTCGTACCATTGGGGGATGTTTCTTGCATGCATCCGCCACAGCCATGACAGGTTATGGGTATAGTAAATCCATTATGTATGGGAAACCCCTGCTGGTAGTGTTACCCTTTTTTATCCTAGCGATATTAATGCATGGCACCTATAATTTTATTGTCTCTTTTGATCTTCTCGGGGGTGTAATTGGTATTGGAGCCGCTCTACTGTTTGCTCTCTTATGTCTCCGATATATTATTGGGAAAATACATGCCTTTGATCAAACTTCTAAGAAACTATCCTTGGTTCAGAATTTTCCTAAATGATTTGGTGCTGTATTTTTAGAGCGATCAGTATAATTTTCTCTGGTGAAGAACTGAAGTTTTTCTTCCCCCAATTTTTTTCATAGGGGTGCCAGGCAAAATGGCTAGAGGATGGATTGTTGTGGTATGGCGGCCTGGGTTTCGTCTATGTATTGGGCCAGGAACCTAAATGGCCGGGGTGTTGTCCACGGATTGTTTTGCAGATGGGGAAGCCAATGGGATACAGTTCCAATGATCATGATGTTATCTTGGGTAATATCCTCATAGGTTTGTCCACCATGACGTTCTGAACCTTTCCATGTTGCTGTCTCCACATAAGTGTCCCCCGGGGGTATTCGAATATATTTGTCAAATGTGTAATCCAACAGGGCATAGTGAAAAGGGTCACCGTTATAGTTGTTCCACCGGGAATTAATCTCTGTCACCTGTACTCGAAGATGGCCAAAATAAGCTGCTGAATCTTCATTTGTGATACTGACCCTAATATCAATGGCAGTATCACCTTGCCATTGGGATGACAGGTCCATCTTGAGGGGATGTACCTCCCGATTGGATAGTGTATCTATGGCTGATGCATAACTATTTGTTTCATCTACAACCTGGTATCCCCCGTCAAGATACAGCATGGGGATATATGTATCACTAAGTTGTCGTCCTCTTTTGGCGGCAATGGTATTTAGGTCATAAACCAGGGTCACATAATAAAATGAAGATGGTGCACCTGTGGAAAACAGTTCACTCATTTTCTCGGTAGCTTGAGGACAATTTGGGCACCAGCTTACGCTTCCCAGTTCCGCAAAGACAACATGGGATTTATGCTGGCCCGTTTCCACAGGGGATATGTTTACCCCGGGGGTTGCTGGATCACTTTCCGCCCCTTTTTTATCAATTGTCTTCACAGTAATACCATCCGCATAAGTCGCTCCGTCCCTACATACCAGTATATCAGCATAACCAGCCATAAGGAGGGTAATAATCAGTATACCTAGAGCTGCCCTGATCTTTACTTTTACCATATCCCTCACCGTAACACTATAGTGATGCTTACAATATTTATATATTATTGCATAAAAAGATGTTTACTCCATGACCTCTAGATCATGAAATGAATTGGAGGCGCGGGGGGGAGAGAGGAGGTGATCATAAAAAAAATTAGTGAAATGGAGGAGTAATTCCTCTCTTTACCCCGCACAAGAAAAAGTTACCCGTGATTTATAAACTCTCTCTGACAAACATCGAAAAATATAGAACAAACATCGAATTATCAAGGGGGTAATATATATATGTTTTCCTCTGGATGGCTTTGCACAATAAACCGTGCTAATTTGTGTTTTGCACAATAAATACCTTTTTATACATTAAATTCAAGTTATAACAAGTTACCCCTACTATTATATGGTGAAATTCAACTATTAATAAAAGCATTAAAGGAAAATAGGCATAGATTTCCGTATAAAAGAATAGTTTTACAATATTAAATTAGAACTTACCAATTGGCAATAATGCTATAACTATATTATTTCTCATTCCAGTAGTTGAAAATTGAGGGGGGTTAGGTGTTGGAGTTGAAAAAATGGAAAAGAGAAAAATAATCCCTTTTTCATTTTTTGCCACCTTGCCTCCCTCAGCTTTTATATCAAGCTGTGACTTATAAGGGTTATCCCAATATTTTATTGAGATTAGTCAATAGTTCAAACAACTGGGTTATTTCATGGGACAGTCATTTAAAGATTTTGTTTCAATTTATTATTCTAAATTTTTCGATGTTTGTTCCACAATGTTCGATGTTTGTCAGAAATCTATTATAAACTAAGGATTTATTATATTTTTGGAGTTGAAAAAATGGAAAAAATTCTAACTAAAAAAGTAAATATAAAAAAAGGACTATGGAAAAAAACACTCTGTTATTTGCTGGTCACGTTATTTGTACTGCCCAGTTTAGTGGTAAACGCAGACGGAAATAAAGATAAACCGGATTTGTCAGTTGAGATCATTGGATATTCACCTCAAAATCCTCGTGATGGAGAAACAGTGACAATTTTGGCGAATGTTAAGAATGTAGGTAATTATGATGCTGGAGATTTTTTTGTTAATTTTAGCTGTGATTCACTCAAAAATATATATGGTACAAAAATATTAAGCCCCCTTTGTAAAGACGCATCTGTCAACATTTCTATTAAGTGGCAGGCAACAGCCGGCAATCACACATTGATGATACTTGTGGATTCTAATAACCATGTCGAAGAATTAGACGAAAACAATAATATGGGGGAAATAGTCATCTATGCAAAAGGGAATAATACATGGGGGACAGAGACTTCTGATGAACAAGACAGTGGATCATACATGGACGGTGCATCTTTTGGAGGAACAGAAAACGGGATGGTTATGGTGGGTGGTAGCTGGTTTACTGGATGGAGCTATAGAAAAAATATTACAATCCTCAATTCGAAGGTTGATGGTTCTTCAAGTTTTTCAAATTATCCAATCCTGATTTATATCGACAATGCAGAAACAGATTTTTGGAATCATTGTAATTCCCCTGAAAATATCATATTCACCCAATCAGACGGTCTAACAGAACTTGATAGAGAAATAGAGATATTTGACCATTCTAATGATAAATTATATGCTTTCGTCAGAATACCCTCTCTATCAGCATTGGTGAACACCAGTATCTATATCTATTATGACAGCTCCTCACCAACACATGGGGAAACCAATGATTTAGGGACATGGAACACAAACTTTAAGGCAGTATGGCATCTAAACGATGATCCAACAGGAGCAATCTATGACAGCACACCAAATGATAACGATGGCTCAGGGAACAATATGGCATCAAATGACCTGATAGACGGAAAAGTAGGTAAAGCTCTTGATTTCGATGGAACAAATGATTATGCAAATTTTGCAGATTCCTCATCATTGAAACCAACTGAAGTAACACTTCTCTCATGGATTTATCCACGAGAAACAGATCCCGATAGTAGATGGTTTGTAGGGAAAGGATGCAAAGATAAGTGGCAAAATCAAGATGCGGTCTCATATGGAGTGGATTGCCGTGATCGCGATGATGACAGTAATACCGAGATTCATACCCGACCAGAAAATAATAGCAATCAGCAGACAATGGTTGACTTTGAGATTACCTCTATACACACATGGTATTATGTCGGTATGACTTACAACAGTTCAAGCGAATTAGTAACGCTTTATGTGGATGGTGACAATAAGGGAAATAAATCACATGGACAAGCATTACGATACAATAATGCATGGGATTTTACAATAGCTGGCTCTCATGCTGGGACAGGAAGTGGGGTCAACAGATACGAAAATTGCAAAATTGATGAAGTATGGGTATTAAATACAGATGTCAGTGACGACTGGATATCCACACAATATAATTTCCAGAATAATCCAGGAAATTGTATCACAATTGGAAATGAAGAGGGAAATAATCTTGATTCAGACGGTGACGGATGGACTGATGAGGAAGAAAACAACACTTACTATACAGACCCCTATGATAATGATACTGATAATGATGGTATATTAGACCCACAAGATACAGATCCACTCATTGACCTTAAAGTAACACTTAAAATTAAAAGGATTAATGCAAGCCAATACACCTATACATGGCGTGAGGGCGAAAGCTGGAACCGAAGTCACAATAGTGAAGGGTGGTCTAAAAGAATACCAATAAATCTATCTGTATCCTCTGGCTCAACACCCCAAGATTACCAGGTGTTAATAAACATATCCCACCAGGCTGGCATGAATAGTAGTTTTAATGATCTGAGATTCATAAGCTATAATGATAACACCACCGAACTGGACTATTGGATTGAACGTAAAAGTGATGGTGACTGGGCAAACATCTGGATAGAATTTAGCGATTCTATTGATACAGGGAATAAGACGCGTGCATGGCTCTATTTTGGAAATCCGAATGCAACAAGTGTAAGTAATGGTACCCAAACCTTCTTGTTCTTTAATGACTTCACATCTGATTCCTTAACTGGCACAGCTTCGTCAGATCCATTAGAAAAATATGAGGACTTCACTGAAATATCTAATATTGCATTTGAAGCACAATCAAAAATATATGCCGTCTCAGGCCATGCAAACACTACCCAATGGTCCTATGCTGACCCTATATATTTAAGGGACGACAGCACCAATGATTATGCAATAGGTCGATTTTATAGTAGGTCAACACCAACTGACTACTTCACTGGACTTGGTGTATATGATAATGGTGTAATGCAGGGTTTTAGTTGGAATGGATATCGTTACACTGACGGTAATTATTACACGATTTCTCTTACGTTTGAGCCTGGAACGGGGTTCAAATATAGAATCTATAACTATAGCTCAGATACTGTTTTAAATACTGAAACAGTGTCAACGACAATGGGTTTTTATCCTGATCAATATAGGATAAGAGCCAGAAATAGTGGAACACATGATGATGCCTATATCACATATAGTTCATCTGGTGATTATTATGAGATTTCTGGTGATTATAATATGGAAGAGGTAAAAGAACGGATTTACTTCATACTGATAAAAAAACTCCATTCCGCAGAGCCAATATACTACATTGGTACAGTTGAGAATTATAGTGAACAAGCCTCTTCTTGGTGGGGAACACCCTGGTATAATGATCTCTATAACTCCCAGGCATCGGATGGATATTACACAAGACAACAGGATCAGAGCGGTATTGGGGATTGGGCAGAATGGGATTTCTATGTTGAGAAGTCTGGTGTTTATTATATTTGGATGAGAAGTCATCGAAACGAGAGTACAACTTCTAATATGTCTCTTCTTTGGGATGGCGACCCGATATACGATAGAGGATCTGATTTTGGAGAAGGATTTGAAATATGTTGGTTCCAGAATACGACGGATGAATGGAAATGGTCATGGTATGGTTTAGTAGAGGTAAGTGATTCTGAATCTAACTCGGAACATACCTTAAAAATTGAAAATGGTTTAGAGGCAGGATACCCTGATGACACACGACCCGGTGAGCCAGAGAATTATATGGAGGTGGATAATATTTTAATTACGAATGACCCATACTGTGTACCATTTGGTAAAGGTACTGAAAGCTCTACTGATTATACTATATCGGCAGATAACCAAGGATTTGATACCAACAGTAAACCAGATTTTTACATAAAAACATCCATTAATGGAACTACAAATCAGAGTAAAACATGGTGGAATACGTCAAATGTTCTTGAAGATTGGACTGCAATTGTGGATGTCCCGGATAATGTGATAGAAATCCCCATAATCATAGAGCTATGGGATAATGACACCGATGAAAGAGAGAGCGACCAACTCTGCGATATCAGTATTAATGATGATATAAATGATGATAAAAAATGTGAGATAACCTACAATTTGAGAAACGGTACCTGGTTTGGAGATGACCATATAATTGACACAGATTTCATAGGTCGTACATGTGGAGAGGTAGATGGAGAATGGGAATACAATGCAAACTTATGGTTTGAAATAAAACAAAATGACTATGATAATGATTATATAACTTACTGGCAGGAGGTACTAGGCCCATATGATGGTAGTATCTCTCCAAAAGTCAAAAATGACCGGTACGCAGTAATGGTTGCGGGCGGTGCATCCTGTAAACTAACACAAACAAGTAATATCGGTAATACCACTAGTTCACCTTGGTTTGGAACATATTTCCTCTATGATGGCTATGAAAATACTTCGTATAATTGGTCCAATTACACTTTTTATGTCGACCTTTGGACTAATGATCTTGATCTTGACGGATACAACGAAGACATTGGTGCCATGTTTAGGTATCAAGATGAAAATAATTACTATTGGTTAAGATGGGAACAAAATGGCGTTAATGATAAAATGTATCTTTGGAAACTCGTCAATGGAGTTAAAAATACTGTGGCAGGCCCAATAAATGTTAATTTGAAGAAAGCGACATGGTACACTATGAGAATAAACTTATCTGGAACCAATATTAAGGTTTTTACTCTTGAAAATGGAAATGGGACCACTTGGACCCAAGTCTTTAATGTAACTGATAATTCATTTTCATCTGGTAGCATTGCCCTATTTATTTGGAAGAACAGCAATGCACGTTTTGATGACATTTTGGCCGAACATAACGGAGACATTTTGCTTTCTGAAGGATTTGATTATGGAAAAACATATGGATGGACCATTGTGGACGATGTTCCAGGGGAATCATCGGATTGGGATCTAACTGAACGTAGTATTGATCAGGAGGAATTTTACCAAGGGCCCGATTTTGTTTATCGGGTTCTTCGCATAGCATCACATTATGATGAAGGTAATATTCATTATTTAAGTGCCTCCAAATGGAGAGATGCGGATGGTGAAGGAATAAATGATGTCGATTGTTTGAGTACAAAATGGAACATTAAATATGAAATAGAAGAATGGCTCAACCAAACGTCTGACAGTAATGATCTTAATCTAATATACATCTTTGATCATGGGTATTATTCCGGAGGTAAAAGTAACTTCAGAATAGATACTGATAGAGATGGAAGCTGTTACACTCCATTGTCGGGTGATATAATCTGGGATTCGGATATCGATAATTGGTTACCCTACTATGGTGATAATGGGATAAATCGATTAACTTTCATAATAGAAGCCTGCTACATAGGTCATTTTGTCGATCAATTAAGCAAAGCTGATGAAGATAGAATAATTATTGTGACATCTGAATATGATAATATAGCCGAACCAGAAACTGGCCAGGATTGGGGTGCATTCCATTTCCCATTATTCAAAAAGATGGCATCTGGCGAAGTGGATTTTGCAACTGCGTTCAATAATGCAGACTATCATGTCGATCAAGAGAATTTTTTCAGTATATGGATTCCTGTTTTTTATGGAGATTCACCTTCTCAAAATGGAAAACTGGATGACAATGGTGATGGAACCGGTAGTGACTACAATATACCGAATAATAGCGAGTGGCATGATGTTTACGAAGGATCCTATGCAGACAGCCAATGGGTTGAAAAAACGATAACTGGCAAGTGCCATGTCACAAAAGCAAGAGTTAGATTCTACGTTAACCGCTGGCCTTTGTACCCAGTAATAACAGATTTTTATGAATTTGATTTCTATAATGGATCTTGGATTTCACCAACAGGGCATAACGATCCTGAAGACGCCTGGGACAACGAAACACGTGCATATGATGATAATACTACTACAAACGCAAGTTGTATAAGGGAAGAATCAGGATGGGACTGGACACCGTTTATTGAGCTCACGTTAGAGGAACCACTTGAATGTGAAAAAATACGTTTTTATGCATGGTATAATGCACTTCATTGCAACAAGATAGATGTAGATGTTTACTATTCCGATGGTTACTTAGCTGGTAGAACAGGTCTCTAATTCCTCTCTTTCTTTTTTATTTTTTTATTTACATAAAAAATCGTAAAAGAACTACGCAGAAAAATATATAGGTTTAGGAAAGAAACATATTTAAACACTGACTGTGGTTATGAAATCAAACAATACTAAACAAATAAGAAAAAAAATGGAAATAAAGATGTTGAAAAAAAATATGGTTATTGGGATGGTAATATCATTAATTGTAATGTATTTCATACCAACCGATTTTGCTGGTGGCAAAAATTTCAAGAACACAATCTATGTTGATGATGACGGAGGAGCAGATTATACCAAAATAAATGATGCTATTAATAATGCAAGTGATGGAGATACAATCTATGTGTACAGTGGAATCTACTATGAAAATATCAAGGTATATAAATCAGTAAAATTGATTGGAGAAAACAGAAATACAACAATTATTGATAGCCAAGGTAGCGGTGATGTCATAAACATTACTGCTAATCAGGTGACTTTAAGTAGTTTCACTATCCAAAACACTGATACAAATCACCATATAGGCCAACAAGGAATATATGTAAAATCGCATTACAATATAATCACTAATAATAAGATTATAGACAACTGGTCACACGGTATTTTCCTGTACAGAGCATCAAATAATATCATTTCAAATAATATTATTACCCATAACAAGCATTACGGAATATATCTACAACAACAATCAAACAAAAATCAGCTATTAGAAAACGAGGTATCTTACAATATTGGGCATGGAATCCATATCTCTGACTATTCAAAGGATAACACCATCTCTGGGAATATTATCACCGAAAATACTGGTTCTGGAATCCGGCTTCACTATGCTATCACCAGTACTAGTATACATGGAAATTCCATAAAAAACAACCATAAGCAAGGTATCTACATGGATGCCGGGTCAGATAATAATAACATCTCTAACAATATTATAGAGGATAACAAAGGAATGGGCATTTTATTGGATTTATGGTGTAACAATAATGTGATTTCCGGAAATATCATTGCTAATAACAATCGAGAATACTATAATGATATTGGTGGTATAGGGATAGGAAGTTCTTCTAATAATATTATTTCTGGAAATGATATCAGAGACAATAAAAGGGAAAGCATATATATCTACAAAGCCACAAACAATGTAGTAATGAAAAATAATATCATGGGTGATCAAAATGATGCATCTTTTGAGTTTATCGCGGAAGGTACTCTTAAAAATTTATCATCAAAGATTAGAGATTCATTTACAAACAAATTTATTAGAAATTATTGGGGAAGAATTAGACTAATGCCGAAACCTATAACGGGTAAAATATTATGGGATTGGCATCCTTCCTATGCACCACTAGAAATTTCTCCTTGGATAGTTTTTGACTGGCATCCAGCATTTAAGCCTTACTAACAATTTTGCAGACTTGACAGAACCATTATCAGGATAATCTTTTTATACCTCCTACAAAGATATTAGTGATGGGCACAAAAATATCGCAGGAACTCATAAGATAATTAGAGAAAAAGTACGGAATGGGAAAACCAAGATAGATGTATCACGTGAAACAGGAATCCCATATTGGATAATAAAGGAACACACCAAAGATATCTAATTTAGACCAGGAAACAAAACAATTGGAACACACACCTTCCGGCTCCTCAATGAAATACTGGAAAAAGAATATACCCTCTTAGCCAATGGAGGATCTATTCGATATAGGGCACTGAAGAAACATTTCCCCTTGATTTAGAAGGTTCATGCCAAGGGTATGTCCATTGCTTTTCTCCCAGATAAAAAGGAGGATGCAGTACGGTTTTTTCTCCAAAACATGAAATACACTATCATGAGTTTCCAGGAATTAAAGAGTATCACCCGACTTTTTTGTGTCGATTTAGCCAGCGGTGAAAAACGGAAGATTCTCAGGAAACCAAAACAGGTAGACGAATCCACAATCCAAACAGATACCTAGATTTCTAACCAAGATGCTTTTACCACATGGGTGGTAAAAGTAGCTGTATCTGCATTGAATCTAATAATAACACTGCAATTCGTGATGTTTTGGCCCAGGGTTTCAGCTGTCCACGTGTTTACAATGGGTATGGTTATCAGGTCCAGCCTTGATAAAGAATAAAGGTAGGATTTACTGAGGAATCCATTTCATTGGAGATGGGATTTGATGCATTCACATTTCTTAAATTTGTATTGTCATTAAAGGCAATAATACTCATAAATAAAAGACATATTGCAATACGGGGGGTGAAGATTTTCCTTTGTTTCATTCTTGCCTCCACACATAACTAATACACCAACACCAATAAAAATTTTTATTAAGCAATATCAGGATAACAGGGATTCACTAAGGGAAATACATCTACACCACAGAAGAAAATATGGGGTCTATTCCATAACCCATCTTCCTCATTGGCAAACGGATGCCACATTTGGTAATTACTCCAATAATTCAAACTGAATAAAACATTATGTCCCAGAGTAAATACAGAGACTGCCTGAATTGAATTATCAATAAAAATTATTTATTTATCCTATACATTTTTGCTTTTCCTATCTCTCGTGTTTTTACTATTTTTCCTTCTGCCTCTAACACAAGGATGTATTTGCTTACTGTTTCTCTGGAAATATTGGTTTTGTCCGCAATTTCTTGGATTGATAGATCTATGGGAAATTCTTTCTTTATTGCATTAAGAATTATCAATTTTTTATCAGTCTTAATACTTGGCATTAATACAAAGTATCGAAACGAAATATTTAAATATTCCTCCTGCATTAATACTTTGTATGGATACTAAGCAACAATATAGAAAATGCGTTTTGGATATCGAAGCAGAAGCTCTATTACCTACAGAAGGAAGAATCATTTGCATTGGACTTATGGAAATAGACAATGGTGTAATACATATATTCTTTGACCAATCCGAAAGAATTATGGTACAAAGATTTATAAGATACTTTAATTATGGAAATTTTGGAGAAATCATTGGTTACAATATCCTCTATGACATCAGGTACATTTTTGGAAAATGTTTGAAATATAATATTTCAGTAGGGGGATTTTACTCAGCCCACTACAATGATCTAATGATGATTTTGAAATCAGTCAAAAATATCTATTGTTTCAATAAACCTGGTACACTAAATCAATGGTCAAGCTATCTTTTTGGAGAAGGGAAAAAATTGGTAAATTCATCTGTACCATTGTTATATAAACAAGGAAGAATCAATGAGATAATACAATACAACAAGAAAGATTTGCAATTAACATACAAACTTTGGGAAAGAATAAACAAAATTATAGGGTCAAAGAGACAAGAACAGAACAAAAATTATGATAAATATGATTATATAAGAAATATTGAAAATAATTCTTATATGTCAATAATAAATACAAAACATAATAAAACTTAAAAACACATAATACATTATAGAAAAACATGAAACAAAATATAATAAAAATATTACCGGATGGAACAATAGAAATCCTATATTCTCCAGAAAACATTGATCTAGTATTGCAATCAATAAAAAAATTCAAAGAAATAGATAAACACCATTCTATTTCATCTACTCCAATAGTAACGGCAATAAAAACTCAAGGAAAGAGCAAAGGTATAACTGACCAAGAAAAACAAGATTACAAAAAAAGACTGCCAAAATTAATTGATGTGGTCAAGTATATAGAATCAAAAGGAGGAAACTGCAAGCATACTATTTACGACGTTCAAGAACATTTCTTTAATAGGCGATTCTATGCTAAAAGCAATAAAGTAGAAAGATCTCAATTAGAAAAAAATGAGCATGATGTCTATGTCCGAATATATGAAAAACTCAAAAGAGCGAGAATAAAAATAACAGAAAAAACCGGCCGGGAGTGGAAAGATACATGGAAGTATTCTCCTGGAAAACCAAAATATAAGGAATGGTGGCTGGGTTGAAACCATCATAGAATAAAAATTATCTGTAAAGATAATTAGCCAAAGGGAAGTGCTGGTAGACACCCCCTTTGGCAGGAGAAAATCGAATGCCGACGAGCAAACGAAATATCCCCATTGGGATAATAGTTCAAGGGATTAATAAAGCCTTCGAGTTTTTTAGATTAGAAGAGATTATCAGGGAAGTTATTTTTTTTGATAATTTAAATACAGAACAAATAACACGCCAAAAATATAAACAAATAAAGAATTTCTTATCCGGAGTAGGAGGGCTATAAATTATGAATATCAGCCCTCTTGGTGATGTTGGGGACTACTTCAGGGAATTGGAATCAATTAGAAAAAAACAACAATGCCAAACACGGTATCCCCAAGATTGGCAGGCGTACAATAAGGCCCAGACAAATGAATTTGCAATGTTTCAAGATTTTCTTATAGAAATCTTAGATTCGCTAATTGAAACGAAAACTCCTTGCCGTCAAGGCCGACCATTTAACGATTTCAAAGAAATGATCTACTGTTGTATCATGCGTTCTTATTATGGAAAATCAAGTCGAAGATCTGTTTCATTTCTTGATTACGCCATTGCACGGGGGTATATCTCAAAAAAACCTCATTTCAACACCATTCTAAATTACTATAAAGATGAATCCATCACACCCATTCTCAAATATTTAATCGAAAAATCAGGGATCCCATTGAAAGATTTTGAATTGGATTTTGCTGTTGATTCTAGCGGTTTCAGCACATCATTGTTTGGTCGTTGGCTTGATGTTCGTATGCAATCGCCAGGCAAGAGACGTATTTACAAAAAAGCTCATGTTACTTCCGGGGTAAAAACAAATATCATTACTGCTATTGAGGTAACCCCAGGTTACTATGCTGATTCTCCACAGTTTAAGAATTTAATCAGGATTACCTCGAAAACCTTCAAGATTAGAGAAATTTCAGCAGATAAAGCCTATAGTTCCCGAAAAAATCTTCAGGCAGTATTATCTCTTGGAGCTATTCCATATATACCTTTTAGGGAAGATGCAACTGGGAAATCCAGAGGGGCAATGATTTGGGGAATCATGAAAAAATATTATGATACTCATAGAGAACATTTCATGGAACACTACCACAAACGGAGTAACGCTGAATCTGTATTTGCTATGATGAAACGCAAATTCGGTCTTCATTTGTATAGCAAGTCTGAAGTTGGGCAAGCTAACGAGATTTTGTGTAAAGCCCTTACCCATAACATCTGTGTATTAATTCAGGAATATTTTGAAACCAGTGTGAACTTGAGATATGATTATTGTGCAAAAATGATGGTAGCGAGGTAGTGCAAGTATTTATTGTGCAAAGCCCCTCTGGATGGATTCTTTCTTTCACAAAATCCGTCAAGGGAGGATTTCTCTATTGTGTCTCTCTGTTTTTTTCTCTCCCATTCTCTTCTGTCTTCCAGGGGGTAATGAAGTTTTGTTTCATTTGTTCTAGGGTGTTGAATTGCAGTCATAAAGGTATTGGGCGGGAAGGAATTATTCACAAGTGTAGGGTAACAATTAAAAACCCCTATTTCATAATCTTTTATTGAGGCCCTCTTGGGACAAGTGGCAGTATAGAGCTATGTTTTGGTTCTATATGTTGCTTGCCTCCTAGAGGGACTAGTGGTATCATGGAAGAAACCGATACAGAGATGAATGAAAAAAAATGCAAGGATTGTGTCTATTACAAGGAGGATGGCATATACTCGGGTATGTGCCGATATCATATTCTGTATGGGGCATCTTCTTCTGATGGAGATCAACGGACGGAATTCAATGGCACATGTTCTCATTGGGAGAAAAATGATTCGAAAAAAAAGGAAAAAATTGATATTGCTGTTAAAAAATATCACGAGTGGCGTGAGAAACAGTCCTCAACCCCTTAAAAATCCTGTAACGCCTGGATAAATTCATTCCACCACTAACTCTTTTTTTTTATTTCTGTACACCAGGGGGATTTATTTTTTTTCTACACGCTTGTCTCGCTTTTTTATTTTTTTAGTTTTTTTGTGTTAGGTGATTTCCCATGGTGCATATTGATAAGAGAGAGTAAAGATGATAATATCCATTTCATCATGGGCGATATTTCCCAGGGTGTCATAGGCATAAACATTCAGTGTGTGTTTTCCCATGGGGGGGTAATGTTTCCCCTGTATTTTCCACTCATAGGGTGGGGTGTAATCCCACTGGATAAAAATGTCATCTATGCAAAAAACCACAAAGTCGATCTCTTCTTGGGATCGGACATCCACCTGGACGTCGCATCGGCCTAGGATCAGGGTTGTCCCCCGCATCTCCATTTCATACAGTCGTCCCCAATGGAAGGGTAAAACGAAATAATTGGCAAGATAAGCATATCCCTCCCAAGGGTTTTTCAGGATTACTTGGAAATCCTGTGGCATGTAGGCAAGTTCAGCAACCAAAGCCAAGAGAAATTTTGTGGCTTTCACTTGATAGGTATGGTTTAAATGATCCGGTGTGTCCTCCACAGAATTTCCCCAAGGGTATCCATCATAATGGGCAAAGAAGACTGCGTCATAGCCATACTCAAGAAAGGCCTGGTGATCAGCACCCCGGTAATTAGGAATTGCCTGGACGGATAAGCCAGTCATATTATGGTATTTTTCAGCCACCCTGGTGGCAAATGATTCTATCCATGCCGCCCGGGGTGCCCGAAACATCCGTATCATGTTACCCCCCTTGGTGGTATTGGCATACCCAATCATATCAATATTGATAACAGCAACTATATTATCTCCCCGGGCACTGGCATCCCGTGCATACATAAAGCTGCCATATGTGCCTACTTCCTGTCCTGAAAAAGCAATGAATTGTATGGTATGGGG
>DAQA01000042.1 GCA_002502685.1 Euryarchaeota archaeon UBA202
GAGGTGTATCATGTGGAGGTTAGTCTTGATCGGGGTCCTTGGATTACTGCCACGGGGACAACCAATTGGACATATCAGTGGGATACCACTCTGGAAAATAATGGGATCTGTAGAATATCCGCCCAGAGTTTTGAC
Organism: Euryarchaeota archaeon UBA202; assembly: GCA_002502685.1. GTDB lineage: Archaea > Thermoplasmatota > E2 > UBA202 > UBA202 > UBA202. Next base: position 136 of record DAQA01000042.1, read on the forward strand.
GGCACCGATTACTCCAATGTCACCTCTATAGATGTCATGGTGGACAATACCCAACAGAATACCCCCCCCATGATAAATATCACTTATCCATCAGATGGGGACATGGTGGCTAATCTTACAACCATTATGGGTTTTGCCTATGACAGTGATGATGATCCCTTAAACATCACCCTGCGGATAGATTTAGGTGATTGGGAGCCCGTGGGCCTCTTTATGGCCCCGCCCTATATCAGTTGGAGTTATCACTGGAATACCTCCCTGGTGTCTAATGGTAATCACACCATTACTGTACGAGCTCATGATGGCCAAGATTATAGCGATCCCCTGACCCCGGTAACAGTTATTGTACACAATATCTACACCTTGGTTACTATTTCACCCATCAGCCAGGTTATCGATCCTGATGATACCTTCACGGTGAATATTACGATTACTCCCCATATACCCATCATGGGGATTCAATGCAATCTTTCCTTTAATTCCACCCTTCTCCAAGCCAATGATGTATCCATGGGAAACCTTTTTGAGGGATATAACACCTATTCTGAGCCGGGAATAATAGATAACACCAATGGAACCATATCCAGGATTATATCAGCCATCTATTTATCAAGCACAGGAACTAGCTCACCGGGGACATTTTCCACCATAACATTTTCCTCACTGGGTATACCCGGAATGTCTCTTCTTGAGCTAACAAATGTGATCATTGTGGATGAACAGATAGAGCCTGTTTCATTACAACTACACAATGGCAGTGTCACCATTTTAGCAGATACTCTCCCCCCAGACATAAACACTATAGGGTTTACCTCGGATCATCCCTCATCGGGAGGATATGTAAATATTACCTGTAATGTGACCGATAACCGGGGTGTGGACACGGTTAAACTTAATATAACCGGTCCCCCGGGCTTTCAATCACTCAATGTCACCATGGACAAGGGAAGTTATTATTATAACACCACCTATGCTCTCCCAGGATCGTATTCTTTTTTCATTTGGGCTAATGACACCAGTGGCAATGTAAATATTTCACAGATATACACCCTTGAAATCAGTGATTACATGCAGTCACATGTAAGCTTCAGCAATCTTAGTGTACTCTCCCCTGACTTACTCGTTGGTGACCGGGTGAATCTGTCTATGAATGTTACCAATACTGGTGAGAGAGGAGGAAATATGACCCTGTTTTTGTATGTGAATGACTCCCTTCAACCCGGGGTGAATACCACGGTATGGCTTGATGCACATGAGACAAAACAGGTGTCACTGATGAGTCATCCTTTGATGAATCCAGGGATATATACAGTGACTGTGGGCAATAAAACCAGTCCTGCAGAAGATTTTGAACCGCTAGTTATAACTGTCCGTGTACCCCCCATGTTTAGCTTTACTAACCTTAGTATTAAGCCTGGCATAATCCTTTTACGGGGTGCCTCGCCAACTATTTATGTGAATGTCACCAATAGTGGTAATATGGGGGGAAATGTGACCGTGTTTTTGTATGTAAATGACTCCCGTCATTACGGGTGTAATACCACGGTATGGCTTGATGCACATGAGACACAACAGGTGTCACTGGAAAGTCATCCCTTAATGAATCCGGGGGTATGTACGGTGACTGTGGGAAATAAGACCAGTCCCGTAGAATATCTTGAACCACTGGTGATAACCATCCGTAAGCCTCCCCAGTTTACTCCTGAATCTCTTACTATCTCCCCCCAAACGATTTTACGGGGTGAATCAGTCACTCTTCACGTTAATGTGACAAATAATGGTGACATCGATGGCTATGCCACCATATTTTTATATATCAATGACACCCTGCATCATAACTGTAACCGGACCGTGTTTATACAGAGTGGGGAGACAAAAACCATTATCCTAGTGGTTCACCCCCTCATGACTCCAGGTATATATAATGTGACAGTGGGTAATGCGACCAGTCCCGCCCCAAATCTTGATCCTGCGTTGGTAACTGTCCTTATGCCCCCCACCTTTATCTATGCAAACCTCAATGTAACACACAGTGATGTGCCATTGGGTGCTGCATCTAACATGAGCGTTACGGTAACAAATATTGGTGATATTAGGGGAAATATCACTGTTTTCTTGTACATTAATGGATCTATTCATTATGGATGTAATAGGACACTTTCACTTGATGCAAACGAAACACAAACCATCAATTTCAGTGTTCATCCACTCATGGTTCCGGGTGTGTATAATGTGAGTGTGGGAAACGAGTCTGGGCCCAGTCCTGATCTTGATTTGGTATCAATTCAGGTCACTGACTCCATTCCCCCAGAGATAACAAATATAGACCTATTTGCTCCTGTTCAAATGCCGGGGGGATGGATTAATATTTCAGCCATCATCACTGATAACCATCACATAGACCAGGTGTTTCTTTATATGACCTTGCCCAATGGCAGCAAGAAGAATTATTCCTTACTGGAAAATAAAACAGATAATACAACCTATTACTTCAATAAGACCTATCACGTAACCGGTCACTTCACTTTCTATATCGGGGTGCAAGACCCCTCGGGAAATCACATAAATTCAAGCCTTTACCATTTTTGGTTCTATGAAACAACCCAGAGTGAAATAATCACCACTGGAGAAAACACGATTGATGTATCCCAAGAAACCGGTATGCTCTTACACATTAATTCCACATCAAATACCACCGTAACTATCTCTCGTTATCCCTACAATCCTTATCCCAATGTAACCCAAGAGTTGGGATTGGTACCCCTCTTTCCGGAATTAAACATTGCCAATACCACCGCCATTGAGTGGCCCATTAATCTTACTCTCTTTTTCACCAGTGATGATGTGATAAATAGCAGCATGAACACCAGTCAATTATTGGGTATATTTTATTGGAATAAAACAGCCCAGTCTTGGCATAAGTACTCACACACCGGGGTTAACCTAACAGAATTTAATGGATACAATGGATCCAGTTGGGCCCTGGCTGATCATCTTACCACCCTGACCATTGGGGGAGATATCATGCCCCCAACTCTCACCATAACCCATGGCCCCATGGGGCAAATCACCGATACTGATATCTTGTTTGAATGGATGGGAAATGATGATTATACTCCCCTATCACTTGTGGAATACCAATATAAGCTAGAGAGCTATGAGGCATCCTGGTCACCCTGGGATACAGCAACAAGCAAAAATTATTATGATTTACCCGGGGGAGCCTATACATTCTATCTACAGGCACGTGACAAAGCAGGCAATATTGCCACTCCCCTCACCCGGTCATTTACTGTCCCCGTGAATAAACCCCCTGTTGCCAACTTTACATGGACACCCAAAGAACCCACTGATTTGGAAACTGTTACCTTCCTTGATCTTTCAGAGGATCCTGATGGATCAATCATTAATTGGACCTGGGATTTTGGGGATGAAACCATCGCTTATGGAAAAAATATTGACCATCTATACACCATAAATGGAATCTATATCCTAACCCTGGAAGTAAAAGACAATGACCAAGAAACCAATGCCATCCAGAAGGTCATTGAAATCTTTAACGTGGAGCCCAGTGCCTTGTTCAATTATTCCATTGATGACCGTACTGTCTCTTTCACTGATCAATCCAATGACACTGATGGTACCATTACCTCATGGTATTGGGAATTTGGTGATAATCATTATTCTGTAACATCCAATCCCATCCATACCTACGAAAAAGTGGGGACATACACAGTAAGTCTCACCGTCACAGATGATGATATGGATAGTGACACATATACTACCACAATCACCATAGAAAAGGAGGGAGGTATACCTGGATTTGAACTACTTACTCTACTAGGGGCACTCATCATAATCTATTTTTATAGACGAAAATAAAGAAACCGCCTCCTACAATTATATCCCCCTTTGGATAAACGTGCATACTCTGGAAGTCTAAATCAAATTCAATCCTTGTTCTTTTCCATGGTTCACCACTCTTTGGTATTCCGTTCTAGATACTGGCCGGGCAATGTCCCCATACTGGGTTGCTTTATAGCAGGGCCTGTATTGAGCCATAATATTTACCAAGGCATGGGGAATATTATCCGCAATCCAGTCCAACACCGGAAGAGAACAACAATCAATATGATTTGGTAACACCAGATGCCGGACAATAATCTCTCCCTGGTCATAGGCTATAAGGTGGTTACGACTAATAATCTCCCAATAGTTATCAACATCTGATAATCTTTGTGCACACCTGTCATTTCCAAACTTAAAATCAGTTAAGTATACATCCATGACATCACATAGCAGCTTCATTGTTTCCTGGGAACAATACATGTTTGAATTCCACACTTGGGGAATATTTACTTTGCAGTATCCCAGGACCTGGAAAATATAGGAAAGATTGGGTGTAGGCTCACCACCCACCCAGTTAACATTTATCCCTCCTGATGCATCAATTTTACCAGCTAATCTCTCAGGCTCAATATATCTCCCGCAGATCTTTTGGGATATATCCCAATTCTGGCAAAACACGCACCTAAAAGTGCATCCCGAAAAAAAAATAGTATAGGAGGGCACAAGAACATGTTCCTCCCCATAATGAAGAAACTCAGAAGCAATTTGTGACCGGGATACACCACACTCTCCCTCCATTTTTGTTCTATCACTGCCGCATCGTCTTTCACACAAATGACATTTGTGCACTATTTTTTTAGCAATAAACATTTTTAAATCCAAAAGAGAAGAATCCATCTTTTTATGGTAGCCATCATGGGAGCTGTCATGTATATTCCAAAGAGTTCCTAAATTATCACCTCCCTCAAAGTCAACAGGAATAGTTTTACAGCTAAGATACTTACTTTTCTGTTTTCCCTCAAGAATGGCAGTATAACGCGGCAATTTATCCATTTTTTTTGAAACGTTATCCATCACTGCATCATTTTTTTATAATCTCTTTATAGGGTTCTGTCTCAGAGAAAATTTCCCCCTGAAATTTATAGATCTTTACATTCGGGTCAAGCCAGGCATAAGGTGGCAAACCTGCTTTTAAGCAGGTATGAGAAAGAAATTCATTAACATCCCACTTCCACTCAAGGGGAACCTGGGGTAAAAGCAATCCCTTATAATTGTTCTTTTCCACAATTAAGCCATCTTTCCCCACCTCCACAAACTGGGGATACTCTCGTGGATGGTTTACCTTTATTATTTCAGGAGGGGTTAATACAGTAACCTCAACAATAATATTCGGTAACTCTGGTGCCGACAGAGGAGGAAAACGAGGATCATGGATGACAGATGTCGCCGCTTCTCGTAAAGCTTTGTCCAGTGTCGTAACAGACTCCGGGATACCAATACACCCACGCAGGTCATCCTCGGGATAGGTCTTTATGGTGACAAAAACACCTGCCATCATATCCAATCCTGTGTTGGGGAGAGCATCTAATCTTTTCCCCTCAACCTGGTATTCTATTACCAATCGAGCATAACGCACTGCTTCTTGTCCTTGGTGAATTGATAACACCCCTTCGTATAAGCAGAAAAGGTTAAAATAGGTTACTTCCAAGGATCACTGATTCTTGATATTCTTCTGCATCAATAATTTCTTGTGAACCTCTCCTATACTATTTTTTCTTTGCTTGCTTTCATTTATATCTTTCTCCTCACTCAGGCACCTTGCCTTATTATCCACTCTTTTTGCCTCTCTCATTACCTGCCCGAATTAAATATGTCAATTTTTCCAAATACTAATAGAATCAAAAAAATGACTGCCAAGCCTATAGATATTCCTTGGTAAAAAACTACTGTGGCTTATGCCAGTAGTGCAAAAATTTTTAATGTAATTTACTTCTGTTAAATTTTTCTTTCCTTGGTATTTTTTTACATTCGGAGCTACTGGATAGTACAATCCATGAGATACAAGTGGGAAAAATCTAAAACCCATAAAATATTGGAGGGCATGTGATCACCCCAAAAAAAATTTATCGATACCTGATACATAGCATCCACAATAATAGACAGGTTGTAGCCTTTCTCCTCATTTTCATCTTCACCATCACCCTATTTTTTAGCCTATTTTATCTCTTCGAGAATTCCTTTGATTTCCTCAAAAAATGGACCGCGGAGATAACCGCCATCACCGCACATTTTTTCGGCCTAGAAGTCACCGTAGAAGACACATTATTAATCCTAGAAACTACCACATTTGAGATTATCCAGGAATGCACGGGTCTTTTCGCCATCATGATTTATGTCTCATGTGTCCTGGCCTACCCAGCCAAAATCATAAAAAAAGGGGAAGGAATACTCTTGGGTGTATCCCTGATTTTTCTACTTAATATTACAAGAATGGTCTTTTTGGTATACATTGGAGATCATCACCACGACCTATTCGAATATGTACATTCATATCTCTGGCAGGGAACATTTATCATTGTTATTATCCTCCTGTGGTTTATCTGGATAGAAAAAATCGCGAAAACATGAACACAAAAAAAAATACTAAGGATATTATTTCCCAGGTGCCATCCCCCTGGTCACACCTCTCCGGTTTTGTGAAAAATAGACCAAAAACAGCATTCATCATCAAATTTGTGATTTTTTCCATACTGTTTTTCATTCTTTGGACACAGATTGGCAGATACTACACATTGGTTATTTCCCATGTCTCACACCTTTTACTGAAAGGAATGGGATATGATGTGGCACTGCATCATAATGGAGAAATATATTTTATGTACCGGGGGGGCCTCATTAATCTTGAAAATACAGAATTGATAAATTTTAACCTTGCATCCTTCTTAGCCCTCATCTTGGCAACACCCCTGATTCGTAAACAAAGAATACTGAAATCACTGGCATGGGGCCTGCCTATCCTTTTTGTATTCCATGTCATAAACCTGGTTGCCCATTTCCCCTATTATGACGGCCACTCCTGGGCACGAGCGATAGTCTCATTTTCAGGCATTACCAATATGGCTCTCCCCTTCATTTTATGGATTGCCCTAACTCATGATTTTGTCCTCGAAGCATTTATTCCAGAAGAAAGAGCCTATCAGTGTCCACTCTGCGGGGAAACAAAAATCGGGATACTTGAACATCTTGAGACTGTACACCAAAATATGAATCAAAAAGAGAAGCAGAAAGTCAAAATATTCCTTGATAATCATCCGCAATTAAAAAGAAAAAAACACACATAGAGCACTTCCCTGTTTACCCAAATTATAAAAATAGATGGGCAGTACCCCCGCAAAGGATAGAATTTCACATATTTCTACATACTAAGTATCTGTTTACCAAGTCCACACTGACCCTGCCAGTTAACACTAACCTTCTCCTAATCCTAAAACAGTGCCTTATGATATGAATAAATAGATGTCATAAAAAAAGTGATGAGTCCATCAGGAGATATACTCCCGCCTACATGATCTAGAATCTAAAGGGTTCTATTCCTGCTTGAAGTGCCTAAAGGAAGTGAAAATTACTGAGGGGGAGAATGATTCTCTCCATCTTTTGTTTCCCATTTAGCCGATATATCGTAAATCATCAGGTTTTTTTTCATCCATGGCTTTTTCGATATGACGAATCTTTTTTGAAATCTTATCAATCTCCTTAGCCTTGCTCTCCAATTCAGAAAGACTAATCTCCAGACCCAAGGACTGTGACAACACCTTTATCACCTCACGGGCACTATTGGGATCAACCATATACCCCGATGTCTCACCCATCAAACAAACACCCTTCATCCCCCGTAATTTCCCCATACCCAACAAAAGACCAGACGCACCAACAATACCCCCAGAGGGCTCATCTTTAAACACAACACCAAATTTTTTCAATTCTTCCACCAACTCTATATCGGTTGCCGCCCCCGTAATACGCGGATGTCTAATTTCCCGCCCAATACCATACCCCCCCAGTGTATAGATCATCTTTGTCCCCAATTTTTCAGCAAGATCCAGAACAGTATTTACCAAATGATATTGACCAACCGATGTTAAACCCTGATAATCACCCGTTAATATGACCAGATCCCTTTTTTTACCCCTATGATAATATAACTCATTTTTCACCAAGCGAACCGTCCCCTCAGGATTAATAAACACCTGGGGGGGAAAACTATCAGAATAAATCTCGGCAAATTTCTTCGCCTTTATCTCATCTATGAGATGCTCCGCTGCCAATTTCCCCACATTGCCCACACCCGGCAATCCCTCAATCAACACCGACTCTTTTAATGTCGGCATCTCCAACATACGCGTGATAACACCTTCTATCCTCACTTTTTTTTCCATGATTACCCCTCAATCTTTTTTAATTTCCGTCGATAGTCACCATATTTATCCTCGGGAGAAAAACGTGCAGGAACAGGATTAACTGTTTTTTTTTTACACACGGGACACGAATCCGCTAGGCTATACAGGTCACAGGAGTGACAATACCTCATTTCATCTCCCGAATAAAGTCTCCCTCCCCACCCAGTTTGGATATATGGGCTATTGCCCTATCTGCACCCTCCTTTAATTCCTTTTCAGCAGTTTTATAATCATCAGCCTGGACTGATATGGTGTAAAGGGGCGCAGAATAATATTTTACTTTTACCTCAAGATCCTGATCATTTTTTTCTACTTTTTGTAAGGCCTCAATAATATGTTTTATCCCCTCTTTTTGGGGGGTAAACAATTTCAGGAAACCTTTCACATTGACAAAGGGAACAGAAATGTTTTCCTTTGCAATGCCAATAAATGCGGGTATCCAGCCACCTGTAAATCCATCATCCGTTAATACCTCGGGATCCGTTGTTACCTCTTCAAATGCCCTAAAAAGTGTTCCATACTTTTTTTTCAACTCTTCCCCGATCTGATGAATTTTTTTCAGGGATATATTACCGCTCTTTGCCACCATCTCCAAGAGTTTTTCTGCCTTCTGCTCATTTTTCCACTGTTGTATCTTCTCTCTTCTTTGATGGTCATTAACTCGTTTCAAAGAAAGATCAATATGGCTTTTTGACGGATCGATATCGATCACTTGGCAAACAACCCGCTGTTTTTCCCGGACATAATTTCTTATATTTTTAACCCAGCCGGTTGCCACTTCCTTGATATGGAGAAACCCTTCCTTATTGGGATATTCCTCTAGGGTTATGAATGCACCAAATCCTTTGGCTTTATTAACCGTTCCCACGACAAGTTCGCCTTTGTCTGGAAAGTCTTTTACCGGCATTGTTTACTCCAGCTCACTGACGATTTCTCCTTTAAAATCAGCCTTTCCACCGGTTGGATCAGAGAGTTTCCCACCGCATACTTGACAAAAGACAGGGGTACTTGCTTTACTAAAAACTATCTGGATATTCTCGCAATCCGGGCATTTAACCTTTAAAAATTTATTTTTTCTCATGATTCCTATTCTTTAAATTCAAATTTTTTCGCTCGTAAACATTTTTTTTGATGATATTTACCACACTTTCCACATTTATAACGTAAATAGACACGACGGGTAGGTTTTTCCCGTCCCTCTGGCTTTGGCCGGGGGTATCCACGATATCCTCTAAGTACCCGCCGAAATCTTCTTTGACCAAGTTTTAACTCTGATGCTTTATGTTTTTTAACCCGTTCGATACTATGAGTGGTATGTTGTTTACAGTGTGTACAGTAGGTTTTGATTTTTCGTGGCCTAATCATCTGCCTGTAATGATATACCCTATATAAAAATAATGGGTCTTTATATTTGAAGATACAGAGAAAAATGAGTGTTTATCAATGAGGCGAGAAGTGAATCTTTTTTACAATCTTTTTTTTTGTTACTTCCACACCGAGTCGATATCCAAACCGAAATCATCTCCCTCGGATGGAGTCTTCTGTTTTTTCTTTTTCTGCTTATTTTCTTCTATCATCACCAGCAGGCCATCAAGTTTTTTTTCCAGTGACCAATTCTTACCCGATAACAAAAGTGTCCCCCGTGTTCTCTCAATAAGCTGTCGTGCCACGTCCTGTTTTTTTTTGATGGGGACAAAGCCTGATGGGTAATCAAACCTCATGAGTACACTATAAATTTGTTCCATTTTTTCAAAAATCTCTTCTGCTCTCTCCATTTCACCCATCTTGATAAGATCCAAAATGTTCCTCCGTAGTTCCCCTACCACATCCCCCAGACCCAAAAGATAGGATGAATAGCTGACATCTAATTTTTCAGGGGTAGGAAGTTGTTCACCCTGTAATATGGCCAACAGGCAGCAGCCTTCCACTAATTCTTGTGATGCATGTTCCACATAGCCTGCCATTGAAAGATCCGGGTAATCCTCGAGGATATTTTTTAATTCCTTATTTAATGTGCATGCCTGGGTAATCTCCTTCTCACTTATCTTTTCTCCATGCATTCCCACAATGGCTTTTCTGCAGACACGTATAATTTCTCGACATTTTTTGATTGCTTTTTCCCGAAGATTGTCCTTTTCATCAAGTTTTTTCTCTATTTTTTTTACGATTGCTTCCAGATTCTTCATTTTATGGGAAATAAGGCAACAAATTATAAAGTTGCCTATCCACTCACTATCACTTCTTTACCCGTAATCTACGTTTTTAGAGGGGGGAATAGTTCATTATCAAGGCCATTCTATTTTTTTATGGTATCCCTATTTTGTGTTGCAAAAACTCTATTTTTGGGAAATACATATAAAAAAAGATGCCTCATTACCCTCTGTGACAGCAATCGTTTATTCCAAGGATTTTCTTATCCACAATAATCCATCCCACCCCGAAAACGCCCAGAGATTAATTGCGATACAGGGCTATCTTGAAGAAACCTATTTTTTTGATGATCTAAGTGTGATAGACCCGTTACCCTTAAAGGAAATAGATTTAGAAAAAGTACATAGCCTAGCCATGATTAATCAAGTTAAAAATGGAGATGGATGGATTGATCCTGATACCTATGTCGTTCCCCAGTCATATGATGTTGCATGCCTTGCTACTGGTGGTGTAGTTGAGGCTTGTCGATGTGTTGCAGAGGGGAAGGTTGACAATGCGTTTGCCCTTGTTCGTCCTCCGGGTCATCATGCTACATCGTCACGGTCAATGGGTTTTTGTTTGTTTAATAATGTAGCATTGGCAGCTGATAGGTTGGCCAGGAAGGGATTTCGGGTCCTGGTTTTTGACCATGATCTGCATCATGGGAATGGCACTTGCTCCATTTTTTATGATCGCAGTGATATCCTTTATGAATCCTTTCATCTTTTTCCCTATTTTCCGGGTACAGGAGCTGTGGACGAGATTGGCTATGGCCAGGGAGAGGGTTTCACAGTGAATGCACCCCTCCCGTATGGAACTGGAAATCAAGGGGTTAGAAAAATTCTTGATGAAATTATGTTGCCCATTGCAGAACAGTTTCGTCCTGATATGATTTTATTTTCCTCTGGTTTTGATTCTCATCATGCCGATCCTTTGGGTGGTTTATCTCTTACTATTGATTTTTTTGGGGAAATGGTGAGATGTTTCAGGGATATACAGGATAAAATAGTGTGTAGCCTGGAGGGCGGCTATGATCTTGATAGTTTGAAAAAAGCAGTTGCGGTACAGATTGGCGAGTTGAACAATACACCCCTACAGATTAGGGATGAAACCCGGGAAACAGGTGATGTAATTCCAGTGATAAATCAATTAAAAGATACACTACAGACTTATTGGTCACTCTAAAATTGGTTACTCTAAATATTTTCGGGGAAAAATGACCCTGTTAGATGAATAATAAAGATATATAAGGCATGATAATGCTAAATTTTTTTTTTATTATCCAAGAAAATTTATACTAGTATTTTTATATCCGTTTTTATCACCCTTACGGGATGTGATTTATGGAAAATGGAAAACAAAAAAAATTGCGTGAGTATAAAAGGGAATATAAGATTTATCGTCATCATGCCTGGGCAGGACTGGGTTTGTTGACCGTTTTTTTAGCCACACGATATTTTTATCCACATTTACCCTCTTGGTTTTTCTTCTCTATTTTAACGGCATTAATTGTGTATATTTTAATTGGTTTAATAGGGACCTACAGGTATAGAACCGGTCTTAGTGTTCAGGAAGAGACATCCCAAAGGAACCAGTGTTCATTTCCTGCATCCCTTGAGGAAAAAAAAGAAAAAGATAGGGCCAAGGTAGAAAAGAAACGACTGAAGGCAGAAGTTAAAAAAATAAAGAAAAAATAAAAATAGCCTGCTTGGCAATTTATTTTATTATTCTAATCCCTGGGCAGTTATGAAAAACCGTACTTTTTCTTTTGTTTTATAGCACGGGTGTTTCATGACAATTGCCTCCCGTGCCTCGCTCCCCCGTGTATTTGCGTATTCTTGTTTTTTTAATTGTATAATTGTTTTTGCCAGAGGTGATATAATTCGATTGGCGAAGGGTTTTACTCCTGTTTCATTTTGGTAAACCTGGCCTGTTAAAATGATGGGGATCTGGTATTTTTTGGCGGCAAGTTGCAAGGTTACCATCTGGCGGGTAAGTGACCGATTTGCAGCATCTTTATTGCTGCTTAACTGAAGCCGATAGAATTTATTGACTGTGTCAATCACCAGCAATCCACATCTAATCTTGAGGGCCTTATCAATAATTTTTTCCTGTTCTTCTAGATTTTCAGGAGAAAAAAATAATATGTTTTCAAGAGGTTTTTTATTATTTTTTTTACAAATCTGCCGCAGTCTTTCTTGTGAAACACCTTCAGAAGTTATATACACTATTTTTTTTTCTTTTGAAGCATTAGTACAGGAGGCTAGAATACAGATATTTGTTTTTCCTGTCCCCGGTTCACCATAGATTAAAGTAATTATCCCTGGTTTTAATCCCCCTCCAAGAATGGTATCGAGTGTGGTGCATCCCACGGGTACTTTTTTCATTATCTATCCCTAGAAACTAGCCAATAAAATAAAAACATTTTGCCCATTTGCACCTTACCCCTCTCTAGGATTACCTACCAATAGCCAGGCTCCTAGAAAACTATCTGCCCTCTGGGTATTGTGTCTATCTACATCTTCTTTACTTAGATAAGAGTAATTCCCTAAAAAAAATTGTTTCTGTTGTCTATTGCGAATAACTGTTTCCATTTACCATTTTTCATAATGGGTTATTTTGGCTATATCTTTTCTTTGGTTACTAGAGGTAATCATTTTTATTGCTTTTTCCTTAAATGTAGTGGTCTTGGCAGGATAGCCAACTGGTGTTAATGCAATTACTCGTATATACTGGGGTATATCCAATATATCTTTTATCTTCTGTTCATTAAAGCTACCAATCCAGCAGGTTCCCACTCCCATATCTGTTGCCACTAAAACAAGATATTCCAATGCTATTGCTACATCCACAAGAAAATAATCCATGCCATCACGACTGTCGCTTTTCTTTGGGTTGCCGCAAGCCACAATCAGGACTGGTGTATTTTTTATCCAGCGGTTAATAAACGTGGTCCTGGAGAGGGCATCCAGTGTCTTTTTCTCTTTAATGACAAGAAAATGCCAGCATTGTTTATTTTCCCATGATGGAGACAAGCGGGCACAGTGCAGCATCCTCTCTATTTTATCATCCTCTATATCATCTGATGCATAGCTACGGGTGCTTTTACGCAGTTTTATGACATCCATAAATTCCATCAGTAATCCTCTTCCTATTCCAGAAACATGTTTTACCTCTAAAAAAGTATTTGTTTTACCCTAACCCATCAGTATTATCTATTATCCCGTTTTTCCCATCTTTTCCACTATTTTTTTTAGGTTTATGTCTCTTCTTCTTTTTGCGCAACCTATTATGTATCTATAGATCCCTGGAATCATTATCGTATTACCCTGGTCTATCTTTGCCTTGTTTGTTTGATATTTGTGCCAGAATACTTATAGCATACATGGGGCCATGACTATCCTTGAGAGGAATGGGTTACAAGGAGGAGATTTCCTATTCTTCTCCTTCTTTTAGCTCTTTCATCTATGTAGTTTATTTATTTTTTATTTCTTATTCTTTGGTATTATCCTCTGTTATTTTTTTTGTATTGATCCTTAGGAACCATGAATATGTTGTATCCCCCAGTATCTTTTTTTAAGAAGATTTAAAATAACACTTCCATATTTCTCTAGCTATGGAGATATTATGCCCATAGTTCATGTACATATCTGGGAGGGAATGGATAAAAAAAAGGTGGCAACCATCATTCGCAGGATAACAGGTGTCTTTGTTGAAGTGGGTATCCCTGAACATGCCGTTGAGGTACTTGTCCATGAAGTACCCAAGTCGCATTGGGGGGTTGGTGGAGGACCCGCTTCAGAGAAATTAAAAGAATGGTAGAAGGATACAGGCCATTTGGATTGCAAAGAACAATATCCCCCTATGTGGTGAGGGGTTGAGTAATGTTTAAATAAATAATTGGATTATACTGGGTGTAAACAATATATAAAAAAATAGGTGACAAGCCATGAACACAAAAATATTAATAGGTATTATTGCAAGTATAGTCCTTGTGACTTTCTCGATTGGGTGTGTTGAGGAAGAATCCACAAATGGTGATCTTTCTATCTCAAATGTGGTATTTTGTTCAGAGCATCCCACGGGGTATCGCGAATACAAAGAACAGCCTGATGCCACATATAACCCAGGTGATATGGTGTGGATTTATATGAATATTAATAATAACTACTATAATCCTAACAGTGATGGCACCAATGAGATATGGATAACAGAAAATCTCACACTTTTAGACTCCCAAGGTGAAATACTAATACCGAATCAGGAATTTCTAAATGAGCATCAAAACTATCCTGAGGATTTGAATCCAGAAAACCTCTGGATATATAACAATATACCGACATCAACAGATATTGATCCAGGATATTATACAGTTCAAATTGTTGTCAAGGACAAACTAGCAGGCGCAACAGCCACAGCCTCCAGCACCTTCCGAATAGTTCTATAAGTTATACAGCCAGCATAATCCATATTCTCAACCCCCTATATATTTTTCATATCACCTACTTAATAAAAGAAACAATACTCTTCCCCTGGCACACCGACCAAGAAAACCCCCAAGGGAAACTACATCCCCCTTTGTACAGTTTTCACTAAAAAGTTAGTATCCCTGGCAATAATTACAGCACCCATTTTTTTAGTTAGGGATGCTCTTCATGATAGTTCTTCATTTTTTTTCCTGGGAAGGATAACCCTGCCATTATCATCACCGATTTCAACAGCTTGATGTGCCACCTTCAACTTTCCCGTAAGTGCTGCAAGATATGCATCCATCTCGTGTTCATTTCGTGGCTGAATACCAAATTCTTGTGCCATGAGTTTGTAATCCGGGGAGTACACCCCCAATATTTTTGCTGTGGCCGTAGGAAACACCTCTATGACTTCATATCCTTGGGAGATAAAAATATCGGCCATTTTACCTCCCCGTCGTACAAGGGGTTTCATGGATGGTATTGTAGGGAGCAACGCACCGTATTTCTTCAGATAACGATCCACTTCCCGTATCCTAATTTTTCCCTTAATCAAGGGAGCATCCAGGGCAATTAATTCGGGCATATGATCTTGAACACCCTCAATAATATCCCTATCTGAGTACAAGGTGAAAAGGCATGTTTCTTGGTTAAGGCTACAGATACCCGTAGAATTTTTTTGTTTAGCAGCCAGATCGACACCCACAATGTTCATGATATTTATTTTTCAATTATTAATAGGTATATACCTCCATATATATCTATAAACATAAATTTATTTTTTATATCTTTCTCTCTTATTCCCCGGTATATCCATGGATCTCTATAATTATCTTTATAATCTGGTCAAGCAAATACCCCCTGGCAGGGTCTCAACCTATACACATCTTGCACTAGCCCTGGGTGATAAAAGAGCCAAAAGAGCGGTAAAAGAAACCCTGGATGCCTTTCATGACAGTACCCCCATCCCCTGGCATCGCGTCATAGAGGATAACGGCAAAATAGAGGGAAAAAAAAAGAAACACTTGCTTCAGCAAGAAAATATACCTATTCATAAAACAGCCATCCAAAAATATAAAGAAATAGTATTCCATGATTTTACCACCACTTATCCTCTAAAAACATTAAGAAAAAAACAACTCCTTCTCCAACGCTTTCTGATATTAAAGGATGCTTTCACCACTCTTGATATTATTGGGGGAGTGGATGTATCCTACCAGGGCCGTGATGCCCATGCGGCCTACGTGGCCATGGATTATCATACTCATGCCCTTGTTGCCACAAAAACCATCCAGATGAAAACAGATTTCCCCTATATACCCACCTATCTTACCTATCGAGAACTCCCCATAATCAAACACCTAATGAAAAATATTACACCACCCTCTCTTCTCCTTCTTGACGGACATGGCATTTCTCATCCCCATCATTTCGGTCTTGCATCCCACCTGGGTGTTGTCCTGGACATACCCTCCATAGGGATAGCCAAAAATTTGTTATGTGGTACAGTATCCCTCCAGAACGCTAAACATGATTTTGCTCCTCTCATCCATCAAGGAAAAAAAGTGGGATGGGCACTATGGCCCCACGGGACACAAAAACCCATCTTTGTATCACCCGGCCATAAAGTATCCCTTCCCACATCCCTAGGCATAGCCAAAAAAATGTGCCAATACCGTATACCCGAGCCTCTGCGAAAAGCACACCTTCTAACACAAAAAAAAAAATGAAAACAAAGATAGTTCCTAATCTCTAAACAAGCCAAATGTTTTCCAATCCCACACTCCCGACCCATCCTCTAAAAAAAAGGAGAAAATATTGTTTCGAAGACTATCCAATAAATCCGTACTATTTTGGCTAGGAATAAAGTAGTGATCCTCCCCCATAGTGTCCAATTGAAACGAAAGACCAATATTCACATAATCAACAGTAGTGATCTTAGAATAGATATCATTCCCATACAAATCAGTAAGCATACCAATCCCCGCTAAACCTCCAAATGCCTGAGAAGAGCTAGTGGCTGAATAATTATCATCACCCCCACCATCTAAAAGAAGGCCAATACCTGAATAATGCCCAAAACCCTGGGATGAATCATGAGCGATATACTGATCATCGCCATCCGTATCAACAAGAACACCGATACTTGGCCCATTATTCCCTCCACGGTCACCGCATCCTTGAGACCGGGTATCCGACAGATAAGAGTCATCGCCAAATATATCCACAAGAAATCCCCCTCCTTGAGACAGGCCTCTCCCTTGAGAATTTTCATGCGCGATATAGGTATCATCCCCAAATGCATCCAGAAGACAACCCAACGCATCTTCACTTGCCTTCCCCTGTGAATAGCTAGTGGAAAACCATAGATCATCACCACTATAATCAAAAGCGATTCCTAAACCTTCACCCATGGCGCTTCCCTGCGCATAGTTTTCTGAGATATAGGCATCATGGCCCCAAACATCCGCTAGGCATCCTATCCCGCTGCATGCGGATCCCTGGGACCAGGACTGTGATATATAGGTATCATTACCCGTGATATCAATGAGTATTCCTATCCCTAAAAATCCTGCGCCTTGGCTGTTTCTGTTGCCCTGATAGTGGTCATCACCTGCAAGATCAATGCAGATACTGACTCCGTGTTGTGCCCCCCCTGCATTATTGGTATAATTATCGTTTCCCCCTAGATCAAGTGACAGAATATAATCATGGATGTATTTATTTTCACTTTTACCTCCCAGTATGATTAGGTTCATGGGGTCACAAAAAAGTAGTTCATCATCAAAATTTTGATATCGTACTAGGATTGGAAGAGAGTTTTTTATGCTCTCCATGATTATTATTGATGCCGTGAATATTTTGGGCATTTCTACTTTATTTATTATTTTTTGATAGCGGTATATGATTTCATTGTCTTTTTTTTCATCAGTTTGAAGCAGTGGTCCTTTGATAAGATCCATGAATATATCAGAGATTCCAGGTATCTCAAATCCCTGTTCATCTGCTAGTGTATCCCGATTTTTTTCCAGGAATACTCTTTCGGCGGAGGTAATGTTCTGTGTTGCCTGGTTGATGAGTATGGTGGCCTCATTGATGGCATAGAGTAATAATGCCAGTGCATCCTGTAAATCCACAGGGAGATCATTGATGAGCGTATCCAGTTTATCTATTTTTTTTTGGCTGACGATGATATTATGCAAGTCATAGGTTTTGGTAATGGCGTCTTTTAGCCAGTGAGGATTTGTACTAGATATTTTATGTATATCTCCAGTGATGACTAACAATTCCTGCTTCAGGATATCTCGTTGATTGTTAATATCCTGTAGGGGTTTTATAAGATAGTCCTCAATAATTTTTTCTGAAAGAAGATAGGTATGCAATTCCTGCACCAGCCCGTGTAATTGTTGTTCTAATGAGTCATCAGTGGACAGATACTGTGCGGCAAATTCCTTGATGACGTATTCAGTGTCACCCCATATCCCTGTAGTTATCCCAAAAAAATTCTCTAAATTTTCATAAAGTGATAATTCACCAGAAACACTGGTCATCCCGTTTTCCGGGAGTGCATTTTCATCATTGTCAATATCAATTATACGTATCTCCCATGCTATATTAGAGGGAAGAATAAGAATTATGGCGAGGAGGAAAGCAATCCAAATTTTTTTATTCAAGGATAACCGACCAATCCTATCCATAGCCTTTGCAATATATGTAATTTATTATTTATTTAGAGACTGTTTTACTTCCTATAAAAACAGGGAATATACGATATTTTTGTCCCCCCCTTAAATTTTTTTCATCACCCAATTTTATTTTTTATTTATCTTTTTTTGTAATCTGTGATAAAAAAAATTAGAAAAAGGGTATATTTTATAGAGCCACACACTTTTTATGACTCCCATATAAACTGTACCGCAATCTCCACACAAAAAATATTAGTATCTTTTCTATTATTATCATTTTAATACCACAAAATAATATATGTTGCCATGATCCTCAAAGGAATGTGTTCCATCTGTGGAACAATAGATGTATTGCACACCTGTCATTTATGTGGAAGAAATGTCTGCAGCAACTGTTATAATCCCCATCATGGTGTGTGTGTGCATTGTGCACGAGGACGCGTCTAAAATCATTTTATTCTTTATATTTCTCATATTCACTCCACAGGCAGCCACAGTAACGCTGTCGATATAAGCTATATTGCATGCTGAGAGCCCGGCCGTGACTCCATCCCTCCCGAAAATCCTGATAATAAAATAAAATATCATATGTATCTGCGATTTTTTCCCCGATTTCCCGAATCTTTTTATGTTTTTGATGATGAGAAGAAAGCAGCGTCGTGGTAAAGCCATCAAAACCATGTTTCCTGGCATAGGCAGCTGTTTTTTCAAGACGATACCGATAACATGCCAAACAGCGGTCTTTCCCCTGTTCAATTTCAGCCATTATCATGGAGAGATACGGCATCAACGTATAGTCGTCATATATCACCGCTACATCCTCCAAGGAGGCATACTTTTGGACAGCGTCTCTTCGTGCACAATATTCCATAAAGGGATGAATATTTGGATTAAACCAATATCCCACGACAGTATCTCCTTGATCCTGTATTCTTTGATGAGGATAGGCAAAACAGGGTGCACAACAGATATGGACAAGGATTTTCATGTAGTATAATTGATTTTATTGTTAAATCATTTGTGCATATGTTACAGCTGCTTGCCCCAAGGCAACCCCGCCATCACCTGGCGGAACCTGTCTATTCCGGATAAACCTGAATCCTGCATCAGTAATCTCTTTTCGAATAACTCGTGACAAATGATCATTATAGGCACATCCCCCAGAAAACCCAATTATTTCTATATCCCTTTTTTTTGCATTTTTTATAGCGATACTGGCAAGAGAGCGTGCAAGATATGATTGAGCGGAGAATGCAAGATTCTCCCGGTCATCCGTCATACTATTCCAGATCTCTTCTAACAGATAGGTGGTATCCACAATGGAGTCATGTATCATCCGTGGCTCTAGATCCAAGGTATCTTTACCCCCAAGTGCCACCGCTTCAAGTTTCATGGCAGGTTCTCCTTCATATGTTCGTTGGGTACAGATATTTAATAGGGCAGCCACTGCATCAAGAATACGTCCACAACTAGAAGTTTTATTCCCATATCCCTTCTCACGCTGGCTTAGAATAAGATCAATTTCTTTTCTTCCATGGGGAAAATCCTGCGCATGCCCATAAAGCCATCTTGCAAGTTTTCCTCTCTCCATGCTATCAAAAAGGATACTTGCAACTATCCGCAAAGGATAACGAGTAGCAAGATCACCTCCAACCAGGAGCTGTTCCTCAAGATGCCCAACACGTGAATATCCCCCCAGTGTACAAGATAAAATCTCGCCACCCCAAATAGTGCCATCATCACCATATCCTGCTCCATCGGCATCTATACCCATGATTTTATCATACATTCCTAAATTATTTTCCACCATAACAGAAGCCACATGGGCATGGTGATGCTGAACCTGTACCAGAGGTATGTTTAAATTTTCACTCCAGTCCTTTGCTAACCGTGTGGTATTAAACCGTGGATGAAGATCACAGGCGACAGCCTCTGGGGTTGTATTGGTGAGATGGAGAAGATGACGGGTGGCTTCCTCTAAAAATTGCAATGTTTCCATTTCAGTGGTGTTTCCAATATACTGTGACAAAAACGCCTTGTCACCTGTCAGTATACAAGTGACACCATCAAGCTCTGGCCCCAAAGCAACAATATTTTTCGCATGAAATGGCATAAACACGGGAAGGGGAACATATCCCCGTGAACGCCGAAGCAATACAGGATGGTCATCCACGAATCGTATCAATGA
Organism: Euryarchaeota archaeon UBA202; assembly: GCA_002502685.1. Lineage (GTDB taxonomy): Archaea > Thermoplasmatota > E2 > UBA202 > UBA202 > UBA202. The sequence goes on from DAQA01000042.1 coordinate 20,975, forward strand.
ATCATCACAGCGTTGAAAAATTTCCCGGTTATAATAAAGGGCATACTCACTAAATTCCTTAATTTTTTCATTGGTACAAATTATGGGCCCCCCCGGAAAATTAGCGCTTGTCATCACATATGCTTTTTCATCTGTTTGATGAAACAACAGGTAATGAAGACCAGTGTAGGGCAGCATAATCCCCATGGTGTGAAGGTCAGGTGCGATGAGTGACGTATTATAGTCTGTTGTTTTTTTTTCTAAAACTACTATGGGGCGGACAGGTGATGTGAGAATTTTTTTTTCGTGTTTATTTATGTGGACCAGTTGTTCTGCCGTTGGTATATCCTGTACCATCACAGCAAAGGGTTTTTGTTTTCTTCCCAAATATTTCCGTATCTCCTGTATAGCAGATGCGTCTCTAATACTGCACGCAAGATGAAAGCCCCCGTTGCCTTTGATGGCAAGAATATGTCCTTGGGAGAGTAGCTTTCGTGCAGTCGTAATGGCCTGTAAACTCTTATATGTTCTCTGTCCATCTGTAAAATATACCTGCGGGCCACATTTATGACAGGCAATAGTTTGAGCATGATATCGTCTATCCTTGGGGTTCGTATATTCATGTTCACATTCCCTACAGGGAGGAAAGGGCTTCATGGTGGTAGTGGGGCGATCATAGGGAAGATTCGTGATGATAGTATACCGTGGTCCACAATTTGTACATGTGGTGAAAAAATAATTATGTCGCCTGTTTGATTTATCTTCAAGCTCCTGGATGCATTTATCACAGATTGAGACATCGGGGGGTATAATTGATTTTTCTCCCGTTTTTTCGGTTATACTTTTTTTTATTACAAAAGATTTATGGACTGGTTTTTTTGAAACCCATTGAACATCCATCTTTTCTATAAGTGCTAAGGCAGGTTTATTTTCCCTAATTTTTTTGAGAAAACAAATAATGTTCTTTTGGCTTCCTTCTGCAACTATTTCAACACCGGCGTCCCCCATGTTTACTACATAACCCGTCAGGTCGTTTTCCATGGCTAGATTATAAATAAAAGGACGGAAGCCAACCCCTTGGACAATTCCTTTCACATGTACTGTGGCCTTCATTTTTATGGAAATAAGAAACAACTTGCTTAATATCTTTCTGTTAGGCTTTTTATTATCCCTAGGATACCCGGGGGTGATTCTGAAATAACACGTATCATTGGCTCTTTGCCTGGTGCTCCCGCATCCCAAATAAGATCAGGTATGTTTCCCCGGGATTGGATAACTGTTTGTGTTCCCCAGTCCATGGTTCTCCGATTTGGTGGTTCTTTTCTGCGGTCAAAACTTCCAATTTTCCACCCCTTTTTTTTAGCATTTGCTATTAGCCCAGGGGAATAGGCAATGTTCATGGCTGATCTTTTATTTGGATTTTGTCTCATACAGGTGATAATTATTGAAGCAATATGTCTTGACCCCCCTAATTGAATTTCTCCTGCTTGAAAGGGCTTTCCATTTTGTTTTATGATTCTGCCAGATATCCCTAGCACATCTTTTGTCTGTGTAGCAGCGGGGAGAGCATAGACAAAATTTATTCCCACCTCTGGAATCAATTCCAAAGGAAGAAAAGATACAAGATGATCAATTGCGTCCTGGAGTGTTATCCAATAGGATATATAGTCAGATTTCAGAAATGGTGGATGATGAGGAGGGTTATGATTCATGGCATCATTCCCTTTTCCAGGCCTATAACCATAATAAAGCATTGCCCATATGCATCGTTTTGCTTTCTCTATGGCATCCAGTATCTTAAATCCCTGTGCCACATAAGCTGTGATAAGAGCCGAAAGAGTACATCCTGGCCCGCGGGCATTACTTTTTACCCGGGGCAACGAAAACATAGTGTATTTTTTTCCATCATATAGGACATCTCTTGCATGTTTTCCGGGAAGATGTCCTCCCGTAATCAAGACAAATCGTGGCCCCATTTCCTTGATAATTCCACAAGCCTCCTTTATTGTTTTAAGATCATCGATTTTTGTTTGGGTAAGAGATGCAGCTTCGTCAATATCAGGCGTTACGAAATAGGCTTGAGGGATCAGGTCATGGATAAGTGCTCTTAGAATATTTTTTTGGGCATGTTGATTATCTGTTGTTACAGCCATTACTGGGTCGACAATCGTTTTTAACCCATAATCTTGAATCTTGTTTGATAAGAGATGAATGATTTTCTGGCTGCAAAGCATCCCTGTTTTTGTGGCTGCAATAAATAAATCATTCATAAGGCTGTCAAGTTGTGTTTCTATGACTTCTAAATCAAGGGGATATATTGCATGAACACCGCTTGTGTTTTGTGCTGTAATACAGGTTATAATTGATGTGCCATGGATCTTAGCAAAAGAAAAAGTTTTCAGATCCGACTGAATTCCTGTTCCTCCACTTGGGTCAGAGGCAGCCATCGTGAGGGCAGTTTTTATTGGCATATCTTTTAGGTAGTACTATAATGATTAAAACATATTTGGTCTAAGTATTTTCTTTCTCATTTAGGATACAAATGGTATGATTAAAGAGAAATGATGTTTATTGTGATTTTTTCATTATGTCATTTTTCATTTCAAAAGGGATACTCTACTGATTAGGTTGAAATATCTATTTTTAATTTTAATTTTTTTTTCCTGAATTTATAATATTTTTTACATTCATTTATCTTGGCAGTACCAACAGATATTCTTTTCCAGGGTTATCGATAATAATGATTGCCGACTTCGTTCTTCTTTTTTTTTTCTTTTTTTGACTTGATTATATCAATGGAGAGAATCATCATTAGAGGTATAATCCGAATTTTATTTGCCATATCCTCATTTGACTTACCCAATTTTATGCATATACCCCCGTCTCCTTTACCAATGGATGCATAGCCAACAAATTCGCCTTGTGTAACCAACATTTCATCCTTGCCTCCTATGGAACGAATTATATATTCTGATCCCTCCACTAATTTTTCCATTATCTTGCCTCCACTAATTTTTGAAGATGGTTTACAGTTTCACCATAATTGTTCATGGCCAATTCCACATTGGCCTCCACAAAATTCCAGGCTTTTTTAAGATTCTCATATCTTATTTTATATGTCTTTTTTGCTTTTTTTCCTTCCTCAATTTTTCCTTCCTCAAGGATATCCAGGGCCTTGATTTTGTTGAGATGACGATATACAGTAGCCTTGGTGGTTTTCAACTCAATTGTTAATTCATCCACCATCCATTCCTTTTGGGGATGGAATAGAAAACAAGCGAATAATCGAAAAGGAATAGAGGTCACTTTTTCACCATTAGACAGATAACCAATTAATTTAAGAAATGTTTCAGCAACTAGTTTTGGGTCAGTCTCGCCAGTAAGCGGAGTATTTTTTTTCACCCGTAATTCAAAAGACATACAAGTCCATAATATTATACTGATTTTAATTGTTTTGTTTACACTGTATAGCGTCATCCAAAAAAAAAACAATACCTTTTATATGGTTTGATAAGATTTAGCATACAAACATGAAAATACTGGGGGAAAAAATTTCTCTATGTAAACTGTTGGTGGGCTGTATTTTATTTTGTATTATCAATTCTGCCCATGGTATAACACCTCCCCTGGAAGAAATAATTAAATCTCAAACTGATTTTTCATCTGGGAACTATCCGCTACAGGTACATACCACCTCTCTTATTAATAATTCAAGAGATATACCCTTGGATAAAAACGATTTTACAAATTTTTTTCCCATCAGTTATACATCAAAATCTTCCTCCTGGATAAATGTAACTCCTTATTCTCAAATTGTTTCAGAAAACTCATTTTTTACCATACATATCTATGTTGTCCCCGGGGAATCCATCGCTGGTGTTCAAATGGAGTTAGTTTTCAATCCCAACCTTATTGCCGTGGACAGTATTTTCGAAGGTGATTTATTTCAGGGATATCCTAATTATTTTCATCCCGGAATCATTGATAACGTGAATGGGTCCATCAGGGGTGTCTTTAACGTTATTCTGTCCCCCCAGGATGGTGTATCCACACCTGGAACATTTGTAACCATTAAATTGCTAAGTAAAAACAATAATGGCACCTCCCCTCTTAATTTATCTAATATTGTGATTGGCAATCCCTCAGCTCTTCAAGTTCCAACACGTGTCACAAATGCCTCGGTGAAGATAAGTGTGCAAGATCCACACAGTCCTGAAATATCCAATATTTCCATATACCGTACAAAAGGAAACAATGTTGTCAATATCACCTGCACGGCAAAAGATAATCAGGGTATTAAGACAGTGAATGCATCCATTCTCGATCCATATTCCCTGAGTACCAATTTATCCCTGAATCGTTATGGGGACACTGACATTTACTATCTCAATATTAGCTATCCCAACTTTGGTGCTTATTATTTTTCATTAAAAGCTGAGGATTTATCTGGCAACACACAGTATTCAAATTTATGGATTATCTTTCAATTCCGTTTATCTCAAGGATGGAATTTGATTACCATCTCCCTTCAAAGTAACTATACAGCTTCCTCGCTTTCTCGGGCCATTGGAGATACCTGTGATTCTATCGTTGGATGGGATTCTCTAAACCAAACATATCATTCTCATCCCACGGGTACTTTCATTAATGATTTTCCCGTTATGCCCAGACGGGGGTACTTTATTCATGTGTGGAACACCACTCTCTTTACTCTTAGTGGAAATCCCCTTCAGCCCATACCGGTCTCATTAATAAAAGGCTATAACCTCATAGGATGGCATAAACAAAGCATGGTAACCGCTGATTCCCTCCTTGGTAGCATTACGGGATGTGATGCCGTTTCAACATGGAACCCCCTAACTGGGACCTATCGTAGCTATCTAAACAATAACGCATCAGATTCATTTAATATCACAAATGGTGATGGAGTATTTGTCCATCTCCTACAAGATACCCAGTGGCAACAGGGAAAATAAACAGTATAAAAGATTTTTTTTCCTCATTTGAAGGGGAAATATCAGAAACATATAAACCAATAGTGAGACATTTAATGATATCGGCCCCATCAAGGCCATGGCTTTTGATAAAGCACTGTGCCAACCGTAAATGGTTGCCTTCTCATTTTATGGGAATCCTACTTAAATCCTCCCTGTGTTCATCTTTTTATATATTCATACAAAAACAAATATATACACATATATTATAATCTTTTAGAGGCGGAAAAATGAAAAAAATGTTGCTAATTACCCTAGTTTGTATTTTACTAACTAATGCGTATGGAACCATTGTTCTCTCTGGAACTGGCCCCCAAGATATGGATAAGACCTATCACATATCAGTTCCTCCTCTTTTGATAAATGAATACGATGAGTATTATCATGATCTCTCTTTCGAAAATTCGTCTTTATTTATCATGACACCCGGAGAGCCAATGTTGCCAAAAATTGTTACAATACTAGAACTTCCCTTCGGTATCCGAAATATTGAAGTTGACGTGAAACCTGGACTTATACAAGAGACAATCCTCAAAAAAGAAATTCGATTTGCCCCAACTCCTGTCTCCCTCTTACCTGGGCCAGGAGGAAGTAGTTCACAGCATAAAAACAATGATGTCTACTCAAGTAATGACCCGTATCCCCCCTCTTGGTATCACTATGATGTTGGATGTGGCTTGAATTCAGATAATCAACGTGTTACCTATCTAACCGTACAGTTCTTCCCAGTACGTTATATACCACTGCAAGATGCCTTGTATGTCGCTCAGGAGGCAGATATATCTATCACCTATGATAAGCCTTCATGCAATCCCTTTCCTGCCACGTCTGCCTATGATCTGGTTATCATTGCCCCACCTGATTTTTCCACTCCCTTGCAGTCCCTGGTGGATCATAAGAATGATCATGATATGCAAACCCTCCTAAAAACAACAGAGGAAATCTATGCTGAATATTTTGGGGTGGATAATCCAGAAAAAATAAAATACTTCCTCAAGGATGCAATAGAGGATTGGGGAATCACATATGTTTTGTTGGTGGGTGGTTTAAAATCGCCTCTCTTGGCAAGGTCAAGAGATGACCCAAATCAAGGAACACGGGACTGGCATGTCCCAGTGAGATATAATAACCTATTTGACAATCCGGAGCATCCTTTAAGTGAGGATACAATCCATGATCCTGGTGTTATCAGTGATCTTTATTATGCTGATATCTACAAGGAAGGTGGTCTCTTTGAGGATTGGGATCCAAATGGGGATGGTATTTTTGCAGCATGGAGTCGTCCCGGTACAGAAAATGATACAGGTCTTGATTTATATCCCGATGTCTATCTCGGAAGACTCGCCTGTCGAAACACACGTGAGGTAGAAAACCTTGTTGAAAAAATTATTACCTATGAAAGCCAGCCCGCTGATCCTTCATGGTTTAATAAAATCGTTGTCATATCTGGCGATGGATTCCTTGATCAAGAAGATCTTGATATCCAATGGGATGTAAATAATCTATCTTCCGGGGAATATACAATTTATGCCCAAAGCATAGACGGGGAGCGTATGCCAGGACCACTTGATATCGTGCAAGTAACCGTTGATCAGTCAACTGGCACCTCTGTGTCTTTTAATCATGACGATCACCTTAAAGTCGAGGCGTATCCCTTCCCGGCCATTGCCGAGATAACCTCTCCTTCAAATGGGAATATACTGGGGAACACAGATTATTTCTACCAGCCAACTGCAGGAGAGGCCTATGGCAATGAATTTACAGGGTGGGCTGACGTGAATTACACAAATGGCATTATGCATATTCGTGGAAAATCCTATGATCCTAAGCCCTACGGCAATATCACTGATATCCATGTATGGATTGAAAACAGTGATGGCGGTATTGTTTTTTCGGAATGGAGAAACGGCACAGAGATGTACTATGAAGGAGAATGGGTAACAGGAGGGAAAAGCCTCCAGGGGCAAGGCGGAGCTTTGTACTATATGCCTGATGATTTTGAAGAGATTCTCCTTTGGACATCAAATGGAGCATTGACCGGCCAATCAGATGTGATTGAGACATTGAATGAGGGCTGTGGATTTGCATTTTTTTCAGGTCACGGAAGCCCAGGGTCATGGGGTGATCATTACCCCGGTGTCCCAGGTAATCGTCAACATGGGAGTGTCACAGGCTTTGTTAATCTAGCATTTTTTCCACCGATTTTCCCCATGGATACATTAACAAATACTGATAAACCCTTTATTTGTGTTGTAGGAGGCTGTCATAACAGCCAGTTCAATGTGTCACTTGTATGGTCCATGTTGGATTTGTTTAATAAAAAATCCATGTGGACGTATGGTATGCCTACACCTGAATGCTGGAGCTGGTGGTTAACCCGTCTGCCTGAACGAGGGGCTATTGCCACTATTGGTAATACCGGTCTTGGATATGGCATCCTAGGTAAAGATTGTACAATTGGTGGTTTCGACGGTTGGATTTCAAAGGAGTTTTTTAGACAGTATGCAGAAGAGAATCATGACATACTTGGAGATGCCTATGGCCAAACCATTATTAGCTATGTTACTTGCTATGATTTAGAGGAAGATGATCACGTAAAATCAGTGGAACAATGGGTACTTCTGGGTGACCCAAGTCTCAAGATAGGGGGCTATACAGATTAAAAAAAACCGGCCCCCCCTTTCTCTTTAATATAGCATCCCTAATCCCCGACAGTATTTTATGTTAGGGTATCTGAGGTATTTCGCTCCCTTTTTATCAGTTATTCCCAAGGACATAATATATTTGTTACATATTGGGTACAATCGGCAATAAGATTTTTATAACTGCATCTTATTACCCGGCTAGGTGAAAATAATGAATGAAAACACTATACCCTTAATTGGTGACTCATTTCCTGAAATGACAGTGAATACAACACGGGGAAAAATCAAACTCCCCAGTGATTATAAAGGCAGATGGTTTATCCTTTTTAGCCACCCAGGAGACTTTACACCTGTTTGCACAACAGAATTTGTTGCTTTCCAAAAAAGATACAAGAAATTTCAGGAACTTAACTGTGATTTAATTGGCCTAAGCATTGACCAGGTTTTTGCTCATTTAAAATGGGAGGAATGGATAAAGGAAAACTTAGATGTTGAAATCAAGTTTCCAATCATTGCAGACAATGCCGGTCAAGTCGGTCGTATACTTGGTATGCTTCACACCCAAGCTGGGGGAACACAGACAGTGCGAGCAGTGTTTATTGTTGGCCCCAAAGGTATTGTGAGAGCCATTCTTTATTACCCCTTAGAGCTGGGAAGGAACATGGATGAAATAGTTAGGATGATAGAGGGATTACAAGTGGCTGATAAGGGGTATGCAATCCCAGCGAATTGGCCCAATAACGAGATAATGAAAAAACATGTTATAGTGCCCCCTGCAAATACAGTTGATATGATCA
>DAQA01000037.1 GCA_002502685.1 Euryarchaeota archaeon UBA202
TGGTGTTCCTATGCCGGGGCAGATTTAGCAGGTACCAGTAAACTTCAGGTTCCCTCTTCCCTTACACCAATCCGAGTCATGTGCTCCAGTAGGGTTGATCCAGTTCTAGTTCTAACTGCACTCTTGAGGGGTGCAGATGGTGTACTGATAGCAGGATGTCACCCCGGGGACTGCCACTATGATGAAGGAAATTATTATACCCGGAGGCGATTTGCCACATTAAAAAAAGTAGTTGAAAGCCTTGGTTTAGAACATGACCGGCTCTGTTTATCATGGATCTCTGCATCAGAAGGCCAAAGATTTGCAGATATTATTACTGAATTCACTGAAAAAATAAAGAAAATGGGACCAAACCCCATGAAAAAAAACACGGGACTATAGATTAAAAAAAAAAAGGGATATGAATAATAAAAACAGTAATTCAGATATTTTAGTCATAGGGGCTGGAATTGCAGGAATTGAAGCTAGTTTAATGCTGTCCAAATCTGATAGAAAAGTGCACTTAATCGAAAAAAACTCTTATACCGGGGGTATGTCCATCAAATTTGAAGAGGTATTTTCCAACATGGAATGCTCCACCTGCATGATTTCCCCAAAACAACAAGACCTTCTGCAGGATAAAAACATCAATCTAATCATGCTAGCAACGGTAGAAGACGTAAAGGGATCACCCGGAGATTTTAAAGTAAAAATCCATAAAAAACCCAGATATGTTGATATGGATAACTGTATAGGATGTACAGCATGTTTTGACCCCTGCCCTGTCAGCATTAAAAATGAGTTCGAAGAAGGACTGTCCACTAGAAAAGCCATATACATTCCCTGTGCAGGAGCACTCCCAAATGTTCCCTGTATTGACACCAATAACTGTCTTCGATTCCAGGGGAAAGATTGCCAGGCTTGTCAAGACGCCTGCATGTTTAATGCTATAGATTTTAATCAAAAGGATGAAAAAATAGAGCTGAACGTCGAAGCCATCATTGTAGCTACAGGATATAAACTATTCGACCCCAACAACACTCCCCACTATGGATACAAAAAAATTAATGATGTGTATACCGCACTAGAATTTGAAAGACTGTATGCATCAAATGGACCAACCCAAGGAAAGATACAATTAAAGAATGGTAAAACACCCAAATCTGGAGCAATCATACACTGCATCGGCAGGGATAAACAAGGATATTGCTCATCTGTATGCTGCATGTATTCACTAAAATTCAACCATTATCTAAAATCCAAAATACCCGAAATACAAATATTTGAACTGTACACAGATCTCTGCATACCTGGAAAATCACACCAAAAATTCTATGAAAAAATCAAACAAACAGGTACAACACTGATTCGCGCTACCGATATTAAAATCACACAGCAAGGACAAAAAATAGCCATTACCCATACAGATGAAAAGGGAAAAAAAAGAAACATCATCGTGGACATGGTGATCCTCTCTCCAGCAATAGTACCCAACACCGATGCCTCACAACTTGCTAACATATTAGGTATAACCTGTGATGACCTAGGTTTTTACAAAGAAGAAAACCAAAATATATCCTCCGTGGTCACCCCCAAACCTGGAGTTTTCATAGCAGGATGCTCCCAAGGACCAAAAAATATTCAAGAAACAGTATCCCAAGCAAACGCAGCAGTAGGAAAAATATTATCTGCATCACAGGAAGGAATCAATGGATAGAAAAATAGGTGTCTACATATGTGAATGTGGCCCAAATATCGCTGAAAAAATTGATATAGATAAAGTAATCAAAGCTGTCTCACCCCTTGATGACGTATCGATCGCCACACGGTATAAACTTCTTTGCTCCGAACAAGGTAAAAAATTTCTTGAAGAACAAATTAAAAAAAATGGTTTAACACACCTTGTTGTTGCTGCATGCTCACCCCGAGACCATCAACACACCTTTATGACAATATGTGAAAACGCAGGCATCAATCCCTTTCTATTCCAACTTGCCAACATCCGCGAACAATGCGCATGGATCACCGAAAATAAAGAGGAAGCAACAAATAAAGCTATTCGCTTAACAAAAGCGGCTATTGGACGCGTACGTTATCATGTTCCACTTGAAAAAAAAGAGATAGAGAGCAATCCAGATGTCTTGGTTATTGGCGGCGGTATTGCAGGTATGGAGGCAAGTTTACATCTTGCAAGTCCCCAGAGAAAAATCTATTTAGTGGAAAAAACCTCCCAGTTAGGCGGAGTGGTTACAAACCTTGAAAAAACTTTTCCAGATATGCAGTCTTGCCCAAAGATTATTCAGGATAAAATTGACCAAGTCACTAATAATGATAACATCAAGGTTTATACCAACTGTGAGGTAACAGAGATACTGGGTTTCTTTGGAAATTTTGAGGGAACGGTTACACAAAATAATAATGAAGATAAAACAACTGTTGGATTCAATGTTGGCGCAGTGGTATTAGCTACGGGGTGTGCTCTTTTTGATCCTACAGATGATCCTAACTATGGCTATGGAAAATTTGACAATGTTATTACCGCTTTGGAATTTGAAAAAATGAATTTGGCAGGAAACATTCGTCTAAAAAATGGTAAAACACCGAAATCCGTGGCTATTATTCACTGTGTCGGCAGGGATAAAAAAGGTTATTGTTCCGAGATATGTTGTATGTATTCAATTAAATTTGTCAGGTATCTCCAAAATAAAATTCCTGAGATCAAAATCTCTAATTTTTACACTGATTTATGCCTTCCTGAGAAATCGTATCAAAAATTCTATGAGCAAAGTAGGGGAAAAAAGAATGATTTTATCAGGATTGACTCTATCAAAATTACTAACCCAGGAAATAAGCTAACCATTACCCATAATGATGAACAAGGCAATAAAAAAAGCCACGGGGTTGATATGGTTATTCTTTCCCCTGCTCTAGAACCCTCAGTGGATACAAAAAAACTTGCCGAATTCACTAGAATTTCTCAGGATGATGAAGGATTTTTTGCTGAAGAACATGAAAAGCTAGGGCCAGTGACAACATCCACAGAAGGAGTATACATCGCTGGCTGTGCCCAAGGACCTAAAAGTATCCAAAATACACTTATTCAAGCAGAAGCAGTTGCTGGAAAAATACTTTCATCACTTATACCTGGTAAAAAAATCGAACCCGAAGTAAAAGTGGCCCATATATCTGAATCATTTTGTATTGGATGTAAAACATGCCTTACGGTTTGCTCATACGGAGTCATCACGTTTGATTCAACAAAAAAAGTTTGTGTTGCCAACGAGGTAATATGTCGAGGATGCGGTAATTGTGTTGCTGCATGCCCCTCGGGTGCAGCTAGTCTCAAACATTTCACTTTTAATCAACTGCGCCAAGAACTCAAGGAGGCTGTTTTATGAATAATTCTAGTGATAGTTCTGAGGATAAAGGAGTGGTCATCCAGGTAAAAAATACACAAAAAGAAACGGTCAATGATTTCCTTAAAAAAGCAATGGAACAAGGTGTTTTCGATGCTGTTCTCATCTCTATGAAAGTTCCAGCTGGTGATTCATTTGCATATGTATTATTAACGGATAAAGAGCTTCTCAAAGATACATTTCCCCTTCCCCCAATCATGTCTGTTCAAGGAGCCAAGGCAATTTCTAGTATAACCCGACGGGGAAAAGGAAATAAAAAAATTGCTGCAATTATGCGCCCGTGTGAAATAAGGGCAACAGTTGAACTAACAAAGCTTGGTCAGATAGATTTAGATAATATTGTCCTTATTAGTATGGATTGCTTTGGTGTCATGCCTACTCCTAGCTTCATTAAGGACCCTGAAAAGTCCCTTAAAAAATTCGAGGATGCCATAAGGATAGAGGATGATACAGTAATGAGACCAGTGTGCCGGATATGCGATAAATCCAGTATGGTAGCCGGTGATCTTCACATAGGTACTCGAGGTGTACAAAAAGATGCTTTTTTTATTGTGTCTAATACCAAAAAAGGAAAGGACATTCTAGATAAACTTGGTTTAATATCCAACAAAAATATTGATACTTGGCTTGCCAAAGTTAAAGAGAATGCAAAAGAGAAACAGAAAAAAAGAAAGCAGGCACATAAAGACTTACAGTCCAGTATAAAAAACCTGGATAAATTTCTTGACACATTTAGCCACTGTATAAATTGTCATAACTGTATGAGAGCCTGCCCCATTTGTTGTTGCCGTGTGTGCTATTTTGATTCTGATAAGATGAAACATCCATCTGATGATTATCTCCGGATTGCAAAATCCAAGGGATCCATTAGATTCTTACCTGATACCACCATTTTTCATATAGGAAGAATGGTACATATGAGTCTGTCATGTGTAAGCTGTGGATCGTGTGAAGATGCATGCCCCATGTCTATCCCTGTCGCACAGCTATTCAGTATGACCGCGGATGAAACCCAAGGCTTATTTGATTATATCGCCGGTAAAAGCCTGGAGGAACCCCTTCCCCTAACCACTTTCATAAAAGAAGAACTATCTGAAGTAGAGGATGTCCATGACTAAGGTGCTAACAATAAATCAAAGCGTTGAAATGGGTATCCGTGAATTCCTCAAATTTCTATTAGACAAAAGCAAGGTAAAAGGAGTGTTCACATTAAAAAAGCTAAATAAAGGAGGAGATGTAGCGTATTCACTGATTACACGATCAGATGAGCTCAAGGATACAGTACCCTTTTTTCCATTAATGCCTATTAATGCCGGGAAATTATTATCCCGTTTTACCATGAATGGGGCTACAAGTGAACCCGTGGCCGTGGTGTTAAAACCCTGTGAACTAAGAGCGTTTATAGAACTTGTAAAACTTGAACAGGGATTCCTGGAAAACATCATGTTTATAAGTGCGACATGCGGTGGCGTCTATCCTTTGAACATGGTCCATGACGGAACTATTGACAAAAACCTATCACAGTACTGGACCGCGATAAAAAAAGAGGAAATACCCCCTAATTTAAGACCGGCTTGTAAAGCATGTACAGAATTTATACCCTATAATACAGATATGACGATTAACCTAGTGGGCAACAAGACTCTAGATAGCCAATGTGAAATTTTTATTGAATCAAAAAAAGGGGAAGAATTAGCCAAAGACAAAGACATAAAGAAAAAATATAGTGAAAAAGAATCTAAGAAAAAGAACCTAGATAATTTCCGAGGAAAAAGAGAAGCAGAAAAGAAAAAAATTTTTGATGAAATAACCCCAAAATTAACAGGCATGGATGGTCTGATAAATATATTTGGAAAATGCATAGGGTGCCATGGATGCAGTAAGGTTTGCCCTATTTGTTATTGCAAGTTATGCGAGTTTGAGTCGTCTGACTCTGAATATGGGCCTTCCCATTATGAATCTGAGCTGAGACGGAGAGGAGCAGTGAGGGTTCCACCTAATACGCTCTATTATCACCTTGGTCGATTGTCACACATCGCTATTTCTTGTGTTGGATGTGGTTCATGTGAAGATGTCTGCCCCGTGGATATACCCCTTTCAATTATTTTTAAGAAAATCGGTGAATCTGTTCAGCACATGTTTGAGTATATCCCTGGAAAAAGTATTACGGAAAAAATTCCTCTTACAACGTTTAAAGAAAAAGAATTGACTGAAATTGAAAAATAGAGGTGATGGATGAAAAAAGATGATGATTTTATGCCAAAAATACTTACTTTTCTTTGTAATTGGTGCTCCTATGCAGGAGCAGATCTAGCGGGAACTAGCAGACTTAAATATCCCACCTCTATCATACCCATTAGGGTGATGTGTTCGAGCAGGGTCGATCCTCTTTTTATCTTGAAAGGTTATCTAAATGGTGCAGATGGTGTTCTCTTAACAGGTTGTCATCCCGGTGATTGCCATTACCAGAGCGGAAATTATCACACACGAAGACGATTTGCCGTACTAAAAAAAATATTTGAAAACCTTGGTTTAGAACATGAACGTCTCCGTTTATCATGGATCTCTGCATCAGAAGGCCAGAAATATGCAAAAATAACCACAGAATTTACACAAAAGATCAAGGAATTAGGAAAGAATTCTACAGGAACTGAAATATTCTTATAAATTTCACCAAATTTTTAGTATATGAACCGTAAGATCTATTGGTATAAAGAAAATACACTAGTGCAAAATTTCATTGACATAATAATAAAAAAAAAAAAAGATGCTACCGATAACCGTTTTATAAATCACTTTCTATAAAAGTAGGTGGTGTACCAATAGTGATATATTTTACTTTTTTATCGCCATGATTTTTTGCTCTATGTTTTAATGTAGATTTGTGCCATAATATATCTCCTTTGGAAAGTTTATATGAATGTTCACCAACTTCGTATTCCATTTCGCCTTCAATACAAAGATGTATTTCTTCACCATCATGTCGATACCATCTTGATTTTCTATGTGGTTCTATCTCAGCAATTTTTGCTTCCATTTTCTCTGATTTAACTTTCATTCTATAAATTCTTCCAAGCCTAGTTATTTTTGCTTTTTGATCTCCACTTTTAATAAATATTGTATCATTATTCATCTTTGTTCATATTAGGAAAAAAAGAATGCTTAATAAATATTTCCAATAATTCTTACCGATTATCAAAAAGAGTTAAGTTAAAAAATGATTTAGGTACAAGAAAAAGCGTAGATATAATTATGGGAACCTATAAGATAATAGATATAGCCGAAGTATATGAAAAAAGTTTTTCAGATGCTGAAAAAACTGTCAGAAAAAATTATACATGATGAGATTACCAAGTGTGATGTATAACTTGAAAATGATAAGCCTGTTTTTTTAATCCGGGATAAAAATAACACTGAAATTGAAAGATAAAAAAAAAAAATATTTTTTATTTATATGGTAAAAATTCTTTTCCTAGTATTTCTCTAGCAATGATGATTTTCATTATATTCATTGTTCCTTCTGCACCAATTGAATATGATCTTATTCCTCTGACTCCCATTTCTAGTGGGTATTCCTTTGTGTAACCAAGAGCACCTAACCAGTCCGCTACTTCGTTCATTAATTGAAATGCGTATACTGGTGCGCGAAGCTTACTCATAGCTGCTGCGATTGCGACATCATGATGTGAAAACTTGTTTTCCCTATACATTTTATCCATGGTCCATGCGGCGCGATAGTTTAGAAGTTTAACACTTTCTATATTGGTATAGTGTTCTGCCAGTGGAAACTGTATTCCTTCAAAGCTTCCAAGAGACCACCCAAATGCTTTCCTGGTTTTAATATGTTCAATTCCTAGTTTTAATGCTGCTTCTGCTGCGCCAACACATGTTGCACCGATAAGTGTTCGTGCTGCTGAGAAACCTTCCATTGCATAGTAGAAACCCCGGTTTAGGTCTCCGATTAAATGTTCCCCCGTTAATTCGATGTTGTTCATGGTGAAACCACCTGTCGATATACCCATTCGTCCCATATCCTCAAACAAAGTGGTTTCAATATTTTCATTATTTTTAAGTGGTACGGCAAATAAAGAAAAACCTTTGTGGCCGGCAGATGGCTGAGTGCGTGCAAGGGTAAGATGGATACCGCCCCAGTTCATTGATTCCGTTATTCCACTGATAAAGATTTTCTCACCATTTAAGACCCAATTTTTCCCTTTTTGTACAGCATTTGTTTTTGTGGCTCCAACAATATCTGAACCACCCTTGGGTTCAGTCACAGCTATACCACAAAAGGCATTACCGGACGTAATTTTTGGGAGGTATTCCTCCTTTGCATTAGCTGATCCATAACGATTGAAAATAAAACCCCATGCCGCCTCAACAAGATATAAAACTGGGATGGCAAGGCTGATATCTGCGCGACCTAGTTCTTCAGCGGCGATACATGCCATTATCCAATCAAGATCAGCTCCACCATATTCTTTTGACACAGTGGGGGCTAATAGACCTAATTTTCCCATCTCTTTTATGATGGTTTCAGGAATTTTTTTATCTGTATCAATGTCACGGATTTTTGGTTTTATATTTTTTTGAGCGAATTCTCTTACAGTTTTTCGCCATAGTATTTGTTCATCTGCCCAGCTGAAATCCATTTTTATCATTCTCCATTTATTATTGGTATGGTCAGACTGCCTGTAGGCATGATTATTATTCTTGGTTTTTTGCCCTTTGCTTTTATCAACTTTATGGCATCATCTACTGCTCTTTGGATATCTTTATAGGGTGTTAAAAGAGCTTTCTTGATAATATCTTCATCTAAATCTGTCACTGCCCACATTTTTGCCCGTATCCCAATTTGTGCCATCTTTGCTGCTTTATGATATCCAAGTTTGTATTCATCACCAAGTATGTCAAGAACTTTCTGGGGGGAATCTGCTTTGCATAACAGTCTTAGAAAAGCATCTTCACCTATTCCATCACGGCATTTTGATACCAGTACTATGATACCTTCATCGTCTAATGCAAGTTTACCGTTATCAAGTGCTTTTTGGGATTGATAAAGATCAATATCCATCGGGTAGGGGGCAACAGAGATGACGATGTTGCCTTTCTTTTTCAAGGGGACACAAAATACTTTTTTAGAATACTCAATTGCTGCTTCAAATGATTTATGAAGATCACCAGCAGCAACAGCATACAGGTCATGATCACCCGTAAGGACTGTCTGTATAGAAAAAATATTCAGATCTTGTAAAACATTCATTGCATCGACCATATCCTCATTAACGGGATTGCCTTTAAGGGCAAGGGAACAGGCATTATCACTAAGGGCAAGTTTATGGTTCATCTCAATGGTTTTATATGATGCTACACCTGGTAGGAATGATTTTCTGCCGCCTGTGTAACCTGCGAAATAATGTGGTTCAACACTTCCAATAACAAGGATATTTCTATATTCTGACACTAGTTTGTTGATGTATATTTCAGTTCCGTTTTTTGATGTACCTAGATAAATCATAGAATCATTTTTCCTAGCATCATGGGCATATATCTTTCGCCTGAAAACCGGGTACGTATCTCCAAAAATGAAACGATATTCTTCTTCTGTTGGAGCTCGGTGAACACCCGTTGCGATAAGAAACTTTACATCAGGATGAGATGAAAGAGCTGGCAGAAGATATTTTAGAATTTTAGAAGTAGGAGTTGGCCTGGTTGCATCATTAACAATCACAAGTAACTTATTAGTATCATTGGCAAATTCATCATATGATTGAAAACCGAGAGGATTCTCTAAAGCTTCTTCAATTAATTGAGATTCATCCCTAGTAATTACCTTGTTTGGAACAAGAATTTCACAAGGATTATCGATATTTATTTTAATTTTTTCTTTTCCATAGGGTATGTCAACCTGCATTTGCCCTCCTCAAGTATATTATAAGGCAGTTAATTAGTATAGCTAAATATTTAATATATTTTTATTATCCTTACACTCTTTATATTTTCAAGAATAATTGAAAAAATTTTCATGCCGCAATTACAGGAAGGCGGGATTATCAGCCCTATAGCTAGAAAATGTTATAAGTCTCTTGGGAAGGCATCCGTTAACAATGCATACTCTTTGAAGTCTTCTACCCAGTCGAATTCTGTATCAATCTCTTTTTCAGGAATTTCCTTTGCTTGTAAAGCGAGGTATTTTTGCTGCTGTTCTATTAATTTTTCAAGTGAAGCAAAACGCTTTGCCTTCACCACAGGATAGACAAAGACAGACTGTGCTCCTTCTAACTGTCTTACTTTCTCCTTTATAAATTTATTTAGGGTTTCTTGAGAATCCGTTGCAATGTTCATAACGATATCTTCATCCCTTAGAGAATAAGATATATATACTGGAAACATATTAGACGGATATTTGTAATTAAGCAGAAAGTCATAAATCGTTTTATAGTTTCTTGGATGGGTGTAGATACGAACAATAAATCGGTAAATGGTAGATGGCCTCTTTTTTGGAATAGGGAAAAAAATTGGTTTCATAAGCGAGATGGTACTACTATGATGGCATTCATTACATTTTGCTAAATTTTCTACAAGAAAATCTGCGATGTTATCTGGCTCTTTCACATCAAAAACAACAGCAACACCCATCATTCCTTCTGCTTGAGTGGCATACAAGGGAGTCATATATTGTGTTGCTTCTTCTGTGACATCCTCTCCGGCATGAA
>DAQA01000003.1:0-6817 GCA_002502685.1 Euryarchaeota archaeon UBA202
CCGACTAGTGGGATAAGCCCCGATTTACCCCTGGGTGAAGAATGGGGGCTCCCCAGTTATTTTGATCTCCGTGATGTAAATAGCAGCAACTATGTCACAACGGTGAAAAGCCAGTCCGGGGGAACATGTTGGGCACATGCCGCCATGGCGGTCATTGAAAGCAATCTCCTCATGACAGACACCTGGGAGATAGCTGGGGAAATAGGGGAGCCGAATCTGGCAGAATATCATCTGGATTGGTGGAATGGATTCAACACGTATAGCAATGACGATGACCCCGGGGGTAATGGACTCACCGTTTGTCAGGGAGGGAATTATCGAGTGACAGCAGCCTATCTCTCCCGGGGTGAAGGAGCAGTGAGGGATAATGATGACCAAACACCCGAAATACCACCCGGGAGGAATGATGATAATTACCACTATTATTACCCCCGGGATATCGAGTGGTATACCGCGGGTAAAAACCTGACCGATATCAATACAATTAAAGACCATCTCATGACCCAGGGAGCCCTGGGGACATGCCTGTGTAGCCATAGCCAGTTCATACAAGATAATATCCATTATCAGCCATCTACAAGCACCCTTGATCCCAACCATGCCGTTGCCATTATTGGATGGGATGATAACAAAATAACACAGGCACCCCAACCAGGGGCATGGCTATGTAAAAACAGCTGGGGGAATAATTGGGGCGAGGACGGCTTTTTTTGGATATCCTACTATGACAAGCACTGTTGCCAGCATCCCGAGATGGGGGCGATATCATTCCAAAATGTTGAGCCCATGCACTATGACCGCATCTATTATCATGATTATCATGGATGGCGTGCAACACTCATGGGTATTACAGAAGCATTCAATGCCTTCATGTCAACCACTAACGGATTACTCCAAGAGGTAAATTTTTATACCACAAAGGACAATGCCACATACACGGTCAAAATATATGACAGTTTCCAGAACAACTCTCTGCAACATGAAAAAGCAAGCGCAATGGGAACCGCACCCTATACCGGGATGCATACAGTGACCCTCAACACATCCGTTCCCCTGACACCGGGGGATGATTTCTATGTGTACCTAAATCTATCAACTAATGAACACCCTATCGATATCACCTCTGAAGTCTCTGTCCTGTTGGGATCCTCTTCATCTCGTGTCACAGTAAAATCAGCATCTAACCCTGGTGAAAGTTACTATTATGATGGGGTAACATGGCAGGACATATACACGTGGAATAATACCGCCAATTTTTGTATGACGGCACTGGTATTACCCCCCTTCCGTTTTAGTTACCCCAATGGACTCCCTAGGGTAGTGGAGCCAGGGGCAGGGATAACACTCACAGTAAAGCTGGAGGAAATCGGAGACACCTATATCCCTGAGAGCAGCTATGTTCATTACCGTTATGATGACGGGACCTATGAAACACTGCCCCTAAACCACGTCACCGATGAACTCTATAACGTCACCTTACCCCCCTTGTCTGGTGATGACACCCCCGAGTATTATTTTAGCCTGAAGGGGTCACTCATGGGCAGCATCTATGACCCCCCTATTGCACCCCGGGAAGCATATAGTTTCCGGGTGGAAACACAGACGTCAATAGTTAGAGGTGATTTTGATAATGATGGGGATATAGATATCATTGATTTTGATGCTTTTGCTCAATCATGGTCTACAGGCATTGGTCATCCAAGGTTCAGTGAGTGCTTCGATTTTAATGATGACGGCAAAATAGATATTTTTGACCTTGATCAATTTGCACAGTCATGGGGGAAAAAATATACTTAACACTGTGCCAGTCACTGGACAGGATAAAAAAAGATATGGTATGGAAAAACGGCCCAGGCGGAAATATAAAGCCAATGGTGCATGTGCCTACCTGGGAAGGCAAATAAGTGTGGAGGAATAGCCATGTTAGTTCTTATGAAGGGTGAAGTGACGAGAATGCCTCCTATGCCCCCTGAAAAATTCTTTGAGATGGCGGTCCAACAGACACAATCACTCAAGGGATACCTGGACCAGGGTAAAATCCTGGCTGGAGGTGTTATCGCTGGGAGAAAAGGAAGCTATGCTATCTGGGATGTGGATTCTATTGAGGAACTTCAAAAGTATGTATCTCAATTATCCATGTTTCCCTTTGGTGATTACGAATTTATTCCCCTGATTTCCTATGAACATGCCCAGGAATCGTCAAAAAAGCTACAGGCATCAATGGAGAAATTAAGGAAATAAGTGATACATAAAAATATTCACCCCTCCCTTTTTTTCTTTTTCCATATACCTGCACTTACCCCTATAAAGAGAACCCCTCCTCCACTTATAACAATCCCTGTTGACCCTTCTTCTGTTATCATTAAATAAGCACCCATCAAACACATTATTATTCCTACCACTAACATCACATATGCTCTGTTCTTCCTCCCAAATCCTGTTTCCATAATCCATCGGAGGCGATGATTGGTATAAATAATTATTCACCAAAAAATTGGTTATATTGTTTTAATTCCTACCTTCAAATTCAATTTTTAATGGTCGCCTGAATCTGCAATAATAATCAAAATACAACCAAATTGATTCAAAAACCCCTACGTTCGCGGGAAAAATAGCATATTGAAGTAATTACATACGTGTTTAATTTAGTTTATAAAATGAAAGCAGTGTTCATTGGAAAGTGACATCATATGATAGAAATAAAAGTACAAAATATTGTGGCATCTACAGCAGTGGCAGACAAGTTAGATCTAGACATTATAATGCATTCAGTAGAAGGAACGAAATATGAACCTAAACAATTTCCAGGACTGGTGCATAAGTTAAACAATCCGAAGACCGCCACCCTTCTCTTTAAAAGCGGAAGAGCTGTCTGCACAGGAGCAAAGAACATCGAAGATGTATACAAAAGCATTGATATAATAGCAAAGATGCTAAGAAAACTGGGTGTAAATGTATATAAAAATCCTAAGATAGATGTTCAGAATGGTAACTACAACTGATTTAGGTGGTGAACTCAATCTTACTGAAATAGCTATGGCTCGAGGTTTAGAAAATATTGAATATGAACCTGAGCAGTTCCCAGGAATGGTTTATAGAATAAGGGAACCTAAGGCAGTTATATTGCTCTTTTCCACTGGGAAAATAGTGTGCACAGGAGCGAAGAGCGTTGAGGATGCATCAAAAGCGGTAGAGATATTATAAAAAGAATTTGATTTACTGGGGCTTCTTCATTAGATGGTATTAAAACCTGAGATACTGCTGCTATCCATCGTAGGATTAGAGGGCGAAGATAACAACACATACAAATTATGTCAGTTCATATGTCATCGGATTGATTCCTTCTTCCATCAATTTAACATAGGGGTACAGTCTCTTATTCATATACCTAATTACTTTTTTTATCAACCAGATCTTCCAACTGCTCATATCAACCGTTGGGAGGTTTTCCTCTGCAAGAGTATAAATCCATTTGAAATCATGATTTATACAGGTTGCAAGCAATTGCCAATGCTCCGATGTAGCATATTTGGTTTTGAAAAATCCGTTTCCTTGTAGGTTACCAATAGGAACGAAATATAATGGAACAATCAATGATTTATACTCAGATAAATCCTCTATCAAATCTATAGTTTTTCTGACATCATCAGGTTTTTCTCCAGGTAGGCCTACAATCAATGTGTTACAGGGAACCCAATGATTGTCCCTTAAAATCTTATGTGATTCAATGACCATCTCTGACCATTCCTCTGGTTTAAACGGTTTTGCCTTTCCCTTCATATATTTAGCTACCATTCTTGGTGAACCTGTCTCAATACCAACCTGTCCACTTAAAAAAGGACATTTTTTAGAACCGACATCCATCAACTCTGATAATTTTTCTACTAAACTTGGTTTGGATGCAACCGATGCATGCGCAAAATGACTTATACCAATATTATCTGTAAGTTTTTTCACATCGCTAAAGAGTTTCAACACTGCTATCTCGTTTGGTACGAAACCCTTGGCATTATACCGGAGAACATCCTCTGCGTGAAATAATACACCATTTCCCGCATCCACATTTAACCGTGCTTCCTCCATTATCTTATCAATTGGTTGACATCTGAAGCTCAACATAGTGGGGTTACAAAATCTGCATCCTCTCCCACATCCACGACATATCTCAATGATACCATTTAACGTTGGATTTCTTATAACTGGTATCTGTTCCAACGGGACAACTTCGCCCTGAATGATAAATGGAATTTGCGCTCCATTCAAAGCCTTCTCTATAATATTTACTGCTGTTATTTCACCTTCACCCACGACTACACAATCAATACCAAGTTTTGCCATTATCCGCTCATCTGTAAGTTGCCATGCGCCAGATCCGCCCACGATGACCTTCAAATTATATTTTTTAATAATAGGATCTGTGATTAATTTCCTAAAATACAAACTCGTAAATGTTTCTCTACCACCCAGATCACTAAATGTTGTAGAAGCAGGGCCTAAACCCAGCGGATCATGAGTAGTGATACACAAAACCTTGGTTTTGTTATCCACAACCCTATCAAGTTTATCTGGACGAACCACTGCAACATCTTTCTCGCTAAAACCATTATTTAACAATGATGCTTCAATTTTTCTTTGGCCACAATGACCATATTTTACCCTTCCGTTCTCTTCTTTTACCGGTGGACAAAAAATTTTTGTGTAAAGCCATCCTGGAATAAACCTCGGTGCACAAGCAGCAAACCCTAAAAACACGTGTTTGTTGTACTCTGACATCAAAGATCTATCAGCAGTTAAAACGATCTTTGGCACGTTCTATAACCCTCCATCACTTTTTAGAGTCACGCTCCTCCCAAAACTCTTTGTTAATGATACATCCAGGATCTGGAGCTAAATAATTACCAGTATATCCATATGCTCTAGCTCTACATCCCCCGCAATAATATCGATAATCGCATTTTCCACAGTTTCCTTCTAATATGTCTTTATTTCTCAAATTTTTTAGAACAGAATTATTTATCCAAAGATCTTCAAAATCATCCTCTTTTATGTTTCCTACAGTTAGTGGGAAAAACACGCATGGTTCAATGTTGCCATTTGGTCTTATAGCACAGTAAAATCTGCCGCAGCCACAGCCACCGATAAACTCAGCAAGATTCACAAGTTTATCCGACAGTCGAGGATTAAAAAAATGGGTTGGAACTATTTTTTCATTCAGGCCAACTTCTGCTTCCAATGCAACTCTGGCAAACTGTGGGGCAGTTGATAATACACTTACCTTTCCACCATTTTTTAACTTTGTCCATAAATCTTTGAGAACCTGTTCTCTCTCAGCAGGAGTCAAATCGTTTTCTGATATGAACTTTCCCCGTCCTGTGGGAACAAAGTTATACGCCATAAGCCAGTTAACGCCAAGTTCTTCACAGAGATCCATAATTTTAGGAACTTCTTTGTAGTTGTATTTTGTTGCAGTGGTAGCAATATTAACAAAAAATCCTTCATTTACACAGTTTTTAATCCCCTGTATAGTCTTTTCATATACTCCCTCTATACCTCTAAAGTTGTCATGGGTTTTTGCAGATGCCCCATCAAGGCTAATCTGGGTAAACTGAATACCTGCCTCTTTCATTTCCCGTGCCTTGCTTTTTGTAATCAATGTGCCATTGGTAGCAACCGCAACATATATTCCTTTATCATGTGTATATTTAGCCAATTCGAGAAAATCTTTTCTAACTAATGGTTCTCCTCCAGAAAACGCGATGATGGGAACAGATGCATGGTCAAGTTTGTCAATTGTCTGTTTTGCTTCCTCTGTTGTCAACTCATCCTCAAGAGGAACTCCAGCATTGGCATAACAATGTTTGCATTTGAGGTTGCAAGCATATGTAACATCCCAGACAACAAGAAAAGGAACGCCAGAAATAAAAGGCCTCTGTACGCCGAACTTTGCCACACCCATTAAAACACTTGTTAAACCCTTTCTCCAAGAAGGATCACTAAATTTCTCCTTCATTTGATTGCTGCTAACTCCAAAAGCACTGCTACCAGCTTTTAAAATCCCGCTAATTGCCTTTTCTGCCAGTCTACATTTCAGGCATGCATCCTTTCTTACACCGGTATACAATTCAAGGGCAACCTCTATTCTGTTTTTCTGGCAGTTTTCACAAAAACATGAGACGCCGTGCAGGATTTTTCTTGCAGCAGGATTACCTATTGTTGCTCTCAGAATCTGCATTGTAGTTGTAGTTTCCATCTTAACTATACCCCTTTTTCCATATATATCCTACAATCAAAACAAATTTTTTTTTGCATACTCAACCTTTAATCATTAAAATGTAGTAAATTGTTCAATTTACCAATCTTCTTAATCAGGTGGTTCTTAGCCTCTTCTACAATTTTTTCAACTGGCACAAGTGAATATTTATGGGCCAATCTTTTGTTACTTAATACCTCCACTTCTTTTTTCAAAAGTCCCTTTTTGATAAGTAAATCCAAACGATTGCGGACGTTCCTCTCAGAGCGTTTGATATATTCAGTAATCTCAGATATCAACAGCCCGCTTTTCTTAGTAATAAGAGCTTTTAGGATTTCAGCATCCGTTTTAGATAAATCCAAAGCAGACGTAACAGTTTTTATAAATTGCGAATGGACCATAACTTTGCCTCCATATCTGGGAAAAAGTATAGAAAACATCGTATATATGCTTTTCTGATTTCATATGTATGCTACAAGGAATTCATATGCACTATATGTTTCGGATTTTTCTAAAATTATCTGTAAAAATGTTAATGAAATGTGATTTTTCCCTAAACTTGGAGAA
>DAQA01000003.1:6928-10712 GCA_002502685.1 Euryarchaeota archaeon UBA202
TAACCACTAGATTATGACTACGTGATAACATCTAATATCTAGATATCAGCCAGAGACAAGATTCACAGCAAGATATTTTTCATACTAATTTAAAAATATGAACTGACAAAATGGAAGGGACAACCATCTCGGAAAATTAGTTTTTCATACTACTAGGCATAGGTACGGGAAAATGACGGACCAAAATAGGGCAATTCTCCTGCAAGCCATAACACATTTCGCACAAATATATCATGTGCCTTGGTATTTTCCACAGTGAGTTCAGGATGGGGCGCCGAAAGGATGACACGACCTTTCCAATATCGCGTGGCTACAATAGCTTTTTTTCCTATAATGGATCGATCATAGGGTCGATCACTACCCTTAAAGACGGCAATGTCAGTAACCTCGGGCATAAATAAATTCCTTATTCTAGATCCAGAAACCAGGGGTGCATTTCCCATCATGACCCGAATCCTGTCCCGATAGTAGGGCTCTAGGATAGGAATATCACTAGGAAGGATATAAATAAAGGAGCGGGAAAAGGGAAGACTTAGTATTGTTCGTATCATATCACCCCGTCCATAAAAGAGAGGATGCTTGAGAAGATTATTGAAAACAGAAGCATCTGTATAGACATTAGCAAGCCCTAACATGGGAGTAAAGTCTCGATAACCAAGGACCCTACGGAGTAAATATTCATATCTATCAGGTAGATTTATGGGCCCCAAGGACCCAAAGGTTGAATCACCACAGATACCATAAAATCCCCCCCCGGATCTGACAAATCTCAGTATCTCTTGCCGATACTCCCGAGGGGTATTCCAGCCTCCAAAGCCACCAGGGGCAATAACCACATCAATATCATATTTTCTCAAAAGACCTCGTTGAACATCTCCTCCATTCCATCGATCCCAGAAGGCATAGAGGCGAAAGGTGACATTATACTCAGATTCCGCCATGTTTAAATGATGACGATAGACAGCCATAATAGCCCGGGCAGGAAGATCCAGGATATCCCATCTCTGAAAGATTACTGCTACCTTGATAACCGGTTTTTCTCCCTGATCAGTAGAATCCCCCAGTGTCATAGGGGTTATGGCAGGAGCTATCAACAATACCAAGACACAGGTACTAACGATGGGGAGATAATGCTTGATTTTCATGTTTTGTACATCCCCGAGATTTTTTTCTAAGGATATATAGATTTTTATTATTTTTAAACTTTGCGAAATCTGAAATTAGGGAGGTGAGATGAATAATAAGATTTAACCTAGTTTTATATACCCCGCTATTTTTTTGGTGCAAGTGGCAAAAACAAATTCACCGGGGAGAATGTGGCAGATAGATGCGCTTCGAGGAGTAGCAATATTGATGATGATTATTTTCCATACACTCTATGATATCACCTATCTAGGTAATTACACGTTTACTGTACACTCTGGCTTTTGGTGGTATTTTGCCCGTGTCACCGCTTCATTTTTTCTCATCATAGCAGGGATTTCTTTAACATTGAGCTATAATAGAATTAAAGATTTTATGTCCATGCGAGATATGGAAGAAAAGTACCTTGTGTGAGGACTGAAAATTTTTGGATGGGGGCTTCTTATTACTTTTTTCACCGGTGTTTTTTTGGGTGAAAATATCATCATATTTGGTATTCTTCACTGTATTGGAATATCCATTATTTTAGCCTATCCCCTCATCAAGTATCGATATGCCAATCTTATTATTGGAGTCATATGTATCACTTGCGGCATCTATTTATCCCAGTTCACTTTTGATTTTAATTGGTTGCTGTGGCTTGGTTTTCGGCCACATGATCTCTATTCATTTGATTATGTGCCTCTTCTACCCTGGTTTGGACTTATTGCCCTGGGCCTCTATATTGGAAATACCTTACATCATTACGACCACAAATGGAATGTACTAAAACAAGGTAATTCCTTTATTCCTTGGGGTGCTAAAATCTTTTGTTATATCTGAAGAAAATCTCTCCTGATTTATCTTTTTCATCAACCCATATTGATTCTTATTCTTTTTTGTTTGGGTATCATCGACCTTGAAAAATTGGGTGTCCTCTGAACTATTGGTCTATGGGGAAAATAACTAACTGATTTTAGATAGTATGCCCTATCTATCAAAAAAAATTTAATGTGTTGGTTGAAAAAAATTGCAATTTTATTCCCCCCCATGGGTTTTTTGAGGATAAATCATGTTTTGATTATTTTATTGGCTCTTTGGGATAGGGCAAAGGAATAATGGAGAGATGATCAATATCGGGAAATTTTTTTGTTATTCTCCCTTGGATGGTATTTATGATTTTATTTACCTCGTCAAGAGTCATATCCCCCGGGACTTGTATCTCTAATTCTCCTTGGATAATTGATCCTGTTCTCCTTAAACGAATAATGTGAGCAGCCTTAATACTATCAATACCCTCCACCAGTTGTTTTAACTGGTCTGCCTTATCAAGACATTCCATATCGCATGCATCAACCAATACATATCCCGCTTCTTTAAAAGAGGCAAACCCAATACTTATAATGATACCAGCGATAACGAAACCTACTACTGCATCTGATAGGGGATAGCCAAAGGCTGACAACATTAAAGCGACCACGGTAAGGAATGATGCTGTTCCATCCTTGATGGTATTGATTGCCTCAAGGCGTAATGACTTCAGATTGTATTTTTTTCCTTGGGATAATTTGTGAAAACCTAGCCCCCAGGCTATAAGGGCGGCAATAAGGGCAAGCACAATACCCAAAAGGGGCATTTCTATATCATGGGGATCAATAAACTGTTTATAGGAGCGATAAAAGATATATCCTGCCAAGATAAACATGACCAGGGTTGCCATGATGGAAGCAATGTTTTCAAATCGATAATAGCCATAATGATATCTATCATCTGCTGGCTTTTTTACAAATCTAAGGCCAATCCAGACCACTATGGAAACAAAGCCATCACCTACACAGTCAATACCATTTGCGGTAAGGGCCACACTTTTTAATAATGTTTCACCCAGAATAATTTGGATAATCCCTAGTACCATAAGGAAGAGAACTGTCACTGAGGTAAATCGTTCTGCTCTCTCAACAGTAGAATCACTCCCCATGTATAAAAATGAATATATTGGTCTATTATGAACGTTTTCATACGCTTTCATCTCGTTTTAGCTATCTATATAACTAGTTTGTGACTACCCTAAAGTACATATGACAAAAGTCATATATCCTAGATGATATTTGGAAAAAACATGAGACATAATCATATGATAAAGTTACTGTCACTGGTGGCACTTGTCATTTTAGCGACACCATGCATATCTTTGCTGGAAAACGTGGATACACAAGGTATACATAAGTTACCATCCTATTTTTCCTGGCGAGATATTGAAGGAATTGATTATACAACAAAAATCAAGGATCAATCACCTGCACCCACTTGTGAAACATATGGCTTATGTGCCTCACTGGAGACATTAATGCAGTATAAACTGAGGGAGATATATGATCCTGATCTTTCAGAAACTCATCTGTATTTTTCTGCAGGGGGAACCTATGAAGAGGGGTATGTAAATTTAATTGATGCCGCAAATTATCTTATTGAACATGGTGTGCCTGATGAGGGATGTTATCCTGATCCTCATCGAGCATATGATTATCCCTTTGATAGCCTGCCTGGTTGGCAAAATAGGACAGTGAAAATTCAGGACTGGGGATGGATAAAGCATGAAGAAGATGCAATAAAAACGGCATTAATCGACTATGGGCCCTTGATTATTTGTCTTTATTTTGGG
>DAQA01000002.1:0-15469 GCA_002502685.1 Euryarchaeota archaeon UBA202
AGTTTCTTATTATACTGCTTCCAATCCCTATTATCCCTGTATCTCTTACCCCATCGTTCCTTTTTCATAAGTGCATCCCAAAAAAGGAAATAGCATCACCTTCCTTAAATCATGCCACACAGCAGTAATTTAAAAAGATTTATAAAAAGGATTTAGCACCCCTCTCTTTCTATATCAACATCAATTGGTATTATAATACGTGGAACAGACATATGATATCTGTCTATAAAGAATCCTAATGATGAAACTGATAAAATCTATATAACCAGTATTGGCAGGGAAATTATATGCACAGCATAATATTTCATATAGGAGGAAGAAATGAATCATAAAAAACCTCAGCAAGATGATAAAGAAACTTGGCAAACTAAGGGACGTGCTCTTATTAAATGTGGAAGATATGGGAATGCAGTAGAGTGTTTTGATAAGGCTTTGGAGATTAATCCAAAAGATGGAGATATATGGAACCTTAAAGGGGTTAGCCTTGGTATTCTTAATCTTATCCATTAAATATTTATATTAAAATATACTATCGGGATGGTATCTGCAGACCTTAGGTGCTCATGCTGCAAAATGCATAAAAAAAAGGTAGAATCATGGGAACAAAGAAAAAACAAAAAAGGAAAAAAATGCGTAAACACAAGATAAAGGTACAAAGGAAAAAAATGCGGCACAGGAAGAAAAAGTAACATCATTCATATAATAATGTACACTCCAGAAACTTAGCATTATCTCTTTTTTTACTTTAATGTTGCATAAAAAAATTTATTAGGGTATTATCTCGGTTGTATTATTATAAAGAGGATACATTAGTAGATTTTTTTGGAGGTATAAAGTTTTTGATGCTTTGATAATTTTTTTACTAAAAACTTTGTTACCTTACATATTTCTCTGAATCCTTCGTCGCCCCCATAACCGTTCCTTATATGCGAACAAGCACCATCCCCCGCATATCTGATAAATAGGGCACTTGTGGCATGGTTCGCCTACAAATATCTTATGATACCCATTAAAATTACCTAAAAAATTCCATTCAAAATCTAAGGCTATAGGACAAACTAAAATTTTCCCATCAGTAGTTACTGCTACTGCATCTGTTCCTGCCTGACAAGGAATATTCTTTCCCCCATATAACATACGGGACACGATCCCTAAAAAAGGGACAATACCCACAAGATGATTCTGTTTTAATTCATCTATCCAAAAATCAACCAGTTTTATCAGTCCTGGTTTATAATTTTCTATGGTCCATTTTCGAAACTTATCTAAATCCCACATCTTGCTCCAAATTACATCCAGTTGCCAATGTACAAAAGGAAAAAAATCAAGAAGATACATTACATCCTGGTAAATATCTGATTTACGAGAAACGGTCATTCGAGCAATAATCTCTCCTGAATACTTCTGCCTTCTTAAAAATTTTAGACCCTTAAAAACCAGGGTGGTACTATTCTTTCCCCGGTAATAATTTGTGACTTCTGGCCTTCCATCAATGGAAAAAAGCATGGTATCAATACGATGTATATAAGACCCTAACTTCTCAATCCCTGTCCCATTTGCTGTCAGAATGAATCGGTTGGCTGGTAAAACATTGATCATCTCTTTTATCAAATCAGGTTTTAACAGGGGTTCCCCGCCATAAAAAGCAACAATTGGATTCGCGTCTTGTTTAATGAAGTTCTGTAAATCTTTTAGGGAATACTGTATCTGTGAGGGCATACCCTTTAATTTTCCTCCACAATATCGGCAATGAAGATTGCATTCCGTTGTTATAATAATTGTAAAGAGCATACGGGATACAATAATCCAAGAAAAATATTTTTTTTTTTTTGTTTTTGAATTTATTTTTTTTTTTTTTTTTTATTATCTAGATATCTTCATAAAGAAAAAAGTCGTAAAGAACTAAATGTGTATACAATCATCAACAATAATAGATGGTATGCGATAATTTTAATATACTCATAAAGCATCTTTCTGGGATATACTTATGAAAAAAAATTATTTTCTACAGGGATTAATGGTTTTCCTTATCCTTTCATTGATATTTGGAAACAGTTTACCCGTATTCTCACATACCAATCATAATTTTGGTAGTGTCTCCCCTGGCCGAACATCCACTGAGACAAATCCTTTGGATGAAACTATTAAAATTGTTTCTCCTCTTTCAACTGTACCTGCTTTTGTCCTGCAAGGAGGATCTTTTCATATAAAATTAGAAGCAGTTGCTATTAACCAAGTTTATGCATATATTACCACATCCTATGAACCTCTAGTCGATGAAATTTGGCTTGATATACTAGAAATACACAAGAGCAATAACATGTGGCTTCTTACTGTATCCGTTCCACCGGGAACGCCAGAGGAACTTTATAACCTCACGGTTATATTAGATGTGGACAATACACGTTATTCTAGCACACGGCCTCGGGCAGTCAAAGTATTGACCGAGTTTCCAAATAGTTTTACCTTTGCGCATGTTACTGATTTTCATCTAGGTGATCCCCGGGGATTTAGGGAAAATATCAATCAAACTATTGGATGGAAATCTATCAAAAAATGTATAGAAGAAATTAATCTTTTGCAACCTGATTTTGTCGTCATATCAGGTGATCTTGTTTATGGTCAACTGTATCCCTATGAATATTCACGTGAATATGAAAAATGCTTTGAGATGCTACAGCTTTTTGATGTACCAACATTTTTATGTCCTGGAAATCATGATGGTTACAATCGATTTAGGGAAGATGGGTTAGATTTTTGGAAAACCTATTTTGGTCCACTTTATTATTCCTTTGATTATGGTGACTATCATTTTACAGCCATAAATTCCTATGATGCCCCAGCACCTCTTAGAGCCTGTTTATTTTTTATTCCCTTGAATTGGGGGGGGCTATATTAGTGATTCGCAACTTCATTGGATTGAAACTGATTTGGCCAGCCATCAGAACCAGTCGCTCTTTGTATTTCTCCATCATAATCCTTTATGGGAAACATTAAATGAGTCTTTAACAGGTCAATCTTATCTAAACAGGAAAGAATTGCAAATATTGGTTAACACCTATGGAGTGGATATGGTTCTAGCGGGTCATATCCATCAGGATTCTGTACACATTGTCAATGATACCGTTTATCTTACCACAACAACACTTGGAAGCGAAATTAGAAATGAGGATGGATACTGGGGATTCCGCATGATTGATATAAAAAAAGGAAAAATAGGTGCCTATAACTATAAAGACCCAAAATATTCCATTCCCACATATCATTTAAATTACACACTAGGGTACTCAGGAACTAGTGCCACGGCACTTATCGATAATGATTTAGATTTCAATATAACAGCCCATATAAAATTTATAATGCCTCGGGGGGAATACAAGGTTGATAGGGGATCTATCACAATGGTAAGAACTAATGGTGATTTACAAGAAATCTATGTTATTTCCCCAGTGGAAAAAAACCATGAGCTCACTGTCACCCTTTATCCTGAACCTTAAAGTATTTGGTTTATTGCCCCCTATCTTTTTTCTGTTTTTTTATGCAGTTATTTTTATCACATTCTTTTTATTTTAAAGGTAAAAAAAGCTTGTGTTTAACAGTGCATATATATACCCTTTAAGGTATCACTATACACTTTTTCCCCCCCAAAATTCCCACAAAATATACTGGATGAAAACATGTCTTTACAAAAAATCCCTAATAATGACTATTTTATCTTGACACAGCAACCATTGGCAGGCTCCTCCTTTAACAACCTACTTCGTGTCTTCTTTGAAAATAAATTCAATATCGATTTACCGTTCCTCCCCCGGGCTCTCTATGTCAGCCTCATGTCATTCAGTCTCTCGCCTCTCCGTCTTTATGAAAAATATAAATTTCAGAAAAAAATCGATAAAGTTCAACCCGCTAACCCTCTCTTCATTGTGGGTCATTGGAGAAGCGGTACCACATTTCTTCATTATCTCATGGGGCAAGATAAGTCCTTCTCCTATGTTTCTACATTAGAAACCATGACTCCTCATCATTTCCTTGCCTTTGAGGCCTTTGTGAAAAAAATAATTGAACAAGACCTCCCTGAAAAAAGACCAATGGATAACCTAGAAATGGAAACAAATTTGCCCTATGAAGAAGAATATGCCGTGGCAAACCTCTGTCCCTATTCATTCTATCATGGATGGTACTTTCCAAAAAATCTGTATTCTTATTTTAAAAAATATGTCTTATTTGCCAATATTAACAAGGAAATTATTGATCGATGGAAAAAAAACTATCTATTTCTCATCAAAAAAATTTCCTACAAATATAACTCCCAAAGAATATTATTAAAAAGCTTGGTCAATACCGCCCGCATAAAACTTCTCCTGGAAATCTTTCCAGACGCCCAATTCATACACCTTTCTAGACACCCCCTCAAAATATATCTGTCTACTTGGAAACTCTACAAAAAAATTCTTCCTATCTTTTCATTCCAAAAAATCGATACTAACCAATTAGACCACTATATCCTCGAGATCTATAAAGATTTATATACACAATATTTCAAGGAAAAACATTTGATACCCAAGGATAACCTCATTGAGCTTCAATATGAAACGTTTGTGCAAGATCCCGTCAGTACACTTCAAACAATCTATTCAGACTTCAACCTAACTGGATACAAAAAAACCCATCCTTTATTCATCAAATACCTGGAAAAACATCATAACTACCAATCTAACAGCTACAGCTATGATGACGAACTAAAAGAAAAAATCTATAAACACTGGTATTTCGCATTTAAAAAATTTGGCTATAGCCCCGACAATATACCCAAGTAAAAATAGCTATAACCCTTCTTGCAAACCCTCCTAAGAAAATAAAATAATCATATCATTATAAAAATTTTTAAAAAAAGCTTATCTATTTAACCAAGGTTTAAATAAATCAATGTAAGTGATAGGGTGCAAATCATGAAAAAAAACCATGACGACAAAAATCTTTTTCTTAATACAAAAAGTATTAAATTCATCATACTCGCCCTAATCTATCTAAACATGGTTTTCCTAAGCACTAGTCATTCATCACAAGAAATAGCACAAGGTAACATGACCCTTTATGTGGGGGGAACTGGGGAAAACAACTATACCAGTATACAACAAGCGATTGATAATGCAAGCAATGGTAATATCATATATGTCTATAATGACACATATTATGAAAATATTATACTTGATAAAGAACTTGTCCTCAAAGGCAAAAATAAAGAAGACACGGTTATAAATGCACAGGGCTTTGGAACTGTCATTACCGTTGTGGCCACCAACTGCAGTATTAGTAATTTTACCATAACCGGCAGTGGCCAATCAGATACCATATATACTAACTGTGGTATTTATTCTGAAAACTACTCCCCTGCTATCTTTAATAACAATATCCGTGATAACCAATATGGCATCGCTTTTTTACAAGGGTCTTTAACAGTCATAAGAAATAATACTCTATCCCATAATGATAAAGGTATCTATCTTTACAATTCTTCATCTATCTCCCTTATCAATAATACATTTTTTCACAATATTGAGGCTGTAGATCTTTATTCATCTTTTAACAATACTATAAAAGATTGCACGATTCATACAAATAATAAAGGCATCTATCTGTATTCCTGTTCACATAATATCATCCAGGATTGCTACCTTTCCAATAATTCCCAACAGGGTATCTATCTACATTATTCAGCAAAAAATACCCTCATACATAATATTTTTGAATATTGTAATCTCGATCTCATCTATGCCACAAACCACACAATCATACATAATACTTTTACCCATGGAGGGATTTCACTATTCGGGGGAGGCCTCAGCAGTTACATTCATATCATAGATAAAACAAACAGGGTAAATACCTATCCTCTCTGCTACTTCTCCCATGAAAAAAATATTTCTCTAGATAATTTGAGTATCGGTCAGCTTATTTTAACAAATTGCACAGATTTTTTCATTAAGAACGTAACTATCTCCTATACCAATATGCCAATAGAGATTGCATATTCAAGTCATATACATCTGGATCATATTACTCTTCATCATTCCCATGGAGGTATCAGATTATACCACTCCTCTAATAATACTCTTACTTCCAGTACTATCTATAACATTAATGGGTCTGGAGTCATTTTTGTCTATTCCTCTAATGATAATCTATTACACAATTGCCAAATTAGATATATGGAATTATATGGTATATTTTTATCCTGGAATTCCAATAAAAATGTTATTTCATCTTGCAATATCACCCATAATCATCAAGGCATTACTATTATGAGTTCAAGTGACAATCTAATGTATGCTAACAATTTTATAAACAATTCCCAACAAGCAATAGATGGCAATCACAATCAATGGGATAACGGAGCGATAGGTAACTACTGGTCTGAGTTTGATAATTCTTCAGAAGGTGCATGGGACAATAATAGCGACGGGATAGTTGACAGCTGTTATCCCATCCCCTCTGGTGATAACCAGGATTGCTTTCCCCTCATGGATCCCTGGGCACCTTTGGAAAATCAAAAACCGCTAGTGAATATATATTCCCCCGCCATGAATGCCATAATTACCAATACTGTCACCATTAAGGGTACAGCACAAGATATTGATGGGAAAATACTGTATGTTGAGATAAGTATTGATGGGCACACATGGCTTATTGCCACGGGAACAAACTCCTGGAGCTATAAATGGGACACCACAACTGTGAACAATGGTGACTATATCATTTCAGTCAGGAGCTACGATGGCATATCCTATTCATCTGTCCGAAAAATCCATCTAACAGTTAAAAACACCTGCATCCTCACCATAAATATTTCTCCCGTAAATGGAGGTAGTGTCACCATTAATCCCAACCAGGACACATATCAAATTGGAACAATGGTTAACATAACAGCGCATCCCTTTGAGGGATATCGATTCAGTTATTGGGATGGAGATTTTAATGGAAGTAATCCTACTTTCCAGATCTTCATGAACTCAGATAAAATCATCACAGTACATTTTACAAAAATTATATCCCACTACTCCCTCTCTGTCACAATTAATCCTCATCAGGGAGGTGTTGTTATAATTCAACCGGA
Organism: Euryarchaeota archaeon UBA202; assembly: GCA_002502685.1. Classification (GTDB taxonomy): domain Archaea; phylum Thermoplasmatota; class E2; order UBA202; family UBA202; genus UBA202. The sequence goes on from DAQA01000002.1 coordinate 7,115, forward strand.
TAATGAAACATTTCCTATAAATACATTGGTGATGATCACTGCCATACCCAATGCGGAATATATTTTTCTGCATTGGGGTGGCGATTATTCCAGTACCAATTCTTCCATTACAATTACCATGAATACTGATAAAAACCTCATAGCATATTTTGAACAAACATCCCCTTTAACTAACCCACCTATTGTATATTTTAGTTATTCTATCAAGGGAAAGAAAGTTTCTTTTACTGATAAATCAACTGATATTGATGGTTTTCTCGTAGGTTGGCAATGGGACTTTGGGGATAACAATTATTCCACTCAGGAACACCCCACACACACCTACAAAAAAAATGGAAATTATACCATCACTCTTGTTGCAACAGATAATACGGGAGATACGGGTAATTATACAGCAGTCATAATTGTTAAGTCAGAAAAAAATTTGATACCTGGCTTTGAATGGATATATCTACTTTTTTTTATTTCATTACTGTATATAATGAGAAAAAGAAAATAATCATTCTATTATTATCTTTTATTTATCATTCTAAAAAAAATTATTTTTTTTAGATGTTTTTTCTAATATAGATAACCTTTTTTTATGGTTTGTTGCAACAAAAATCAATTTTTTTTAAGATTTATACTCTAAAATATTTATTCACTAAAATATTTTTTTTATTTTTTTTGGTGGAGGTATAACGTGACAAAACTCTTTATAAACCATTTTTTCATATAGTACATTGAAATGGAAAATAGAGGCCTTAAAATATTTGTTGTTCTACTTATGCTTCTTTTTTTTAATCCATATTTTTTGATGGGTGAAGGAAAACAAAAAAATCTAGGATTAAATAGGTTAAATCAGCATCCTTCGAACCCAAAAAATGATGTGTTGTCACATACACAGGTTGATATTTTAGGTGAAAAAGCTTATTTTATTAACGAAATAGATCAATATCAAGAAGATGATGATGGTTATGAACAGATCTATGGAGGCATTTGCTATGCGCAGTCGTTTACGCCTTCAAAGGGTATTTTGACACAACTTGAGATAAAAATTGGGATTGAATACGATCTTCCTTGGTTCATAGAGTTATTTGTTCATTTGGAAAAATGGTTTCCATTCCTCCAATCCATGACGGAAACTTTAAAATCTTATTTTTTGAATGAACCCTCGGATTTGGTAGTCTCTCTTTATAGTAGTGAAAATCAACTTCCTTCTGAATCTTTTTTTAGTAAAGAGATTAAGTTTGCAGATCTCTCTACATCTAGATCTTGGTATAGCTGTTCTCTAAATAGACACGATGTTATTTCAAATCAAAAGTATTTCATAGTTGTGCAAGCATATAACGGCGACAAAGATACTTATTACACCTGGAGTTTTGGTTCCAATGATCCGTATCGGCTGGGTACCGCCATGGTATCTGTTGATGATGGAGCGACATGGTCACATCTTTCATCTACTGATTTTTGTTTTAGGGTCTATGGTGAATCCACAGGGGAAGAACCGGATGGTACAGTTAATCACTGGGCTGTTATCTGTGGGGTTGATAGTGACCAATATACAGTCGCCCAGGCTAGTGCAGTCAAAATCTATAATTCACTATGTTCTCATGGGTGGTACTCATCTCATATAAAGCTTTTAAAAAATGAGATGGGGACAAAAAAAGGTGTTCTTGAGGCGTTATCTTGGATGGATGGCCAAGAGGATGGGGATGATGTTGTTCTTTTTTATTTTTGTGGGCATGGTGAAGGACGTGGAATGGGGATTTATCTCTATCCCTCCGAATTTCTTTCAGGTTGGGAATTGGATGATGCCATTGGTGAACTTGGCTCACATTCCATAGTGATGATTTTTGATAGTTGTTATAGTGGCGGATTACAGCAATATCTAGGAAAGAATTATAGGGTGTTATTGATGTCATCTCAGCATGATGAGTCATCTCAAGGTGATAGTGACCCTCAGATAGATTCAGGATATTTCACGTATTATCTGGTCATGGGGCTAGGGGGAACAATGGCAGATACTAATAATGACCATTGGATATCTGCAGAGGAAGTATTTTACTATGCAGAACATAAAACAAGCATGAAAGCGACAATTCCACAGCATCCTCAACTGTATGACGCCTACCCAAGCATCGGCAATAACCACGAGGAACTATCCTTCGTACCTCTCTAATCCTGGGTCTAGCTACAGAAGTATCAAAGAAAATCAATTGCGGGAAATAATTCCATATCCTCTTTTATCATCGGGAAAACCCCAGGATATCCTTTTTTACAAGATTTTCTCCTTGATTTGAAAAAGAATACCCACCACCACGAGAGATATCCCATAAGCAATTACGGTTCCCCAAAAAAGGGGCAGTAAAGGATATAAAAAATGGATCGAAATCGCATAGCTAATTACTGTTGGAGTACCAAAAATCATTGATTTTCCCAAAGCAGTTGTAAATTGTGGCCCATGCTCTATAACACAGATAATCATTGTGGATAAAAAGATGGATGGAAAAACCGAAAAAATACCGCTTAATATTTCATTAATATTTGTCATCATTACAGCAACAGTAACCATTATCCCGGCAAATAATCCTCTAAAAAGAATTTTTTTGGGTGTATAGACAATACTAACTTTACCCTGTGACTTAATTTTCTTATATTTTTCAATAAATACAAATGTAGACACCATTAAAACAGTATAGATTAAACAAGAAGAAAAAATATTATCAATGGGGGAAAAATAAAGGGCAATGGAACACAGCCCCCAAAAACTCAAAGATGCAACAAGTGCTTGTAGGAATCCATAAGAGATCACTGAAACAAATATTAAGAGAAATAATATATTAATCCCCATTGTTGCGGGTACAATCACCGTTGCTGAAGATGCAAAATTGGCATCCTGATTTAATGAAATAAAGATATAAGCAACGGCCATGGTTGAAGGAAGTGTTCCAAAAATCCCTCCAACTTTAGTTCCATATCGCTCTGCAACAATGGTTATCAAAATTACTACCAGTGACGCAGTGAGTAAAGGAGTTATTATCTGCCATATGAGAGGAGACACCAAAGCTGATAAACAAATACTTTAAAATGGTTACCTACATTTTAATTAGGTCAAAGAAATCATCCTTTTTATCTTACCAGAAGTGCTTATCATGATGTACTGTATAAGAGAAGCAAAAACTCTATATTAATACCTGGCATAACCAATAGATGCCTTTCGCCAAATCCAAACTCATGGAGTTTCCCCGGGATGTCATAGTTGGGCATGCGGTAGTAGATGACATCCATAATCTTTGTGATAAAGTAATTTCCGGATCTCACCCGCTCATAGTTCATGACGAGGTGACAAAAAGAATAGCGGGTGAAAGGGTACTTAAAAAAATGAAAGAAGAGGATTACACTGTTGAGGAAATCATCATAGAAAAGGCAACACTAAAGGAAGTGAAAAAAACCGAAACATATGCCAAAAAATGGGGTGTTGATTTCCTCATAGCTGTGGGGGGCGGATCAGTTATTGATACTGCTAAACTTGCATCCTTCAACTATAATGTACCTTTTATCTCAGTACCCACAGCTGCCTCACATGATGGTATAGCATCTCCACGGGCCTCTATAAAAATTGAGGGACATCTAACTTCAAAACAAGCTCGGGCGCCACTTGCAATTTTGGCTGACACATCAGTTATTTACAGGGCTCCATACAGAATGCTTGCTTCAGGATGCGCAGATGTCATATCAAACCTTACTGCTATAAAAGATTGGGAATTGGCGCAGCGGCTTAAAGGAGAATATTATAGTTCTTTTGCGACTGCTCTTGCTAAGTCTGCTGCGGAACTTTTGATTGATAATGCTGAATATATTAAGCCTGATCTTGAGGAGTCTGCGTGGTTGGGTGTTAAATCACTTATTGTTTCTGGTGTGGCAATGAGTGTTGCTGGTTCATCGCGGCCGGCGTCTGGGGCAGAGCATATGTTTTCTCATACTCTTGATCAGATCTCATCAGGGAAATCCATGCATGGTGAACAGTGTGGCATTGGGGCTATAATGATGATGTATCTTCATGGAGGTGAATGGGAGATGATTAGGGATGCATTGGAGGATATTGGGTCGCCTACGACTGCAAGACAGCTTGGTATTGAAAAAGAGTTGATAATTGAAGCTTTGACAAAGGCTCATACTATCCGGCCGGAGAGATATACAATTCTTGGTAATGAGGGTCTTACCAAGGAGGCTTCAAGGAATCTTGTTGAAACAACAGGGGTTGCTTAGAGGGATTGATTATGACATTTATTACCTTAATTGGGGAAAAATTGGCGAAAAAGGGTACCGAATTTGTCTATATGGGCATGGGGAAAGCCTGTCGTGGTTGTAAACTTAAAATGGTTTGTTCAAATTTAAAAAAAGGAAGGCATTATCGAATTACGAATGTTAGAGACAAACATCATGATTGTGCGCTTCATGAAGGTGGTGTGCGTGCTGTGGAGATAGAAGAGATTCCCATGGTTGTTAATATTCCAAAGGATAATGCGACGGGGTCTGTTGTTTCATTTGAGCCCCTATCGTGTAAAAATCGTGGTTGTCCCAATTTTTTGGTTTGTCATCCCCTAATTAATAATAAAAAATATAAGATAGTTAAGGTTTTGGAGACGGTTGAGTGTCCCGAGGGTTTTCATCTTAAAAAAGTTATACTTGATGATTAATCTTTTTTTTTTTTGTTGTTTTGTATTAAGAATATTTTTTGAAGCCTAGTTCTTCAGCTTTGTCTCTGAAACATTGTCGGCAGAGGTGTATTCCATATCGTCTGATGATGCCTCGTTTTCGTCCGCATCTTTTGCATCCTTCCTTTCTGCCATAGTTTTTTTCCTTCTTTTTTATTCGCATCAGACCACCTCCAAATTAAATCTTTTGGTTAGATATGTGATTCCTTCTTCTCTTTTGACTAGATGTTTTGATGGAATGCTGTTTTTGGCGATTTTTCTATTCTTTACTCGATATCCGGGTTTTGTTAAAGTAACATTGATATCCATTCCAAAAATTCCCATATTTGGGTCATATTTTTGTCCTTCAAAATCTGTATGATCACTCACCCCAAATGAGATGTTTCCTTGTTTGTCAAATGACCATTCCGCCACCCGGTTGTTCCGTGTGGCTAGAGCCTTTTTGAGGAACTCTTCCGCTTTTTTTCCTCGTAGTGTGACTTTACATCCAATGGGCAATAGTTTTCGTAATCCCCAATCCTTTACAGTGTGCTGGGATAGGGTTCTAACCGGCTTTTGTTTTGTTAAGGATTCCAGTACCTTCTCTGCTTTTTGCAGTCGTTCGCCGGCTTCACCGACACCAATGTTTATGGTTACTTTTTCAATTCTGGGTTGAGTATGATCATTGGTCATAGTATATTCTCCGTGGGAATTTTAATTTCTGGTTTATTCTTTCCAATGGGGAATACATGAGGTTTAATGGTTGAGAATTCTTTGAGATGAACCAGGTTTGGTGAAGGGCTATGTGTTTTTTCTATTTCTTGAATCTCTGCTATCTCCCCGATGTGTTTCCCTCCAATTATCATGGCCAAGTTTCCTTTTGTAAGCTGAATAGACTCAAGAATCTCATGGTTTGGCAGGGATATCTTGAGAACATCGCCTGTGGCATAGTCACCAGTGTCTATGATATTTCTTCCGTCGTGGAGGTTCAATTGTGTTTTCCCTCCAGTTATTATTGTTTTATTCTCGATTCTGCATAATTTCCAAGCTGCATTCTCTTTGGGTATGGGTATTACTCGTAAAAATCCATGTGCATCCAGAAGGATACGAAAGTTTTCATTTGTTTTTGGTATGGATACTACATCCATGAATCCACAGGGAAACTTATAGTCTTTCCTGGGGATACTGTCCACATATATCTGTCCATTTTTAATGATATATCTTGCCTCTTTGGCCTTGGTTGCATAACCAAGATAATCTCGTAAAATTGATAAAAGGGAAATACTGTTCTGTACGGTGTGAGGGCCCGGTGAAACTTTGATGCCCCATTTCTTTGTTTTTCTTTCAAGTTTCCATGTTCTTGGGGCTGCAAGTCTCTTTAAATGTGCCATAATTATTTCTCCAATTTCTTTAATTCATCTTTAATCTTTTCAGCGGTTTTCTGTCCGATTCCCTCTATTTTTGCAAGTTCATCTACACTCAGGGTATAAATATTTTCTGTGGTCACCTTTCCCTTTTTTAATTTTTCAGCGGTTTTTTTTCCGATTCCCGGTATATCCAAGAATTCTATTTTTTTGCCTGTTTTTTGTATGGTTTTTTGTTTTACGGTCTTCTGTTTTTTCTTCTAGGGTTTCTTCTTCTATCTCTTCTTCTTCCATCACCAGTATTTGTTCCTCTGCCTCTTTTTCAATTTCCTTTTTAATTTCTTCCTCAAGTCCTTCTTCTAACCTAGATAGTCTCCACCGATCAGTAAGATTCAATTTAGTTATCAAAACATTTGAAGGATGTATCCCCTTAATCACCTTGGTACCATCAACTTTTGTAGATGTGACTCCCTCCACACGTATTATCATCTTTTTTATATCTATCCCGACTACTTTATCGGAATGTCCTTTATAGCTACCCCGCATCACTTTTACAGTATCGCCTTTCACTAATGGTACACTCCGCCGGTTATATTTTGTCAATAATTCTTCTGATAAGTGGGCAGCTATCCACTTTCTTTTTTTATGCAAAGGCGCTGTATAGTATCTTTTTCGTTGTTTTCTTGGTAACATGGTATTCACACAATTATTGATGCTGTGGATGCAACTCTTGGCCATCTTTCTGCAGATTCTCGTGCAATAGGGCCTTTTATGGCTGATCCTTTCGGGTCACCGTCAGGGGTTACAATCACTGCTGCGTTATCTTCAAATTGGACCATTGTTCCATCAGGGCGTTTATAGGGGCGACGGGTTCTTACCACTACCGCATTGAACAATTGTCTTCGCAATTCGGGCCTTCCTTTTTTAACTGAGACGGTAATCATGTCGCCAATCCCTGCAGCGGGATATCTCCGGGCTACACCGCCAATTTTTGCCACACTTATAATTTCTACGATTCTTGCTCCTGTGTTATCAGCACAGATGAGTCGTGCTCCTTTCGGCAGTCCTCGTGTTGCTTTTCCAGGTATACCCTTCATTTTTTTTCCACCACCACAAAAGATTTCGTTTTGCTTAATGGCCGGCATTCCATAATTCTTACATCATCACCTATTTTCACAGGGATACATGGAGGTAGATGGGCTGTGTATCTTCGGGTACGTTTTTCATATCTTTCATATTTTGGGATATAATGTCTTCTTTCCTTTTCCACGACAACTGATTTTTCTGCTGATGCTGAAACTATTTTTCCCCAGATTACTGTTCCCCGGACTGATAACTGTCCATGAAATGGACAATTTTTGTCATTACATGATTCCGTTGGGGGTGCAACATTTATTCCGATATCTTTTTGATCCTTTCCCATGGCTGGCATTTTATCCTCTTCCCTTCTACGGGTATCCCATCTATCTCAAATTGTGCGATGTCTTTGGCAATCCTTTTTTCCCTGTCTCTTGTCTTTATGAGGAGAGTGTTTTTTGTTTCATCGATTATTTCTCCTGTTCTATTAACAAGTGTGGGGTCGCTACAATGGACTACCTTGACCTTGAGGCCTATCAATTCTCCCTTAATAAAATTTTTCATCCCTTTACCTTAAATCCTTTTTCCTCAAGTTTTCGTCTTACTTTTTCAATATGGTCTCCCTGCAATTCAATGACTTGATCTTTTAGTGTTCCCCCGCATGCGCAACTTTTTTTTAGGTAGGTGATTAGTCCATTAATGTCAATATTTGATGAATTCATGCCGATGACAACAGTCACTTTTTTTCCGTATCTTCTTTTTTCGGTGAAAATTTTTAGTTCTTGTCCTTCTTTAGCTATTTCTTCACAAACACATATCTCCTTTGGTAAGCCACATACATTGCAGATATCGCTCATTCTAGTTCTTCTTCCTCCTTCATTATTGTTAGCAAGCGGGCAATATTTTGTCTAATGTCCTTTATTCTTCCGGGTGATGGTGGCGATCCTCCCATTGCTGCCCGTCCCCGTTCCTTTATGAGTTCATTTCTTAGGTCATCTAGGTTTTTCTTTTTTTCTTCTAATGTTAGTTCCCTGATTCTAGTTGTTTTCATTTTCTTTCAATTTATCCATTATTTTTTTTGCGGTTTTCTTACCTATTTTTCCGATATCTGCCAATTCATCAATTTCTAGGTCAAAAAGTTCATCGGGGGATATTCCTGCTTTTTTTAGTTTTTCAGCGGTTTTTATTCCGATTCCTTCTACATCTGTCAATTTCTTTGGTTTTTGTTTTGTTTT
>DAQA01000002.1:15531-75625 GCA_002502685.1 Euryarchaeota archaeon UBA202
TTTTGTTTCTGTTTTCTTTGGTTCTTCTTTTATTTCTTCTTTTACATCCCCTTTATCTTCTCTAATCTCAATTTCGTCAGGAAGTAAGGCATCGGGTTTCATTATCCGAACTTTTACCCCTAGCACTCCAAGTTTTTTCTTGGCTGTGGCTTCTGCCTCATCCATAACCAATTTTGCGACTTCTCCGCAATATTTAATGTGACCCTCTGTAAATTTTTCTGTTCGATGCCGTGCTCCCGTGATTTTTCCTGAAATAATGATTTGGCATCCTCGGGCGCCTGATTCCATTATACGGCGCACTGTTGAGTGACCGATTCTTCTGAAATGCCATCCTCTTTCCAATGCAGCAGCAACCTTTTGGGCCATGATTTGGGCATTGAGAGATGCCTTTGCGCCAATTTCTGAGATTTCCAGTTGTGGATTCTCGATCTCAAATTTTTCTGCAATATTCTTTGTCAGGGAATTAATGTTTTTTCCTGCTCGTCCAATAATAATTCCGGGTCTTTCAGTAATCACTGATAATATGGTTCCCATGGGTGTTCTTTGAATTTCTACCCCGCCAAATCCTGCTCTTTCGGTTTCTTTTTTGATGTATTCTTTGATGAGCATCTTTTTTTTTCCCTCTTCTATAAATCTCCGTTCAATAGTCACTCTATCTCCTCAAGTATAATCTCCACATTAGTTGTTTGCTCATTTTTATCTGTTGCTCGTCCCTGTGCCCGGGGCATGATGCCTTTAATTTCGCGTCCCATATAGGTAGAAATATGGGATATTACCATGTTTTCGGGGTCAAGTCCTTTATATTCAGCATTATTTTCGGCGTCTTGAATGATTCTTAGTATATGCTGGGATGCCTTTTTGGGGAATGCACCTGGCCCCATTCCTTTACCTTTTTTATGCCCCTTTTTGCTATTGTGTGTCCGAAAGGGGATGGGGCGTTTTAAGGCGATGACTTGTTCAAGAAGATTCTTTGCATCCTGGACTTTCATTCCTCTGACAGCACGGGCAATGTTTTGGGAATGCCGGGGGGAACATTGTAATTCCTTCCCATAGGCCTTAGCGCTTTTCTCTGGATCTTTAACTAATGAATATCCCATGGTATCATTTTAATGGCATATATTTGGATCCTCGGGTGGCGCCAACACCTGGACCTGTGTGTTTGACTTCTTTTCGTGTCCTTGCAAATTCACCAAGGTAATGTCCAATCATCTCGGGTTGTATTTTTACTCGTGTATATGTGTTCCCATTGTGAATAGCTATTTGGTGCCCCACGAATTCGGGTAATATAATCATGTCTCGTCGATGGGTCTTTATTTCAATATTTTTTTGTGCATTTCTAATTTTCTTGAGTAATTTATTTTGTCCGTCTGTTAGTCCTCTGTTCAGTGTTCGTCTCTGTCGAGCAGGTAGATAGGGCAGTAGCTCTTCCAGTGATAGCTCTTGTACTTCCTCTAATTTCAGTCCATGAAATGCAAATTCTTTTTTTCGTCCAATATCAATCTTTCGTTTCTTAGCCATATACTTTTTACCTCTTCCCGGTTTTCTTTGCGGCTATATTTCCTACTTTTCTTCCTGGTGGTGCTCGTCGTGATACTGAAGAGGGTTTACCAACATGTTGATGTGCGCCACCGCCATGTGGATGATCAACAGGGTTCATTGCAACTCCTCTGACAATGGGGTACCGGCATCCCTTTGCTTTAACAGAATGATATTTTTTGCCTGCTTTCAAAAAGGGTTTCCCCCGTCGTCCTCCGCCAGACACTATGCCAATGGTTGCCCGGCAGGAGGGATGAAATTTTTTAAATTTACCTGAAGGCAGCTTTAGGACTATCCTCTCTCCATGTGATATGACCGTGGCAGTGTTCCCTGCGGATCGTACGAATTTTCCTCCGTCACGTGGTTTTGCTTCAATATTATAAATGGGTGTTCCTTCGGGAATTGAGGAAAGAGGCAGAACATTTCCCGGTTTTAATTTTGTCTGATTGGTGAAGAACACTTTGTCACCTATCATCATTCCTTCAGGGGGTATAAAGGGTATATGTTTCCCGTTGTCAAATTCAATAATCGCCAGGGGGGCTGTCTTTCCAGGGTTATGAGAAATTTCTTTTACAATACCTTCCTGGTCATCAAATGTGGGGTACCGAATCATTCCCTTATGGAGATGGGAAGGGCTTAGATAATGAGGTTTTCCGGCACCTCTCCTTTGTTGTTGCAATCTTTTTCCCATTTTTTTTTCACCTAAAATAATCCAATCCTCATTCCAATCTCTTCAGCTTCATAATCCGGGGACAGCTTCACCAATGCTCGTTTTCCGATTTTATCTATACGGGTGGTCACCTTTTCAACTTTCACATCAAAAAGTTGTTCAACTGCTTTTTTTATCTGTTTTTTTGTGGCATTTGTCCGTACCACGAATTCCAAAGAATTGTTGCTTTCCACAAGCATCATGGTTTTTTCTGTTAAATAGGGATGGTTAATAATACTATAGGGGTTCATTTCAGGGCCTCCAGGGCGGTTGTGGTGAACATGGATAGGCGGGCAGACTGTCCACCGGGTGCGAGATGTTCAACATTGATTTCTGAAGGGGTAATGATAGTTACTCCCGCCAGGTTTCTTGCAGCTTTCTCGATTTTTTCTTTATTGGCAACAATCAATAGCAATGATTTTGGCATTTTATATTTTCGTCCTCTTCGTTTTCCTTTGCCCGCTCGTATATGTTTTCCGTTTTTTGCTCTCTGGATATCTGTGCCAACGCCGATGGTATCTAAAAATTTTATTACTTCTTTTGTTTTTTCGATATTTTCGATCTTTTTTTCTACTATAATGGGTAATGAGAGTTTTTCATTAAATTTATGTCCTCTCTGTATGACTAACTCCTTATTTGCAAGAGCGGCGAGGGCAGAGTTTCGGGCAATTTTCATTTCTTTTTTGTTGATTGCCCGATGATAGTTTTTTTCGGCTTTTGGTGGATGTGCGCGTCTTCCTCCCACTGTTCCGGGGGCAAAGGCTCCTCTTCGTCCTTGAGTGAGTCGGGGGATACGGGATACTCCCCGGCCGGGTCTCCATGATGCCACGGCTTGTTTTCTTCCTGCTGTTGGATCCGCTCCATAGGGTTGTCGTGCGTTATGATGTATCACCGTGACGGCTTTTTTTATTATGTCGGGGCGGTAATGATCTTCAAATGGTGGCGGTAGGGTAACTTCGCCGGTTATTTCACCATTTATTCCATAGACATTGACCTTCATCATCTTCCCTGCTTACTGGTGGTAGAAATATAGGTTATTTCTGGTTTTTCAATCTGTATGCCTCGTGTATAGCGAATGGCATCTCGTATTCTCAGCAATCTTTTCACCGGGCCAGGTGTTGAACCATGGATAATAAGATACTTATTTTTGATGATTCCATAATGGGGAAATCCCCCATTGGGAGTGATTTCTTCTCCGTTTTCACCGATTTTTAATATCCTTTTGTTATATTCAGTCCGTCGATGATATCCCATTTGGCCTGCTTGGGGAACAGTGCTTCTCACAAAGGATGGATTCCAGGGTCCTAGGGTGCCGATCATCCTGCGGTGTTTAGAATTTTTATGGGTGAGTAGTTTAACTCCCCATCTTTTAACGTGTCCCTGAAACCCTTTTCCCTTGCTGGTGGCAATGATATCAATCATTGCTCCTTCCTCAATTACCTTGGCGATATCGATTTCTTTACCCAATATGTCTGTGGCATATTGTAGACGCTCTTCTCGGGTTCCTCCCCCAATCCGTATCTCTATTTCAGCGGGTTTTTTCTTGGGGACACCGGATACCATCTGTGGATTTGTATGGGCCAGTACGCGAATTTCGTCTCCCTTTCCGGGCTTATCCTTCTTATCCTTCATTTCGCCCGTTGTCCGTATTCCATAGGGTGTGGTATCATATGTTCTAATGGAAGTGATCTTCAAGGGTGGTGTCTCTATTACTGTCACGGGAACGATTACTTCCTGGCCCGATGTGGTGGATGTGGGTCGATAATCCCGTATTAATACATGTGTCATTCCCGCTTTGAAGCCGGCAAAACCCTGTAATCGGGGTTTATCTCCTCCCTTTGGCCAGGAATATATCCTCGGTGTCTCTGATCGTACTCGTTTCCTAGGGGAATACCCTTTTGATCCGCGTCGTGGATGATGACGTTTTGACATTTATAGCGTTACCCACATAAAAAAACGCCTATATAAATATGAGGGTAAACACCAGGTTTTTTTTGCCACACCAGGCGATAGGGATGCCGTATTTCATGTTATCCTACCTTTTTTTTTGGGGGTGCCTGCATGCGTCATTTGGTGCAGCACCATTTTTTTTTTTGGATATTTCTTTTGGTTATTTCACCTGAACCACTAGTTCACAATTTTTTTTTTGGGGGAAATCTTATCCTCAGGCTTCTTCTTTTGGTTCCTGGGGAATATACTATATATTTTTATTTAGGTATTGCATGTGGTCTTGTGAGTGGAAATGGATTTTGAAAAAGATGCCTATGAAATAAGAGAAGCAGCAAAACAAAACAATACACTGTATGCCACGAGCCTTCCTATGATCGCTTCAGAAAATATATTATCGCCTCTCTGTAAAGAAATGTTAATCTCTGATTTTCACGGGCGATACGCCGAGGGGACACCCGGGCAGAGATATTATCAAGGATGTAAATATTTTGACATAGTGGAAGAAAAAACAATGGAGCTGGCAAAAAAACTGTTTCGCTGTTCCTATGCAGATGTTCGTTTGCCCTCGGGTACCACAGCAAACATGGCGGTGTTTAAAGCATTGGCTGAACCGGGTGACAAAGTAACGGTGCTGGATACCGCTGATGGCGCCCATATCTCCTATGGCAAATGGGGAGCAGCGGGTATTAGAGGGCTTGAATTAATATCCTATCCTTTCAATGGCGACCAGATGAATATTGATGTTGATGGGGCCATTAAAACCATTCGGGAGCATCAGCCTAAATTAGCTCTTTTTGGCCGCTCTGTTTTTTTGTTTCCCACTCCTCTCAAGGAGCTGTCAGAAGTGGCTCATGAGGAAGGCACCCTGGTCATTTATGATGCCGCGCATGTGTTGGGTCTTATTGGTGGGGGACGGTTTCAAGATCCCTTGCGGGAAGGGGCGGATGTTGTCACGGGTAGTACCCATAAAACTCTTCCGGGTCCCCAAGGGGGGATTATTCTTTCCAATCTTGAGGAGGATAAAATAGTAAAGCGTTTAGGATGGGGTGTTTTCCCCGGTGTTGCTTCGTCCTATCATTTGCATCATGTGGCTGCGAAGGGGATTGCATTTGCTGAGCACCTTGTCTTTGGGAAGGACTATGCAGGCCAAATTATTTCCAATGCCCAATCGTTGGCTCAGGCCTTGTGGGATGAGGGTTTTGATGTTCTCTGTGAGCCCTTGGGTTTTACCCGGTCTCATCAGGTTGTTTTCAAGATAGGTGAGGATAAGGGAAAATGGGCTGCGGAGACGTTGGAACAGGCGGGTATTATTGCAAATATGAATATGGTTCCGGGTGATCAGCATCCCTTGCATCCCTCCGGTATCCGCTTGGGTGCCCAAGAATTGACCCGTATTGGCATGAGGGAAGCAGAGATGGATGATGTTGCCGGTTTTATAGGGCGTGTTCTCCTCAAGGGGGAACCGGTGCAGACCATCAAGAAAGAAATCATGCAGTTCCGCCAGGACTATCAAAACGTGCAGTATTGTTTTCATTCCGGGCAGGAGGGATATGCCTATCACCGCCTGGTGGAGTGAGGCCAGGGACAAAACGCTTAATACGCATTACTGTATGGATTTGTACAATGTTTGTTGCTCTCACGGGGACACCAGGAACAGGGAAAACAACTGTGGGTGACCTTCTGTCAGACCAGGGTTTCAGGGTCATACATTTAACAGATATTGAAACAAAGTGTGTCGTGGGAGAGGATAAAAAAAGAGAGTGCCTCATCTATGATATAGACTTAATGAATAAATATCTCCCAAAAGACCCCTTGTTGATACAGAGTGATGTTTGTATTGTGGAGGGCCATCTGTCCCACCTATTATCGGGTGCCACAAAAATTATTATTCTAAGATGTCATCCTGAGGAATTAAAAAAAAGATTGAAAAAGAAAGGATACCCGTCCTTAAAGATTCATGAAAATCTGGAAGCCGAGGCCCTGGATATCATTTTGTGTGACGCTGCCTGCTGTCACATAACCGGTACCATCCGGGAGATTGACACAACCCATAAAGATCCCGTGGAAGTCACCCGGTTCATTGCAGTATTGTTACAGGATGGCTTTCAAGGTGAAATTGGACGCATTGACTGGAGTGATTGGATAGAAAAAAATGTTGGATAAATACCGAGACAGTTTTGATGGCATTCTTTCCTTTTTTGGTGGTAAAATAGGGGTAAAACCCGATATTTTAACCTGGCTGTCACTTCTCTTTGCCGGTGCAGCTGGCTTTTTATTATATTTTTCGTATTCTTACCATTCCTTATTAATCTGGTCTAGCTTGTTGGTGGGGGGAAATGGATTCTTTGATGCCTTGGATGGTAAGGTTGCTCGTCTGCGCAACACGGCATCCTTGCAGGGTGATTTTTTGGATCACGTTCTTGACCGCTATTCCGATATCTTTATTGTGGGGGGAATAGTGCTTTCGGGTTGGTGCGATACCCGTATTGGTTTGGTGGCCCTGGTGGGGGTATTGTTGACCAGTTATTTGGGGACACAGGCACAGGCTGTGGGATTAAAGAGAAAATATGAAGGGTTTCTCACCCGGGCCGACAGGCTTACCCTTTTAATTATTGCTCCTCTAATCCAATTTGTTCTTCTTTTTCTGGATATTCCCCATCCCCTCAACCATTCCTTTTTAGAATGGGTCATGATATATTTTGCCATCATGGGAAATGCCACTGCTGTTCAACGTTTTTTTTTCATATCACGTGCCCTAAAACATGGGGGGGAGAAATAATACTATGGATCATCCCATAGATGAAATCAGGGGAGTAAAGTCTAAAAAACTTGAAGGGAAACTGATTGTTCTCTGTATAACGGGGAGCATTGCCGCGGGAGAGTCAATAAAGTTGGTTCGAGAACTTATCCGGCATGGGGCACGGGTGGTCCCGGTGATGACCCCCCGGGCGCACGATATTGTTCATCCCTATGCCCTGGCATGCGCCACGGGTCAAGAGGTTATCACCACCTTAACAGGAAACATTGAGCATGTTAAATTTTGTGGAGATGTAAAGGATAAGGCGGATGCGGTGCTTGTTGCACCCTGCACTGCCAATACCCTTTCAAAAATAGCTCTGGGTATTGCTGATAATCCTGTCACCACCTGTGTACTCTGTGCCCTGGGATCCCAGATCCCGATCCTGGTTGTTCCCGCCATGCATTCGGCAATGTATCGTCACCCCCGTATACGGGAACACGTGGCATCCTGTAAAAAAATGGGTATAGAAGTCATCAGTCCCCATCTAGCTGAGGGCAAAGCAAAAATAGTGTCAACCCGGGACATTGTCGCCCCGACTCTACGGGTACTGGGTGATCATGTTTTCAAGGATAAAAAAGTGCTTATTATTGGGGGTGCAACAACAGAGTTTATTGATGATGTGAGAGTCATTACCAATCTATCATCGGGAAAAATGGCTTTGGCGTTGGCAACAAAAGCCTATGAAATGGGTGCAATAGCCACATTATGGTATGGATCTGGTGCTGGGTGCAGCTGTTCTCCTCCCTCCTTTCTAGACACAGAGACATTTTGTACCAGTGATGATCTTTTATCCTTAATTGGCACTAGTTCCCGCTTTGACGTCATCATTAATTGTGCCGCCATTTCAGATTACAAGCCCCTCAAACAGGAGGGAAAAATTCCCTCCGGGCAAAAACTGACTCTCCAGTTTATGCCCACACCCATCATCAACAAGACATTACGCTCTAAAACCTCTCTTTTGGTGGGCTTTAAACTTGAATGTACACCTGAAAAGATTATCGAGAAGGCATATTCCCGTCTTTGCCAGCACAGGTTGGACTATATCATTGCCAATACCCTGGATACCCTGGGGGGGGACACCATCACCATGTGGCTCATCAGTCGTGAAAAAAAAATACTGCACAAACAGGGAACAAAAAATGACATAGCAGAGATGATATTAAACACGATCCATGGTTGAACAATCAGTCTGTCGTGCCTTTTCACCTGGTCACATAACCGGTTTTTTTGAGATTTGTGACACCCCGTCTCATCCCTGTGAAAAGGGCTCCCGGGGGGCAGGGATCAATCTTTCCCTGGGTGCATTCTCCACCGTCCAGATCACTGAATCAGACAAAAAAAGGATCGATATCATCCTAAATGGCAGACAGTCACCTGCAAGGGTTACCCGCCAGGCGGTTCAGCATCTGATAGGAAAACACAAAATCCATGTGGTTGCCCGGGTGGAGACACAGCTTCCCCCTGGCCAAGGTTTTGGGATGAGCGCAGCTGGCTCCCTTGCCACCACTATGGCTTTATCACATCTCCTACATCTGTCCAGGAAAAGGGCGGTGGAAGCGGCGCATCGCGCTGAGATTGATTTAAAAACGGGACTGGGGGATGTGGTCGCCATGTCGGTTGGCGGTATTGAGATCCGGGTGACCCCAGGTTTAGAGGGCACAATAAAGAAAATCCCTGGCAATGGGACTCTTGTTTTGGCCATCCTTGGCCCAAGGATCTGGACCCGGGATATATTATCCAATCATGCCTTGAGGAAACAGATTTGTATACAGGGTAAAAAATGCACCAGGGAGTTGCTTGTTGATCCCGTGCTTCCCCGTTTTTTTCAGCTCTCCTATAGGTTTGTTGAAAAAACCCATCTTGCCTCCCCTTCCCTATTACAGGTACTAAGGGTTGCCCAGGAATATGGCAGGGTGTCCATGTGCTGTCTGGGTAATTCTGTTTTTTCCATGGGGGACACATTACAATTACTAAATACACTCAAAAAATATGGCCCGGTGTACCAGTGTCAAATAGATGAAAAAGGGGCTAGACTGATACCGTAATCCCTCTGCAGTGTCTGATGATGTCCTGCTCCCCCCTGATTCATATCTTTTCATCCACTGGGGGGGTATCCCTGGCGGGTTTTTACCCCCATCCCGGTTGAAAAGGAGAGAAGTTCATCCCTGTTCAAGAGACATGTCCCGGTTCCTATCAAATCATCATTTGTACTGACAATTAGGACCTCGTCCATGGGGCGCACATACTCTGAGGCATTGATTACAAATTTTGAAAACACATTTCGTCCTTGCTGCACAAAGGGTATGGCCTCATCATCAATGATCACTCTCATATCTGGAAACTTAAACTGTTTATGGAGCCGTTGTCCACCTTCTCTTCCTAAAATAAGAAGGCCGTCGGAAGCCCGCATGGAGGCTACCAATTTTTTATCACCATATATATTCCTGATTTTTCCTGTTCGTGGAGATGTCACAATGTCCACATCTCCATAAAATAGGGCATCCCCTGCCCCCTTGCCATATTGCATATCCGCCACTTTTTTTATTTTTGTACACAAATAGCTCTTCTTATCCCTCTTCATTTTTTTTGGGGATATTTTTTTGTGTTCATCTATTTTTTGAAGATGGTCTAGGAATTGTT
Source organism: Euryarchaeota archaeon UBA202 (assembly GCA_002502685.1). Lineage (GTDB taxonomy): Archaea > Thermoplasmatota > E2 > UBA202 > UBA202 > UBA202. The sequence continues at coordinate 25,167 of DAQA01000002.1, forward strand.
GTTCAATCCTTTTATTCATCTCCCGTGTCTCTTTGTCCAGTGTCCTTGGGAATAGTGATTGTGAAAAAGGATACATTTCATCCAACTCCATGGGGACAGGTCCAAAAGGAGAGGAAATAAGTATGGTGGCATTGCTGGTCAGATATTTCTCATAATATTTTGAATAGGGTTTTTTTTCCTCGGGTAATACCTGGATATTTTTTGATGGTGGTGTATAGCGCTGAAACAATCGTTGATGATACCGGTGGACAAGGGGGCGATGCAATGAATAGTGCCCGGTATAAAAAAAAGCTCGTTTCTTAGATATTGGCTCAAATTTTTCCAGCCATTGTGTTTCCCCCTGTACAATCTCCATGGCCTCCAATAAATAGGGATTTGTTACCGCTCGTCTTTCCACCAATTCCCACAGGCTTCCTTCCCGGATGGCTTCCCGTATTCTCTTCATCTCTGCAAATGTTTGATAGAGATTATGCAGGGCAATATGTCGTATTCTCTCCTGTCTCACCATGTCCCTGAGATCCTGGGGTGAATATGTACAACAGACACTGCACGAACACGGAAGCTCCTCGATTTCACTGAGTTTTTTTGTCGCGGTCGAAAACAGGAGCCGTTCATCCTTTGCATATTTAATATAGGCTGATGAATCAAAAAAATCACATCCCAATGCCACTGCCAAGGGGAGAATAAGGGGATGACCGGCGCCAAATAAATGGACTGGTCGTGACGGCGGCAGGCCTTTTTTGGATGCAATAATGATTCGAGCAATATCGCTATATCTTTGCATCTCCATAAGTGGCACCACCCCGCCAATGGGATGAAAATCAATATCTAGTTTCCCCATTTCCTGGGCACACTTTTGTCTTAATTGTGGATAAATGGAACCCTGTATGGTTCCTGCCAAGACCATATCTTTCTTTACTTGTATGCTTTCTTGAGCCCTTTTCAATGTTTCCTTGATTTCTACTTGGGATTGGGAAAACGAGGCAGTTGGAGAACTTATGATATCACATATGGTTCCAATATCAGATCCAATATCCCGCTGGAATTCTACTATCTGTACTGGATCTATCCTACTGCCATACAGATAGGATTGAAAAGATCCTGAATCTGTCATCACCGGGCCATCAAAATTGAGCAGGTGATGAAGACCCTTTTTTTGTGCCACCTCTCGTAACTGGTGATCTTGATGGATAATATAGGAATTTGTAATAATGATCTGTGCTCCTGCCTCCCTCAGTTCTTGGGGTGACAATAACATCTGGTGTGGATTAACCACGGGCATCAAGGCAGGAGTGGTCACCGTGCCATGTTTCGTCCGATATGAACACAATCGTCCCGCTGCATCACGTTTCTTTATCTCAAACATGCGATTTTGAATTAGAAAAGATGGTTATCTATCTTTCCCAGAACACCCTGCACCCCAGAGTGGAATAAGATGTTACCTCATCCTCCACGTGGTCCCCTGGGCAGTATCCTGCACCTCAAAGCCCAGATTTTCAAGTTTATCACGGATCATGTCCGCCTTCTCCCACTCCTTCTTATCCCGTGCTTTATCCCTGGCGTCTAATATGGCTATCATAAGTGCGTCTATTTCTTTTTTAGGCATAACCTCAACATATTTTTCAGCCAGCTTTGTTAGTTGTTCACATATGGTTTCATCTATCTTTTTTTCTTCACGAAATAAAGTTAAAATATTCCCAAGTTCAGTCAAGGTATCATAGGCATATTGATACAGGCCGGGATGTTTTTCCTGTAGGTGTTTATTGGTCATTTTTACAAAATCAAAGATAGCTGCTATGGCACGGGGGGTATTAAAGTCATCATCCATGGCCTGTTCAAATTCAGCACGACATTGTAGGATGGCATCAAAATAGTCTTTTTCAGTACTGGTCAACTCGTTTCTTTTTAATTCCTGGGGGCATGCCTTTTGGTGTAATTTTTCTCTAGCGCGTGTAATCCGTGTTAATCCCTCCTGTGCAATCTTCATGGCTGCCGGGCTAAAATCAGGGGGGGTGCGATAATGTGTTTGAGCATAAAAAAATCGAATTGTTTCCGGGTGATATTTCTGGAGAAGATCTCGAACATTCACTATGTTTCCAAGGGATTTAGACATTTTTTCTCCATCTACCCTGAGTAATCCCACATGCATCCAATAATTGGCAAATTCTTTCCCGGTTGCCGCTGTTGCTTGTGCAATCTCGTTTTCATGGTGGGGGAATACCAAATCAAGCCCTCCGCCATGAATATCAAAGGGTAACCCAAGATATTTACTGCTCATGGTTGAACATTCGATATGCCAGCCCGGTCGACCGGGTCCCCAGGGTGAATCCCAATAGGGTTCGCCAGGTTTTTGTTTTTTCCACAGGGCAAAATCCTCTGCTTTTCTCTTTTTTTCATCACCATTGATTCGTCCGCTGCTCTGAATCTTTTCCATTTTTTGTCCTGACAATCTGCCATATTTAGGAAAAGATTCCACTGAAAAATAGACATCGCCGTCACTGATGTATCCATATCCATTGTCAAGGATCTTTTGTATCATCTGAATCATGTTATCTATGTTTTCTGATGCTTTCGGATAGATGCCCGCTCTTTGTATCCCTAATCTATCTAGATCAGTAAGGCATTTGTCGGTACATTTTTGTGAATAGCAGAGGGGATCACTTTTTTCCCTGTTGGCGGCAGCAATAATCTTATCGTCAACATCAGTAATATTTTGAACATATATCACTGTGTATCCTTTCCATTCCAGATACGAGCGGACGATATCAAATGCCATATATGTCCGGGCATGCCCAATGTGGGCATCTGAATATACGGTCATGCCACAGACATACATCCCTACTTTTCCTTTATGAATCGGTATGAATGTCTCTTTTTTTCGTGACAGGGTATTATAGATTTTCAGCATCGATTCTGGATTCATTGAATTTTTAATAATCTTTCCCCTCTTTTTTTTTTTTATCCCCCTCCACCTGTACCAGCAACACTGTACCCCATTTTTTTTTATAGGGAACAAAGAGTGCATCCGGACGTGTAAAAAATGAATTTATAAATTGTTTCCTAATCCTTCTCTGTTTAATATAAAAAAAACAGGGTACATCCTTACCTTTGGGGAGATAAAAGGGTAATAAAAATATAGGGGAGACACTATTCATCCCTTAATGATTCGCATTGGCATAGCAGGGATACCGCTCTCATGTAAGGAAAGAACATACAAGGATGGTGTTATCTATACCCGAAATCTTGGTCTTTCCGCTCTGGAGATACAACTGTCACGCGGTGTTGTCATGGAAGAATCCAAGGCAAAAGAGACCGGTGAGATAGCAAAACAATGTGATATTGAACTATCTCTTCATGCTCCCTATTATCTGAATTTTGCGGGGCGGCCCCGGGAAATGGAAATGAGTTTTGAAAAAATGAATATTGCCGGAGCCATGGCACAATTATTAGATGCAAAAACAATGGTGGTGCATCCTGGGTTTTATGGCAATCATTCAAAAAAAGAAACATTGTTACTCATTATCCAAAATCTTCGTTTACTACGAGATGATTTCAAAAGTAAGGGTATTGAAACAAATATCGGCATTGAAACCATGGGGAAAAAAGATGTTTTTGGCAGTCTTGATGAAATAGCAGAGACATGTCATCATGTGGCGGGAATTGTCCCCGTGCTAGATTTTGGCCATATCCATGCTCGGGGCAATGGATGTTTACAAAACACGGATGATTTCTACAATATTTTCAAAAAAATGGAGGGTCTTTCCCTTACCCATTATCTCTCCCATATCACAGGTGTCGCCTATAATAATGCCGGGGCGCTCTATCATCTCCCCATTCGGAAGGGAGATTTGAGTTTTATGAAATTAATGGAGGTTATTCTTGAAAATAACTATAATATCACCCTTATCTCTGAATCACCTATTCTTGAGCATGATGCTGTCTATACACAGATCCTCCTGGATAGAGCCATGGAGTTATCCAAATGACGGATGTATTTAAACAATCCATTGATCATATTACATCACAAATCACGGAGTTACTCACGTCTGTTTCACCCCGGGATATCCACCGTGTTGTCACTCTTCTCATGAAGGCAAATCGAATATTTAGTTATGGCACAGGGAGAAGCGGCCTTTTGGGTAGAGCGTTTGCTATCCGCCTGGTTCATCTAGGTTTCCAGGCATTTGTGATAGGTGAAACCATCACGGCTCCTGTTCAAAAAAATGATTGCGTAATTTTAATTTCAGGTTCAGGTATCACCCTACCTGTTGTTATGACTGCGGAAATCGCTGCCAATCTGGAAGCAAAACTTATTCTTCTCACTGCCAATACAAGTTCACCCATTGATTCATTATCAAATGTCACCATTATCCTCTCTCCCCGCCAGAAAAAATCACATCTTGCTCCCCTGGGGACACTTTTTGAGGCCAGCAGCTGGCTTTTTTTGGATGGCATCATTGCTGAACTCCTGAAAAAAAAGGGAGAAGATGAAGAAACAATGAGAAAACGCCATGCCATATTAGAATAAGACCACCCATATGGATATCTCTTCCTCACCCACATTCACCCAACTGATCAAGACCCCTCACCCTGGCCAGGGAGATATCCATTTAGCAGATCCCCTTCTTTTTAAAAGGAAAAAATTTACATGAGGATAGTGATTCACCTTGTATGGATTACGATTATCAAAAACTATTAAAAAAAGCAATAAAAGACCTTCCCGACAAACTTACCTCCGAGGAACGATTCCAAATCCCGCAGGGAAATATTTTTTATGAAGGAAATACTACCATCCTGAAAAATTTCACTGAAATTACAAACCTAATCAATCGAGAGGGAAAACATTTTTTCTCCTATCTACTAAAAGAACTGGGGACCGCCGGTGGCCAAGAAGGAGAACGTGCCATCTTCCAGGGAAAAAAACCCGCCAATATGATACAAGATCGTATCAAAACATATATCGAAAATTATGTTTTATGTAAAGAATGCCATAAACCCGATACCTATCTTGTAAGAGAAAATAGAATACTGATCATGAGATGTGAAGCATGCGGTGCCTTTCACCCGGTCAAGGAAATATAAGAACTGGCATAGTAAAATGGATGAAGACATCGCAGAATATGCATTAGACACAGCCCAAAAATCAACAGACTGGGCTGAAATACGGCTCCTGTCCTCAAGGGAAAATTCCCTCCTTTGGAAAAACGGAAGCCTTGAAAATGTATCCTTTTTTGACCAAGATGGCCTCTCGATACGTGTTCTCATCGATGGCGCCATGGGGTTTACATCCACCAATATACTCACCAAAAAAACAGTGAATCACATGGTTGCCAAGGCAATTAAAATGGCAAAAGCCCAAGACAAAAAAAAACCTCTTAGTCTCTCAAAAGAAAAAACATATTCAACAAAATGGGTGGTGCATCCCAAAAAAGATTTTCCAGGTATAACAGAAAAAATATCCCTGCTGCAAAATATTGATGATGTCCTCAAGGACATGGATAATGTCCAAGCTCGTTTCTATCAAATTGAGGACAGCACCCAAAAAAAATTATATCTCAATTCCGAAGGAGCCCATATATCTTCTCTTGTTCCCTATCTTTCCTTTTTCTATCTTCTCTCCATTGGATCTAACACTGAGAGCCAACAAATAACCCGGCAATTTGGGAACACGGGAGGATGGGAATTTATCCATGAATGGGAAGTCGCCGAAAAGATAAGCCATGATGCCACTGTTCTCAATGATCTTATAACAAAGGGGCACAAACCCCCCCGGGGATGTGTCGATTTTGTTCTGGGTCCCGCCATTACAGGTTTAATTGCCCATGAGTCATGCGGCCATCCCTTCGAAGCGGATCGTATTAATGGACGGGAATCTGCACAGGCAGGTAAATCATTTATTACCCCCCATATGGTGGGTCAAAGGCTGGGTACACCATTGGTGACAATTATTGATGACCCTACCATCCCCGCGAGTTATGGTCACTACCAATATGATGATGAGGGGGTAAAGGCCCACAAAAGATTGTTAATCAAAGAGGGTATCATAAACACGTTTCTTCATAACCGGGAAACAGGGTATCTCATGGCGGAGCATAGTAATGCCTCATCCCGGGCGTCAAGTTTTGATAGTGAACCCATTGTACGCATGTCCAATACCTATATGGCGGGAGGTGAGTGTTCCCTTGAGGAACTCTGTGAAGATATCCACCTTGGGATCTATATGGCTTCCTATATGGAATGGAACATTGATGACACCCGCTATAACCAAAAATATGTTGGATCAGAATCCTACCTCATCCAGAACGGAAAAATAGGTCCTCTTATTCGGCAGCCCACATTAGAGATTACCACACCCTGCTTATACCAATCCATAGATGCACTGGGAAAAGAGATTGACTTTTTTGCAGCTATCTGTGGCAAGGGTGATCCCATGCAGGGTATACCGGTGTGGACCGGGGGGCCGGCGATACGCCTGAGAAATATACGGATAACATGACACAGGAAACCCGGGATTCATTACCAGCCTATGCGGTCAGGAAGGGAAACGAGTATGGTTTTGATGACATTATTGCCCAGCTCATCTATTCACAGGAAAAACAAATAAAGTTTGCCAATAGTGACATCGCTCTTTCATCGGAATGGCAAAACCGCCATATGGGACTGTTTCTTGCCCAAAAAAAGAAACTGTTAACCACCACCATTGAAAACCCCACAAAGACAAAAATTTTACACACCCTTCACCAGGCAAAAAAACAAATATCTTTGATTGCCACAAAGCAGGATTATCATGGAATAGGCACCGGGGGGTCGTATGATACATATTCCTATGATAAAGACATGATTCACCAGGATGAAGAACTTCTGTCTGTTACAAAAATGGTTATTGATACGGGAAATGAATACGCCCCTGAAGTGGCAGGAGTATTACGAGTGGGTCAGGAAGAGGTCACATTGTGTTCATCAAATAATGTCCATGCAGAGGACAAAAATAGCTGGATAACCCTATCTGTGAGAGCATTGGGGACCGACTCATCAGGTCATGGAGTACAAGCAGCACGCACCATGAAACAGTTTCATCCCCTCAAAGCAGCCCGCAAGGCAGGAATCATTGCCCGTGATGCCGCATCGCCACAGGGAATTGAGAAGGGAAAATATACCCTTATCCTTGATCCCCTCTCCTTGGCCAATTTGGTTTCCCAGTTCATTGATTTCTCCTCTATTTTCTCAATTGAAAGCGGGTTTTCCTGTCTTATCGGTAAACTGGGGCAAAGGGTAGCCCATGAAAAGATACATCTATTTGATGATGGACGGCATCCCCAGGGTATCCATACCCAAAAATTTGATGCTGAGGGCACACCCACCAAAAAAACCCCCATAATTAAAGAAGGCATCCTTAAAAATTATCTGCACAATGTATCCACTGCTAGAAAATATGGCACTGAATCAACGGGTAACGCGGGTCTCATTGCGCCCCATCCCTGGACAGGGGTACTGGCTCCTGGTGATAGAAAAAAAGAGGAAATATTTAATGATGCAGTCCATGCCCTCTATATCACCAATGTGTGGTATACACGTTTTCAAAATTATCTCACTGGTGATTTTTCCACCATCCCCCGGGATGGCGCATTTATCATTCATAAAGGTGATATGGTGAAATCAGTTCACAATATACGGATCAGTGATAATCTTCAATCCATTTTTGCGCATATGGAAATCTTGTCCGATACAATTGAGCAAATCTATTGGTGGGAAACAGAGGTTCCATCATTTGTTCCCTATGCTGTGGTGAAAAATGTAAATATTACTACGTCCATGGACTGATTGTACTCTTTTTTTGGTGCAGGGGTAGCCAAGCTTGGTCAACGGCGCAAGGTTCAGGGCCTTGTCCTTAGTGGTTCAAGGGTTCAAATCCCTTCCCCTGCATTAACTTTATATACTAGAAGAACACAAAAAAAGGTTTTTACAGAGAAGAACCCACCGAATTTTACCGGTAAAAACGAGACCAAATCCCGGTGGGTCCGCAAGCCTTGGCATAGAATAAACGGATGAAAATTATTGATTTGTACCAATATCCTAATAAAAGAAATGCAATGTTATATTAAGGCAAAATGAATTTTTAATTAGGTAATATAAATTTAAAATAAAAATGACTGAATATCTTGATGTGGACGATATAATCAATATCAATTCAAAAGTTTTAATTAAGGGGGAAATTCACCAAGTGGTTAATTATAGTGACTTGGTATTTATATCGGATATTGTTAGTCGCAATTTCACTAACGATATATTCAAACAAGCTACATTATTGTGTATAGCTGTAATTGCTCATCATCCTTTTAAAGAAGGGAATCATAGAACATCCTTGACAGCTTCAATAACTTTTCTTCATATTAATGACTTTTATTATTTTGGTACAAATGATGATGAATTAAATTTACATAAATGGCGATTTAATTACGAAGAAAAAAATCGCTTAGAACAGAAATGGCTTAGCATGATTGGTGATTCTTATTCTCATGAAAATGCTGAGAGTAATTTATTAGAATTTATGGAAAATTATTATGCTAAAAAAATTGAAAGTTACTTAAAAAAATTTTTTAAACCTAAATCAGTGTTTTCTTGAGCAATATTCCATTACTTCCTTTCTAGATTTGACATAATCAGCGACGAATTTTTGTCGAAATTCTTTTTTATCTTCATCTGATTTGCTCATTTCTATATAATAAGCATAATATTGTATTTAAATAGTGCGGTTTAGCTATTCTTACTAACAGATAAAGGTATTATGTCATCTTGCTTAATATAAACTATTTTTTGACGTGTAGATTCGTGCCCGAATCCCGACGGGAGCAATGGGCTTTCGCCTCTGTTGGCATACGGTTTTTTACCGGTAAAAATACGTTCAAATCCCGGTGTCTACTGTTCTATTTTGAAGCTAGGTATCTAAATTAGTCATGTTTTTGGTAAAACGAGATGAAGTTCAATGCTCTTCCTTCTCAAATTATTGTTTACCTTCATCCAAAGATGAATGTACGAAACCCAATTTGAAAACTCTTTACTGTTCTATGGATGCTCTCTGCATTTTCTGCATCAACATCAAGTGTAACCATTATGGGTCCAAATCCATAAAGTGCAAAAGTCCCAGATTTAACAACAGAGCTGTGTGGCTCAAGCTCTGTTTTTACAAGTGAATCAGTAAGATAGATATCACCAGCAAATCTTCCCTCAATAATAAATGTTGCCGCTATATTTCGTGCGATTTCATTACCAATATTATCAATACTGTAACCGACCGTTGGTAATATGCCTCCCCGGATGGCCCCAATAAAACGAGTATGCAGTTCTGTTTGTTGATGCAACGTTGCATCGATAACATCTGTTTCTTCTGCAGTGACTGATAGATTTGATATCGTGAAAACAAAGAGGAAACACATCCCGATGGTTACAATTTTATTTATGTTTTTTTGTATAAAGTGATTACCTCCTATCCATAAAAAATAATACTTTTTACCCTAAAAACTTTTTCCTTCTAAAATAGTGGAGACAATTGTAGGGGTGACATTTTGCCGTTCTATATATAGCCCCACAAATAATTTCGCTGAAATCATGGTTTGAACCCTAATTTGCTGGTTAAACTATCGTTTAGCATATCTGTTGTGACCAAACCACTAAAATAGGGCTTTTGAGCAAAAAAAGAAAAAATGGGGGGGGTAAAAAACCACCCCAATGGGAAGAGCCACACCATGTAGGTATTAATTTTTTTTCATCAAATCCACACAGTCCGTGCAATAGTGTGCCAGTGCATTCGTTGATTATATTGATGATTTCCTTTGAAAAAAACCTCCGGGTCTACATTCCCGTCCCCCCCCCGACACTTTTAAATGAGGACAAAGTATTATTTTTATTGGAGGTGAGAGAAAAAATGAAAAAGAAGGTAATTGGATGTGTTGTTGTAGCCATACTGATGGTATCAGCTATTCTTCCATGTGTTGTTATGGGTGGTGGTCCTGATGATCCGGAGATAGAGGATAATGTGTTTGATGTGAAATTTGTTGGATTATGGGGATTTTTTTTCCAGTTTTTGGTTAAACATATTGATGTTGTGTCCGCATGGTTTGATGAGGATAGTGAGAATCCGGAGTATTTGACGGTGTGTCTTCAGACACGATCTCTTGTGGAACGGACAGAATCTTTCGAGGCTCTTTATAAGGTGAATTGGTTTTTTAATCATGAACGGTATGGTGTTATTTTGAAGATCCATCCTGATGGTATCTTTGCGGGTTTTGAGGCCTATAAGGATCTTGGTAATAACGAGTATGAACGGCATGAGTGTGAGAGAATTTTTGATGTTGAACAGGGTCTGATTACCTGGCGTGTGGCAAAAGAGCTGATTGGTGATCTTGGTCTGGGGGATGTTTTAACTACCACGTCGGCATGTGCTTTGTTGCGGCCGTGGGATGCCACCACGGGAGAAGGACCGGATATTTTCAAGGATTTGACCTTCCAGATGATTGCACCACCGGATGAGAGGTATGGCGAGGATTATCACATAAAATACTAGAAGATACTTCTTCCAGGATAGTATTTCAGGTGAAAATAAAGCAAAATGAAGATCTTTACAAGTATATTGGTGCTAGTGACAATTTTGTGTGTAAGTAATACTTTTTCCATTACAGTTATCAATAACCAAATGTAGGAAAAAAATATGAAAATTAAAATTGTGGGTGTATTTGTTTGTGCGCTATTGACAGTAAGTATATTGCTAACGGTCTTCTCATCAGCGGTTCCTCAACAATCGGTTGATACAACAAAAGATGCCTCATATGCACCGTTAAATGATGCAGGATTCGATCTGAAGATTTCTTTTTTAATGAGGATAGTAGGTTTTCCATCTCTTTCTGCCTGTATTATCAAGGACGGCAAGATTATATGGTCGAAAGGGTATGGGTATTACGATCGTTCTGAACAGAAACCTGCAACGACAGACACAAATTATCTCCTTGCATCAATCACCAAAACCATTGTTGGTACTGCTCTCATGCAACTGTACGAGCAAGGATTGTTTGGCCTTGATGACGATGTCAACACATTTTTACCATTTGACCTTCAAAACTCCAATTTCCCTGATGATCCCATTACCTTCCGTATGCTTCTTTCCCATACATCAAGTTTGAATACAAATGGGAAACAACAATACTACTGGGCTAATTTTTCTGGTGATCCACCTTTTGATTTTTTCCCAGAACCATACCTTAGGGAGTTCCTTTTATCAGGAGGCAGATATTATGACCCTGGCGTTTGGAGCTCGAAGTATCGACCAGGGGAATATGCGATGTATGCAAATATTGGATTTGACCTTATCTCATATCTTGTGGAAATCATATCTGGTGAACCCTTCCTGGAGTATTGTGACACCCATATTTTTTCCCCCTTGGATATGCAGAACACAGATTTCAATCTCTCCCGTCTGAGCATCGATCAGGTAGCGATACCATATTGGCGTTTTAAGGGGAGATATTATAAAATTAATGAGCTGGGATTCGTGTGGGGAGATGAATGGACACCACCGGATCAGTATTGGAGGGTACGGTGCTATCCGGCAGGGGGATTGTATTCCACTGTTTCTGATCTCTCACATTTCCTGATTACACATATGAATGATGGAATCTATAATGGTACTCAAATACTTAAAAAAGAGACCGTGGAGCTTATGCATAAGGTACAACCAGGGAATCAAATCAGGTATGGTTTAGCATGGATGCATGAACTACCCATTAGGGGTCTCTCTATATCAGGGCATAGTGGGGGCTATCCAGGCGTCAATACGTGGATGCTCTACAATGGGACAAAGGACATCGGTGTCATTTATCTAGCCAATGGAAGTCCAGGTTATGCCTTACCGTTCGGAGGGTGGGTTATCAGTAGATTAATTCTTGGTTCATTGTTCGCAAAAGAAAGAACCCTCGCGGAGGAAATGCAGCTTGATTTCACAGTATTATCAGACCCATTCTTCATGGCTGGTCAGCACTGGACAGGATAAAAAAAACGTAACTTAATCCACTCCTTTCTTCCTGTTAAATATTAGTTTTTACCAGTAAAAACGAGTTCAAATCCCTTCACCAACACCAGACCCACACCCCAGGGGCTCAAACCCCTTCCTCGGCACTCCCTATATATACAGTACTTGTCCCTTTTTTTTTCTTGTCCTTTGTGCAGTAAGACTTTGTCTGTTCTTGGATATCCAGCTATTTTTTTTTGTTATAAACATTATGGTGGTGTTATTGTGGGTGTATCTGTTCTGATGAATAACTTTAATATGTGGTTGCCTATTGCTCCTCCAATGTCTCTTCCGGATGTTCAATCCTGGAAGCCTGAATCACGGTTTAAATTGACCCGTGTGGGTGTTAAAGGGATCAAAAAACAAATCCAGATACAGCGTCCCAGTGGTATTTCTAATATGGTCGCAAGGATGGATTTGTTTGTGGATTTGCCGGCGTCCCGGAAGGGTAGTGATCTGTCACGGAATGTAGAGGTTATTGAGGAGATTGTTGAACAGTCCGCTAAAAAGCTTTCCCCTAGTCTTGAATCCTTGTGTTCACGTACTGCCGAGTCTCTTCTTCATAGACATGAGTATGCCACCTATTCAGAGGTTCATGCCCAGGCTGATTATTTTTTAGAGAGGCATTCTCCTACTGGCCGGATGACATTGGAGCCCTATATTTTGCGGGCCAAGGCGACAGCTAATCGGGAGGGGGTGTTCAGGGAATATATTGGTGTTGAGGTTGTGGGGATGACGGTGTGTCCGTGTGCCTTGGAAACGATACGGGAAACATTAGGGAAGCACCAAAATATTACGCATAATCAACGAAATATTAGTAATCTTATGATTGAGGCAAAGGAGGGTGTTGATGCAGATGACTTGATTGAGATTGCAGAAAATTCCATGAGTTCGCCGACCTATGGAATATTGAAACGGCTTGATGAGGAAAAAGTGGTTATCCAGGCGTATGAACACCCTAAATTTGTGGAGGATGTTGTTCGGGATATGCTCAAGAATGTGCTTAAAAAATATGGGCATCTTTCTGATGATACGATTGTTATTGCCATGAGTGAAAGTCTGGAATCGATTCATAAACACAATGCTTTTGCTGAGAGGCATACAACTCTGGGGCAATTAAAAAAATAAAAAAGGGATAATAGCATTGCAGATAAAATGTTGAGGAAATGTAATAATAACCATGGACATTACCGGGGTGAACTGTGCCCTGTCTGTGGTGAAAAGGGTAAGTTTTTGATGAGTGAAGAAGAGTTAAAACGTATCGGGGGAATTATGTCGGGTATCCTACGTCATTTTCCTGATCAATTTGGTGTCATGATGGATGATAATGGCTGGGTAAGCATCCTTGATCTTGTGGATGCCATCAAAACACGAAAAATTGGTCTTCACTGGTTACGGCCGTTGCATATTGAGGCCATTGTGGAAACAGATGAAAAAAATCGTTATCAGATCGATGGGGAAATGGTGCGTGCGACATATGCACATACAATTGATGTTAATCTTTCTGATTTACCCATGGCAAAATTATCCACACTTTACTATCCTGTCACAGAGGATGAAGTAGAAATTGTGCTTGAGCAGGGTTTAACTCCCACTGATCGCAGCAAGGTTCATCTCAGTGGAAGCATTGAGAAAGCCACTGAGGCGGGACAGATCCGTACAGAAAATCCTATTATTTTACAGATAGATGCAGAAAAGGCCATTAAAAATGGTGTCTCCATTCGTCAGGCAGGTAAAGATGTTTATATTGCTGATGAAATCGCTGTAAAATATGTCTCTCGCCTCAAGGGCTCGTAGCTCAGCTAGGTAGAGCAGCAGGCTCTTAACCTGTCCGTCGGGGGTTCGAATCCCCCCGAGCCCGCTTCATTTATATCCTTTTTTTTAGGCTTATGTTGCCCCCACTATTTCTCTTTCTCTTTTTTTTTTCTGATTGTTTTCATGTGGCCTAACTTTTTGGCAAGGTTAAGCAGCGGATGGAAAAAAAAATATATGGCCCTGGGTGAAATTGGGGGGGGGGTGTTTTATCGTGGAGGAGATTTATTTTTTTGTTCAAGAGAGGCCTTCACGAGGCCACAAAACAATGGAGCCGGGGAGAGGGGATGTGATTTAAATTCTGGATGGAACTGTGATGCTATGAAATACGGGTGACTGGGGAGTTCACAAATCTCCATACGTATCCTATCAGGGGACCGGCCTGAAAAAATTAATCCATTATTTTCTAATTTTTCTATGTAGCCTGGATTTACCTCGTACCGGTGACGGTGTCTTTCAGAAATCCTGTTTTTTCCATAGAGGCCATGGGCTATTGTGTTCTCCTTTATTTTTATGGTTTGTTCCCCCAGTCTCATTGTTCCCCCCATGTTTTCAATTCCATCTTGCTCAGGAAGTATATAGATGAGTGGATGTTTCGTTGAAGGGTCGATTTCAGTGCTGTGGCAGTCTAATCCCAAAACATTTTGTCCATATTCAACCACGGCTAGTTGAAAACCAAAACAGATACCCAAAAAAGGGATTTTATTTCTTCGGGCATAATTAATAGCAAAGATTTTTCCTTCTGCCCCCCGGATGCCAAAGCCACCGGGGACTAAAAGACCATTTAGCTTTTTTAGTTTTTCACTTTTGCCTTCCTCAATTTTTTCTGCATCAATCCATTCCACATTTACTTCTGTATTTGTTGCTGCGCCAGCATGATAAAATGCTTCAAGAATACTGATATATGAATCCTCTAAATAGGTATATTTACCTGCCATCCCAATTGTTACTTTATGCTCTAAATTATCTATTTTATCCACAAATTTTTTCCATTCTTTTAGGTCTTTTCTTTTGGCCAGCTTAAATTTATTTAAAAGCAAATCTGTTAATCCCTGGTCATCCAAAATCAAGGGCACCCAATAGATGTTTTTTGCATCGGGTGCACTAATGACTCCTTCTACAGGGACATCACAAAATAAAGCAATTTTTTCTTTTGTTTGTTGATTTAATGGCTCTTCTCCTCTTCCCACAATAATGTCTGGATCTATACCTATCGACCGGAGTTCTTTGACAGAGTGTTGTGTAGGTTTTGTTTTTTGTTCTCCCACAACACCCATGACGGGGACAAGTGTTGTATGGACAAAAACAAGATTTTCGTGTCCCACTTCCTGATGCAACTGGCGGACTGCTTCTAAAAATGGCATTGATTCAATATCGCCTACGGTCCCTCCGACTTCCACTAGACATATTTGTGCACCGCTTTGTTGGGCCACCTTTTTAATCCATTCCCGTATCTCATCAGTTATATGGGGGACAATTTGGACTGTTTTTCCCAAGTAATCCCCGTGTCTTTCCTTTTCAATCACAGATTTATATGCTCTACCCGTCGTAATGTTGTTATCTCTAGAAAGGTTCACATCTAAAAATCGTTCATAATTCCCCAGATCCAAATCAACTTCTCCGCCATCACTTAAAACAAACACTTCTCCATGCTGGAAAGGATTCATGGTGCCCGCGTCACAGTTAAGATAGGGGTCAATTTTGATGGCGGTCACTGTATAGCCATGTGACTTGAGCAATCGTCCAATAGAAGAAGTGGTAATACCCTTTCCCAGTCCCGAGAGAACCCCTCCAGTTACGATAACATATTTAATCCCATTCACCCGTTTTGGCATTAGGTAGGTTTATGAAAAATTAGTTAATAGAATTATCGGTCAGCCTGTGTCGGATGGTAAGAAAGCTATCCCTTCTTTCTTGGATCAGTCATCACCCTCTTTTTTTTTTGGAACGGCCAGCAAACTCTATTTCATACATAATCAATGCCATCAAAATTCTTGTTGCTGTTCTACCTACTCTTTACCCTCTTTCTTTCCCTTTTTTTTTAATCGTTTGTATGTTTTTATGCAGTTCTCCATAAGTGAAGCAACAGTTACGGGCCCTACTCCCCCCGGGACTGGCGTGGCAGCTTTTGCTTTTGATAATATAGAGGAAAAATTTATGTCGCCACAGATTGTGCCATCGGGTAGCTGGGAGATGCCGATATCAATGATAGTACTTCCTTTTTTTATGTACTCTTTTGTGATTAATCCTGCCACACCTGTTCCGGTGATTAGAATATCTGCTTTCGTGGTGTGTTTTTTTAAGTTTTGTGTGTGTACGTGACAAATGGTCACTGTTGCATTCCTATTCAGAAGCATGATTGCCAATGGTTTACCTATGATGGGGCTGTGGTTGATAATAACCACTTCTTTTCCCTGTAAAAAAATGTTTTCATATCCTAAGATCTTAATTACTGCAGCGGGTGTACAGGGAGTCAAAAATTCATTACCTAAAAGAAGTGATCCCAAGTTGAGAGGATGAAGCCCATCGACATCCTTTAAGGGGTTGATTGTTTGGATAATGTTTTGCTGATTCAAATGGCTGGGGATGGGATGATGAATAAGGATGCCATGAATTGTTTCATCATCATTTAATTCACGTATTTTTTTAATGGCAGCTTTTTCCTCAATATTTATAGGTAAATCTATCTGAATTGGTTTAATGCCCAGGCGTTTACATGCCTGTTCTATAACCTTCCTATAGATTTTAGATGAAGCATCATCCCCGATTTTTAGTGTCGCAAGGCAGGGGGTTTCATTGTGGATTTGACCTTTTAGCTTCTCCTCGATTTCCCGGGCTATTGTTCGTCCATTGATACGGTGCATTTTTTCCCAAAAAAAAATAATGGTGTTTATGTGGGGTATAAATATTTTAGAATTGTTACCACAATGATTGTACCTATGGTTAGTGCTATCACAAGTTTTGGATCAATTTGAAGTGTAGTTTTTTCCTCGGCATCAAAGTAACGGATTAATCCAGCTGCGGATTGAAATCCTTCCTTTTTGTTTTTTGCCATCGATTTTTATATACAAAACTTTATACTTATAGCTTTCGGGAACGAATCGTTACTGCAAGAGAAGTAAAAAACAATAGAGTCACCCTATATTTTTTTTTTTATGTTTATGTATTGTCTGTTCTCAGTGTAGGGAAATAAAAAGAAATGGGGAAACAATCCCTATGGGGGGTAATACATCCTCCACTTTTATATATAAAAAAAACATTCAGGGTTCTAATGGCACGCATGCATGCCCGTACCCGAGGCAAATCCGGCTCAACGCCCCCTCTTGAAAAAATACATCCAGATTGGTCACTTAAACCAAAAGAAATCGAATCCTTAATCACCCAGCTAGCTGAAAAAGGGTCATCAATGAGCGAGATTGGACTGATATTACGTGATCAATATGCTGTCCCGGATATTAAGGCGGCGACTGGGAAGAAATTATCACAAATCTTCAAGGAAAAACAGCTTAATCCCTCCATTCCTGAGGATCTTGGGCACCTCATTAAAAAAACTGAAAAATTAAAGGCTCATTTAAGTGAGAACCATAAAGATCTTCATAATAGAAGAAGGTTGGCCTTAATTGAATCCAAAATCAGGCGCCTTGCTAAATATTATAAAAAAAGAAAAGAATTATCTGAAGAATGGAAATATTAAAAAAACCTAGATATCTTTTTTACGTTGTTTCCGAATTGCTTCTTCAAGATCCATTTTTCCCGTTAAAACTTTTTTTGCCAATTCCTTGGAAATGGTTACCTGACCGTTAAGTTTCCTGCTTTTTTGTTGCAAATCCCTGATTTCGCCTTTTTTAGGTGTTAATGAATAGCGTCTTTTGACCGGGGTACCCGGTGTTAATGCAATCAAGGAGGCAGCTGCCTTATCGCTTCTTCGTGTTTTCAAGTAGGATGTTGATGTTTCATCCACAATCTCCATGGGGACAGTTAATATTTGTAAGGAATTAATTATCCTATTCCTCATCAAGGGTGCGCCATGGCCAATGCGAATGATGATATCCTCTGGGGCATATTCATCCAGTAGGGGCTGTAGAAGAGGCAACACCTCCTCGGGTCCCTTCACATGTAAAGAACGCAATACTCGGCCATTGCCAAAGAAAGCAATCCCTGGGGTCCTTCCAGGGTCAATTCCCACCATGAGCTCAAATGGTCCCGTGTGGGTCAGGAGCAGTGCCTTGTCAATAATGACATCTAGATCAGAAATAGGGAAGCATTCAATTTTTTTTTCAAATTGTATCTTTTTAATTTCTTCAGGAGACGTTAAGATGACATCCACATTCTGTGGTATGGGTTCGTTATAGGACAATGAAATATAGGGGACCTCCCGGTTTTTTAACGTCTTGATTAGGTCATAATACAAGGAGAAATTAGTGGTAAGGATCCCGATCATTTTATAGTCTATAGAAATCTCTCCCTTTTAATGTTATGGCTCACCTGCCTTAACATCTAGATGATTCTATGCAGATATTTTTTTAAGTATATCGGGTATATAGAAACCATGGAATCTCAAGAGTTGAGGAAAAAGGCAGAAAAAAGAGCCGAGGAAAAGATGGGATTTTTTGTGCATTTGGGTGTCTATATACTTGTCAATGTCCTCTTAATATTTGTCTGGTGGTTCACCAATGGAGGAGATGTCTTCCCGTGGTTTATTTTCCCGTTGATTGGCTGGGGCATTGGATTAGGTGCACATTTTATGGTGGTGTATGCAGTCCATAATCTCTTGGAAAAAATGACTGGAAAAGAACTCAGGAAACTAGAAAAATAGAAGTTTTTTTCATATTTTGAACTCCCCCCTTCCTCAATGCATAGGTATTTTTTTTTTTATTCCCCTCCAAATTTTTTTTTTTTTGGTTGCTCTATGACTTGATTAAAATGGCATTTCATTTAGCTCAAATCTCATTTAACTCAATTTTGGGGGATATAAAGCCAAAGGCACATCCCAAAAGCCCCCCGCAAATAAATATTTTGTCGATAAAGCCATATCCCGAATTTCCCCAACCCAGGCAATCATTTGCAATTATCGACAAAATTATTCCTAGGCCAACTAGCATAATTAGTGTTCTTCGCGGATATAATCGATATCTTTTCACTAGTGTTGACGTAATAGATGATGTCTTTGGGAGGCCTCTATACCCTTTTTCACTTATGCTATTCTTTGCAACCGGGAAATGAAAGAAAAACCAATTTTTTTGGATAGATTTTTGTTCCTTGTCACTCATAGTGTATCCCACCCAGGAATTTATACTATCGTGTTTCTTATACAAAATAGTTTCGAAATTTATCTGCTATGCCGGGTTTCTTCACATACGATTTCATGTCCAAAAAAAATATGACTGGATACTGATAAAAAATATACCCTATTAATAGAAAACGATATTCAATCCTCCATAACTTTTTATACACCTGATGAATTTTTTTTTTTGTATTTATCTTTCCTGTAAATGGTTGAGGTAAGAAGTTCATATGATACTATCAAGCATTACTGCAACATTGGGAAAAGAGGGCACGGTGGTACTTGCCCTTCTCTTATGGGCAACCCTCGTCATTGTATTTTTACTCCTCAAAAAAAGAATACATTCTCTTCATCCCCTACTTACTGCGCTAACCGACACATCTTACCACCCAAAAACATTTGAAACACGTTTTTTAGAAAATAAATTCTATCTTTACTTTTTTCATATTTTTCTTTTGTTATCACTACTCATGGGCATCATCAATCTTTATCTACAAGAGCCGTTCACTTTCCTTTTGACAATACTTTTCATATTATGTTCACTTCTGATTTTTATTGTCTATCTGGGTATATTGTTTCTCTTTATCTGGAAAACATGGTGGAGTCACTAAATTGATAAAGATAAGAAAAAAAAGAACTATTTTTTTTTTATGTCCCCTTCGTGGTAAGTCCAATAAAACCATTTTTTTTTTTTTATCAAATAAGACACCGAGTGTTACCAAATTTTTTTTATGAATACAAAAAGATACTTTTTTTTTGTAAAGATTTTATATCCGGTATCCTATTTTAGATTATGATTGTTGATGCAGATCTTCATCTTCATTCTCGTTTCTCAGGGGCAACTTCCCCAAAAATGCAAATGAAGGTACTGGCTCAGGAATCAAAGAAAAAAGGGATGCATATACTGGGCACTGGTGATTGCCTCCATCCTCAATGGATCCAGGAGATAAAAGAAGGCACACCCCATGACGGCCTCATTGAAATTGGGGACACCCACTTTCTGTTATCGACTGAAGTAGAAGATGAACATAGAGTCCATCATTTGCTTTTCTTTCCCTCATTTTCCGCCATTGAGCAATTTCGAGAAAGCATACACAAATTCACTCCCAATATGGATTCAGATGGCAGACCAACACTGCATTTAAATGGTGCAGATATTGCATTAAGGGCAAAAGAGGCAGATGCACTTATTGGTCCTGCTCATGCCTTTACGCCTTGGACAGCCATTTATGCATATCATGATTCTCTAGAGAGTTGTTATGGTGATATGGTTAAATATCTTGCTTTCCTTGAGTTAGGTTTAAGTGCAGATACCACGTATGCTGACACCATACACGAATTGCATAGGCTGTCATTTTTGTCTAATTCAGATTCTCATTCTCCTTATCCTGTACGTCTTGCACGAGAATTTAATCGATTGCAAATTAATGATTATTCCTGGGATGACATAAAAAAAGCCCTTTTGCGTCAAGGAGGAAGAAAAATCATTCTCAATATCGGTCTCCCTCCCCAAAAAGGCAAGTATAATCAAACAGCGTGTATACGATGCTATAGTCAGTACACCCTCCTGGATGCAGAAACAAAAAAATGGAAATGCCCCTGTGGAGGACGGATAAAAAAAGGGGTTAAGGACCGTATTTCTGAACTTGCCACTCTTCATTCTGGTCAGCATCCATCTCATCGTCCTTCTTATCTTTACCTACTCCCCCTGGCGGAAATTATCTCCCATGCGATTGGGCAATCCTCGCCCTATACCAAAACGGTTCAATCCCGCTGGAATGAATTAATCACAGCTTTTGGCAATGAGGTCAATGTACTGCTTGATAGGCCCATTGAGGACATCAATAGAGTAACGGTACCCGTTATCGCTGAAGCGATACAATCATTTAGAGAAAAAAAAATCAAAATATATCCCGGGGGTGGCGGAAAATATGGCGAAATAGAGTTACCCCTAGGTGAACAAGATCAAAAACAAAACACACAAAAAACAGTATTTGATTATTAATGGTTATGATTTGTGGTATTGATGAAGCAGGCCGAGGACCCATCATGGGCCCCCTTGTGGTTGCCGGTATATGGGTCAGTGAAGAGCTGGAAGAACAATTCACCATGTGGGGTGTGAAGGATTCAAAAAAACATTCACCGCGGACTCGCCAAACACTTGCCCAGAAAATTAAAGCCATCGCTGTACACTATGAAGTGATTGTTCCAGCATGTGATATTGATGCTCTCAGACAAGAAATGACACTAAATGAACTTGAACTCCATATCTTTGTACAAGTGGCACGATACAAAAGTGCGGATACCTATTTTCTTGACGCAGTTGATGTTGACTCCCATAGATTTAAAATCAATTTTCAACAAGCCCTAAAATGTGAGGCGCAGGTAATCGCCCAGCATAAAGCAGATGATTTATATCCCGTGGTTTCTGCCGCGTCAATTTTAGCAAAAACATGCCGAGATAAAGAGATTATAAAGATAGCACAAAACCTTGAACCACAGCTGGGTATATCTCTAGGGAGCGGATATCCATCAGATCCTCTAACCCAAAAATTCCTTGAGCACTGGGGTAAAAAATTTGGAAATCTGCCACCCCATACACGTCATTCATGGAAAACAGCTCAAAGGCTCAAAAAAAATCTAAACCTCAAAGAATAATAAAAGGACCAGTCACGTATCCATACAATTGAAATCCCTGGTCTGTACACTTTATTACAATTTTCTTCTCAAATCAACATAAAAAAAATCTATTATTTGCATTTCCCATCTTAGTCATAATATTTTTATGCCTATCTTTATTATTATATCCTATGACCGCTCGGGTCCATCTGGTAATAACAGGACACGTTCAGGGTGTTTGGTTTCGTGCCAACACCCAAAAAAAAGCCAAGGCGCTGGATTTGAAAGGCTGGATTAAAAATCTACCTGATGGCCGAGTAGAGACAATTTTTGAAGGGGAAAAAGAAAAGATAAATCAAATTATTGAGTGGTGTAAAAAAGGGCCATCCTTTGCCATGGTTGATGATGTAAAGATACACTGGGAGACGCCGGTGGGGGAATTTAATACCTTCACCATCACATACTAACTAGAAAAATTTCACCGATATTGAAACTCCGCCTTATCTATTTACTGGCTCGTATAAGTGAATTAGTATCAATACATACTCTATCTTTTTTTTTTGGCCAGTGCCAAATAATTTTTTTTTTTTTTTTATTATTTATTCTAAATCCCCTATTTCTTGTTCTACTTTTTCTAAAATCTCATTAGATTTTACTAATTCTTTCATGACATTATGATCAGGATATAATGGTCTATCGACATCCAAAAAATCAATATATTTCCGTATCACCTCCTTTGCCTTTGCAACACCCCGCCCCGGGCGATACTCACGAAAATCAAGAGCCTGTGACGCTGCCATAAACTCGATACCCAAAATACCATAGGCATTATCAAGAATCTGAAAATTTTTCAGTGCGGTATTCATGCCCATGGATACAAAATCCTCTTGATCTGCAGCGGCAGGAATAGATTGGATCGAAGCTGGTGAAGACAATATACGTTGTTCCACAATCAACATATCCGCCGTGTATTGGCTTAACATAAGACCAGAAAACATACCTGCTCCCTTGGTTAAAAAAGCAGGTAATCCCATACTTAAAGCAGGGTTATTTAACCTATTCAACCGTCGTTCAGACATGACACAAACCATGGTAATGGCGACACCAGCCATATCCATGGGCAAGGAGACAGGTGTCCCCTGAAAATTAGCTCCGGACAATTGAAGATCCTCATCGGGGAAAAATACAACATTATCCCCGACCCCATTTAATTCAATTTCAACCTGTGATCGCGCATAGGCAAGAGCATCGAAGGCTGCTCCAATCACTTGGGGTGTGGATCGCATTGAGTAGGCATCCTGTACTTTTGTTTTCAGTTTCCCTTTGGAAAGATCCCCTCCCTTGGTTAAAAGGTTCAGGGTCCGTGCAGTTTTTACAGCGCCTTTGAACCCTCGGGCTTTATGCAGTTTTTCGTTATAGGGATTCATATTGGCTTTTAATGCTTCAAGAGACATGGCGGCAGCGATTTCTGCTTGTTTTAACCATTTATTTGCATCATTCAAAAAAATTGCGCTCATGGCGGTTAAAAGATTTGCTCCATTGATTACAGCTAATCCATCGCGTGCCTGTAATCCCGGGATAGTAATTCCTGCTTTCTCCATGGCTTTTTTTCCGTCCAGTAGTTTTCCCTTGTAGTATGCTTTTCCTTCCCCCAGGAGAACTAATGCCATCTGTGCCATGGGTGCCAGATCCCCGCATGCCCCCACGGATCCTTTTTGGCATACCTGAGGTGTTACCCCTTTATTGAGCATTTCCACCAGGGTTTGTGTTACCTCGAGACGGCATCCTGATTGGCCATGGGCATGGACATTTATCCTTCCCAGTATTGCTGCCCGGATATATTCACTGGGTGCGGGATCTCCAATTCCTGCCGAGTGATTATAAATTAGGTATCGCTGAAAATCTTTTATTTGGTCATCGGATAATATTATTTCTGAGAATTCGCCGATTCCTGTATTGACCCCGTACATTATCTCCCGGGCTTTGATTTTTTTTTCAAGTACCGCCCGACATTTTTTCATCTTTTCAAGTGATTCGGGGTGCAGCATCACTTGTTCATTATGTCGTGCAACATCTACTACTTTTTCTATTGTCAGATTTGTGCCATCTAAGTGTATCATCATCTAGGCTAATCCGTTGCTATTTTAAAAACTATCTTGTAATGTATGCCCTACAATAATTTTGGGGTAAGAATATTACTTTCTTTTAAGAAGACAAATACCTTTTTTTTTCTGCACTATTTTTTAGTGGGGAGGTGGAGTATTATTTTATCATGGGTATTTGTATCCCTTTTTGTTTGGCGGCATCTCTGGCTTGTGCATACCCGGCGTCTGCATGACGCGCTATGCCTATTCCGGGGTCTGTTTTGAACACTCTTTTTATTTGGTCATCGGTGGTTTTTGTTCCATCACATATTACCACCATTCCGGCATGTGTTGATAATCCAATTCCTACGCCTCCGCCATTGTGTATTTGGACGCTGTCTGCTCCAGCGGCACAATTTAATAAGGCATTTAGTAGCGGCCAGTCTGAGATGGCATCGCTTCCGTCTTTCATGCCTTCTGTTTCCCGATAGGGTGAGGCCACACTTCCGGTGTCTAAATGATCGCGTGTTATTGCCATGGGGCCAATTATTTTTTCTCTGACCAATTTATTTATTGCGAGGGCAAATATGTCTCTTTCTCCATATCCTAGCCAGCAGACACGTGCGGGTAGTCCCTCGAAGGGTATGTATTGTTCTGCAAGGCGGATCCAATTGCATAGTGTTGTATTTGTGGGAAACATTGTTAAGACAAGTTCATCGGTTTTTATAATGTCCTCTGGATTTCCTGAGAGAGCTATCCAGCGAAATGGTCCTCGTCCTTCACAAAACATGGGGCGGATATAAGCCAGGACAAAACCAGGGTACGCAAAGGCATTTTTTACTCCGGCTTCATAGGCTTGTCCGCGTAAATTGTTGCCGTAATCAAACACAATGGCACCTTTTTTTTGGAAGTGCAGCATTGCTTTACAGTGAATTGCCATTGATTTTTGCGATTGTGTTATATAGCTTTGCGGATCTGTTTTTCTTAGTTGTAGTATGTCTTCTAGGTTGTTGCCAAAAAAACCTGCGGGTACATAGCCCTTGAGGGCATCATGGGCCGATGTTTGATCGGTTACCACATCGGGTGTGATATTGCGTTTGGCCAGCTCAGGATGGGTATTTGCACAATTGCCCAGTAGGGCAATAGATTTTTTTTCTTTCTTTTCCTTGGCGTTCTTTACTATTTCAAGTGCTTCATTTAGATCTGTTGTTTTTTTGTCACAGTATCCCTTGGCAATGCGTTTGTCGATGCGTTTTTCGTCACATTCCACCGCCAGGCATATACCCCCGGCTAGCTTTACGGCCAGGGGTTGTGCTCCTCCCATCCCTCCAAGGCCACCGGTTAAAACAAACTTGCCTGTGAGTGTGCCATCAAAATGTTTTTTTGCAAGAGCGGCAAAGGTTTCATAGGTCCCTTGGATAATACCCTGTGTTCCAATATAACACCATGACCCTGCGGTCATTTGTCCATACATCATCAGTCCCTTTTTTTCTAATTCATGAAATTTTTCCCAAGTGCTCCATTTGGGGACAAGATTTGAATTAGCCATCAGTACCCGGGGTGACTCCCGTTGTGTCTTAAATATTCCCACGGGTTTTCCTGATTGAATAAGCAGTGTTTCATCATCCTCTAAAACTTTTAATGAATCAACGATTCTTTTATATGAATCCCAATTTCGTGCGGCTTTACCTGTTCCGCCATAAATAATCAATTCTTCAGGGATTTCAGCATTTTCAATATTGTTTTCCAGCATCCGTAGTAATGCTTCTTGTTTCCATCCCTTGCATCGCAGTTTCATCCCCCGGCTGGCTTGTATCTTTTCCATTGAAAACATAATTAATTATGCCCTACTTAATTATGACGATTGATGAACACAGATAATTAAAAAATTAAATTTTTTATAAGAACCATGGCATCTCCATATTTTACCGTATCTAGTGGAGGGGGTGCTCCATCAAAGTCTTACACAAAGCCAATGAGTTCTCCTAGAAGGGCGCTTGAAATCAGATATCCCGCCAGGGCTCCTCCATTTAGCCAGGGAAGACCGGCTTGCGGTTTTCCTGATTTTGCTAAAATCATCAATAAGGCAAGTCCTGTCACGCTTCCTAGGATACAGGCAAGAGCAGTAATCAAGCTCTCACCGAAATGAAACACCGATGCAGCCAATATTCCGGGAATGATAAAGTCTCCCAATCCTATAAATATTGCATTTTTTTTCCCTGAAAAATCTTTTTCCGTGCGAAAGGAATACCCCCATTTTTTAGGGATCACCAATAACATGGGTAGATGAAATTTTAAAATAGTATCTCCTAAATCAATCATGTGT
The DNA here is from genome assembly GCA_002502685.1 of Euryarchaeota archaeon UBA202. Classification (GTDB taxonomy): domain Archaea; phylum Thermoplasmatota; class E2; order UBA202; family UBA202; genus UBA202. The sequence continues at coordinate 51,350 of DAQA01000002.1, forward strand.
TTTGTTTTATAGACAGAAATTGCATCATAAATCGCTAGAAGAGTCAATAAAAGAATCACCAGAGGAACTGTCAAAGAGATACCAAAAATGGCAATGATTCCACTGGCCACAAGTATTCCCGTGGCATCAACAATATACCATTCTGGATAAAAAACCAAGAGAATGGCAATAATTAGGGTGATAATGAGCCCGCCAGCCAAGGCATATATCTCCGGGGATATAAAAAGTGACAGTAGGGCATGAAAAAGATAAAATACAGTGATGGAAAAGATAACTAAAATAAGGGATCGAATGAGGATATCTTTGCCCTTTTTTGCAATATAGAGAATAACTCCAGTGAATATTAAAATAATAACGATATAATAAAGAATGTTAAAGGGATCATCGGGGTTCTCAAAGGCTTCCATCCCTCCCTGGTGAAATGGACGGGTGATCCACAAGGCACATATTTGTGTAACCAGAAATAGGATCATCAAAACCGCAAGTGAAGCATCAGGTTTTTTTTGATGGTCATTCATGAAAGCCCCTATACAAATGTTGCTATTTATTCCATTCGTTTCAACTCCGCATCCCCTCCCATTTTTTTTTGGATAACACAAGACTTAATGACCCTATACAACCCGTAGGCAATCAATCAGCAATCCTTTTATGCCATGGTGAACAAACGGATTAGCACGGCGCCCGCTACCCTATATTTTTTTTCCTACTTTTTACTTGTCGCCACTATTCCTATACTCTTTTTTCTTTACTCATTTTAAAACCTCTTTCTTATCTGTCATGCCGCACCTTTCTATGGAGAGCAGACAGAAGAAACCTTTAAGTATATACCTCTTATTCCGACAGCGATAGCATGGCTGAAATAATTCTTCCCCCAAAGGATTTTAAGAAAAAAGCGGTAATACAAGATGAGACCTTCTATGAACAAGGACAAGACATTGAAACATTTTGGGCTGAAAGAGCAAAAATGCTGAAATGGGATCAAAAATGGGATCAAGTGTTAATGCGGGATCCTCCCTATTACAAATGGTTTTTAAATGGAAAAATAAACGCGTCAGTTAATTGTCTTGACCGATGGATCACACCAGGTGACAAGGACAAAATTGCCTATATCTGGGAAGGCGAAATGGGGGAAGTACGAAAATATACTTATGAAGAACTCTATACAGAGGTCAATAAGTTTTCCAATGTCCTCAAAAATTTAGGGGTCAAAAAGGGAGATATTGTCTCGATTTACATGCCGGTCATCCCAGAACTCCCCATTGCCATGTTGGCCTGTGCACGCATTGGTGCTCCCCATTCAGTGGTCTTCGCTGGTTTTAGCGCTGAATCACTGCGTGATCGGATGGAGGATGCGGAATCAAAATTCCTTATTACTGTCGATGGTTATTATCGCAGAGGTAAGGTTCTGAAACATAAACAAAAATCTGATGAGGCAGTAGACAAGCTAGATGTCAGCAAGGTCGTGGTGGTGAAGCGAGGGGGAAATGATATCACCATGGTTCCCAATCGCGATTATTGGTGGCATGATTTAATGGCGGAGGCTGATGAATATTGCACCCCTGAAGAGATTGACTCAGAAGATCTTCTTTTTTTGATGTATACCTCGGGCACCACGGGGAAACCCAAGGGGGTTATGCATTCAACCGGTGGTTATTTAACGGGTGTTTTAACCACTATGAAATGGGTCTTTGATCTTAGGGATGATGATATCTATTGGTGTACAGCTGACATTGGATGGATTACTGGCCATAGCTATATGGTCTATGGTCCACTGGTAGCACATTCCACCAGTATACTCTATGAAGGCTCGCCAGATTATCCTTCTCCTGCCCGATGGTGGGAAATTATTGAAAAATACAAGGTAACCATCCTTTATACAGCGCCCACCGCCATACGTATGTTTATGCGCTGGGGGGCACAATGGCTGGAAAAACATAATTTGAAAAGTTTACGTTTGCTAGGGAGTGTGGGAGAGCCAATTAATCCTGAGGCATGGCTTTGGTACTACCGCCATGTTGGTAATAATGCTTGTCCCATTGTGGATACCTGGTGGATGACTGAGACCGGCATGCAAATGATAACGCCGTTACCCGGTATTCTTCCGTTAAAACCGGGATCAGCAACCCGTCCCTTTCCCGGTGTGGCTGTTGAAATCCGGGGTCCCTCTGGAGCTTTGCCACCCGGTGAAAAAGGTGATTTGGTCATTACCCAGCCCTGGCCGTCCATGCTGAGGGGTCTTTATAAGGCACCTGAAAAATACAAGGAAGAATATTGGGGAAAATATGGTCCTGAGGCGTTTTTCACAGGTGACGGGGCCATAATGGATCAGGATAACTATCTGTGGCTGCTGGGTCGTATCGGGGATGTATTAAATGTAGCGGGTCATCGTCTTGGGACTGCAGAGGTGGAAAGCGCGCTTGTGGATTACCCCTTGGTCACTGAAGCGGCTGTTGTGGGTATACCTGATGAGATAAAGGGACAGGTTCCTTTTGCTTATGTGTCCCTGGCTGCAGGAGTGGAACCCTCGGATGATTTAAAGGATAAACTGATGAAACATGTCAGCAAGATTATTGGGCCCACCGCAAGACCAAAAGATATTCTTTTTTCTGATGATCTTCCGAAAACAAGAAGCGGGAAAATTATGCGGAGGGTGCTGAGGAACCTTGCCACCAAGGAAGAAATCGGGGATATTACCACTCTGAGTAACCCTGAAATTGTTCAGGTAATACGGGAGCGACTGGACAAAAAGGCGTGAGACGTTATTGCTTGTCCCTGTTGCCCCGGCAATGAGTACGGGGAGTACCCTTTTTTTATTGGGGCTATCCTCTCATCTTATTTTTTTTCCAAAAGAGGTTTTTCTCCATATTTTTTTTTAGATAAACATTATCTTTTTTTTTTGGATAAAACAGCGCACGTGACAATCCCTTAATTAAAAAATTGGTAATGTTTTCATTGTTATCATTTATCCCAAAAAAAAAATTAGATGGTGTACACATGCAAGGATGTGGTAAAGGAGGGAAATACTATCTCTTGTCATTTGGCAATACGTGTTGACAAAAAAAAAATGTACACCTGGGGGTTTCATGTGTCAGGTGATAGTAGTCGGCATACACTTTGCTAACACGTTACTCCCCCCCGGGGGGTGGATTATTTTTTTTTAGCTATCCTGTTTAATGTTGTTTATCAATTAATACTAGAGGGTGTTTTACCTGTAAAATAGATCGAAATGTTACTCTCTTTTTTTAGTAAGAAAGATATAAAGGAAACAAATTATCCCCAGTAGGACTGCCAAGGGGATCAAAATTAGATAGATCCTCCAGTCCTGTTCATCATCCTCTGTTTCCCCAGTATATGGACCAATTTCCTGGGTTTCGTGATTATAGAAAAAATCATATCCCTTTATCCCATCAACATTGATGAGTGTTTCATTGATCCCATCGCCATCCACATCCTCCTGCTTTGTTTCCCGTGTTATATTATCGTCCCTATCCCAATATATGAACCTGTTCTGGACCAGGATAAGATAGCCATCCTCAATTTTTTCATTTACTGTCACAGTTATCCTGATGGCATCACTTGCATTCTTTGGATCAGAGCCCAGATCTATCTCTAAGGTATCGGGTACACCATCATTATCATAATCCTGTGGGATTATGAAAGTCTGGCCCTGATTGTGCATAGAGGTGCCAATATTCTTATTCACAGTGGTGTCCATGGCCCAGATATAATACGGGTACTCGCCACAGGCGTTATAGGACGAATTATAATAATACCGGGAGTTTTCCTTCTCCATGGGATACTGTGTATATTGATCTTCACCCGGTGCCCGTATATAAATACGTACATCAGATACACCTGTGTCATCAGTGACAAATGCAGATACTTCAATATATCCCCCCGTTATCTGTCGCTGTGGATAAGCCTGTATCTGGGAGATATCAGGGGGGACAGCTTCAATATCTTTCTTCACTATCCGTATTTCTCCCTCTTTGCTGGCCTGGTTATTAAACAGTGATGTATCCCATGCCTTGATGACATAGGTATAATATCCTATCTGCGTAATCGTTGTATTATAATAATAAATATGGGTAAATCCGTATCTATCCATGATTGCTTCTTGAACAATTTTATCATTTTCATCACTAATCTCGATAGAGGCGTAATCGATAGCGGTGATGCCATCTGTTATATCCGCGGTGATATTGATATATCCCTCATCATCTGCGATTACAGATGGCTTAACGGTGACGATACCAATTTGGGGGGGTGTTATGTCCTCTATGCCTCCAATCTTGATATCCTTAAATACCTGATTGTTATTTTTATTTCGTTCGTTACTGCAATTTACTTGTATCTTGAGGGTGGCTGTTCCCGTATGTGGTGGCATCCAGATGGTCTCAAGATTTTTTTCTTTTTGGCTTAGGACAGAAAAATTGGTTGAAAAGAGTATTTGGTCATCTGTCCAGTTCTCATCCCCAGTGAGATTATACATATATGATATCTGAATACTGGTCTCGTTTTGTAGGGCATTTTCATAGCCAATATTATGGACAGTTATGGACATTTCAACACTTTCATTATCCTGGGGATGTGCGGGAACAAAGTTTACATCACTCATTTTTATTTGAAGATCAGGGGCAGCCTTCACGATGACATTGGTGCTATCCCAATTATTTGTTTCATTCCATTCAATGACCTTGTTTTGAGGATCAATGAGTGCTAGTACTATCCACATTCCCCCATATAGTGGATTACCATATTTTGCTGACCAGGTGAATATGATCTCTTTATCCTCAGATGCATTCAGTATTCCTGCATCTTTTACCAATTTTGTTGATTCAAGTTTTTCAGTTTCCTGATAAATGGTTAGTGACACCTCTGCAGAAGAGACATTATCTGGCCCATGATTTCTCACCATCACTGAAATATTGACCTGTTCACCCTCTGTTTTTCCCTGAGAGGGAACAATTTTTACTATCTCCAGATTAGCAGCTGGCGTGATATTAAGGGGGGTGGTAAGGATATATTCATATCCGGGGGCATCATCCAAAATAGCCTTTAACATCCATTCCCCCATGGGTATGTCATGCCCAAAGCTATAAAAATCATCTATCGTCCACTGGGTTCTTTTCATCCCACCGTTCTCTACCCTGGGGAAGACTGAGCATCCTAACTTGTCAAGATTTATGACTGTTTCCCCTATCCCATTGGCTTTTGCCACAAGTCGTATCTCAAGACCGGTTGCAAGACCTGTCAATTCTTTCCAGCCTTCCACAATATCAGGGGGTATATCATATCTATGCCATGCCTCATCCTTTATTAAATCAGACATTTCTATCTGGAAATATTGGGATTTCCCCCCGGTTCTCATTAAGGTGTACCGTACATACGTATTAGGGTCGTAGTCCTGGACAGTATACCAAAACCAAAGATCGGGTAGCTGGGACAAGGGGATACCATTCCCCAGGCTTTGCCGAAGAGCTGCATGATCATTTATTCTCACCTCCTGATCCTCCCACCACCACTCTCCCTCGTATTCTTCTAAATTGAGGGACACGGACACATTTCCCTGATAAGCAGCAGAATCAAACCGTGCATTTGCTGTTTTCTCTGAATTATATAAAAGGGTATAATTCCCCTGATCTTCAAAACCTGGGTCAGGAAGAGGAAATGAAATCTTCACATCTTCACCCTGGGGATTAGAAAGATATATGTTCACCGTCCAGGGGTTTGCGACACTGGAGATATTTATGCACTTTAATATGTTATATCTATGCACTCCCCCGATGTAATTCTCATCAACAGTCATAGTCGCCCACCATCCCTCAGGCACATATGTTTTAATGATGGCATGGGGCCGGGTTTCAATATAGCAGGTATCCCAGTACATGGATATGGAGCTTAGATTGATATGGGCGCCTATTACCCTTGCCCGTAGCTCAATTGTTGCTTGCTGTGCTCCCTGGAGGACACTGGTGACATTTACCAAGATGTCTTTCCAGCCAGAGGTGGACTGGGTGCTTCTCCATATCACCTTGCCATTAAGGACGATGCTTCCCTCGATCTTGCCCTGTAAATCTCCAATATTGCATTTTACCGCCGTGTGGAGCCAATATTCATGGGCGTTCCCTTCCTCTGATACAGGGAACTCTTGTGTTACATTGGCGTAATGGCCTTCCTTCCAAATGATTGTCTCACGAGATATGCATAAAGAACGACTGCCGGTATTGTGTTCATCTGTTACATATTCTATCTGCCAGAGCAGTCCCTCAGTGGAATTGGTCCATATGCTACAATTTTTTGTTTCAAAATCACCATCTTTGATTCCCTGCTGGATTTCACAGTATCGGCCTTCCTTATCCCCATTCTCCAGGGCGTCCCAGTAAAGATAATAATATCGCGTACTTTGGGGATTGTTTGTTCCATTGGCAATCCAAATCAGGGTTAAATTAGCATTTGTCTTAGGGTTGTAATTGGGATGAAATAGAATTTCATGGGGTACCTCTCTGATGGGTATCCAGTTTCCATTATATTTCCGGTATTCGATTATCCGTGTTGAATTGGTGTCAAAAGTAGCATCTTCAGTTACACCTATTGTTTTTAGAAGAGTAGTGAAATCGTAACTTTGTTTTATCATTTTGTCTGTATAGATGTCCTGTTCATATCCCGGCATGTCAACACTTATGGGTACTCGGAAATGCCACTGGGGATCCCACCATTCAGCATGATCGCCCTGTTTTGGTGGAAAACTTGCAATCTCTTCAATTTCTACATGTATCTCCCGGCTTTCCCAGTTATTTTCCTCACTAGTTTCCTCAATCTTATTTTGGTAATCTATCCATACAAAAAGGGTAAAATCGTCCGCAGTGGTTGGTGTCCAATAAAAATTTATTGTTTTATTCTCACTTTTTCCAAGGAAGGGAACAATTAATATATCAAGGGGGATGGTTGATCTGTTATCGGCATACAATGCTATTCCAATATCATATGCATCAGCATCTCCCTGGTTGCTTATGGAGGTAATAATCGTAATTATCTCGTTTTTAAAGGGATATTGAGGGGAGTGCTCTATTTTTTCAATAATAAGGTCCGGTAGGTCCAATTTACCCTCTGTGTTAAGCCAAGCCATGGCGCCAAGGGAACTCAAAATCATGGTGAGGGCTATAGTGATAGTTACCATTTGACCTTTTGTTCCCCGAAAGAATTTTCTCACGTCAACCCCTACAGTACTAAATAAAATCTTGGATATATAATTTGTGGTTTTTCAATAAGAGACCTATGTTTCTCTTCTCTTGTATTTCACATTGGTCATATATAAAAAAGAGTGGATCTCTAGGGGAGGGTATTTATAGTGATTTAAACCAAAAAAGGATGTATTATCCCTCCATTAATATGATGGGGGCATGTTGTCTTTTCACTGGTATCCTATAGAAATAAGTGACAAAAAAAAAGTTATACATTTATTGAATTGTCAACCAATTAAATTATATAAGAAAAAGGTATTATCATTCCCTCTCAATCATTAAGGCGGGAGCATGGTGTAACCAGGCATCATTGCGGGCTCCAGTTATGGGAATGATTAAAAGAGGGTCATCTGACCAGTGATGAATAACTGGAGCAATGACCCATAGAAGAGACCCGCCGATCTGGGTTCAAATCCCAGTGCTCCCAATGGTGATACTATGGCCTTGAAAATTAAGATGGAACTGACAACAGTTATCGCATTGTTGATATTAATTGCGGGAATAATTTTTTACATCGGGTGGTCATTGCATTATGACGCCTGGACAAATATCGGTGTCTATTCACTGACAATTGTCCTTGTTGTGTTTGGATTCCTTGGTTTACTTCTTTCCATGCATCAAGAGGGTGGAGTGCCACAAGAAAAAAGGAAAAAATAGGTTAAGGTAACACCTAAATTTTTTTTTTTCCTCATCTGGTTCTATTCTTGTATTTTTATTTTAATCTATTTTTTTTTATGGAGGGAAAGAAACTTTTAATAAATCATTCTCTATTAAATTATTGCAAAAAAAATAAACACTTATGGAGGCAAAGAACCTAAAAAAAAATTTGTGTGATGCTGTCACGTATAGTTGTGGTTTCCCTTAATTAGATAAGGAAGGGATAGGAGGGAATAGCTATCTGATGATGGAGATAGTGGAGGAAAAAGTCTCCCCTCCTACCCCATTTTGACCACCTTAATTTACACCATTAAACAATATAAGATTTTCCATTTTTTTCTTCTGTTTCAATTTATTTATTCCCTGGATCTTCTTTTTTTAGGAATAAGAAATGGTGATACCTCTATTAAATCGATAATTTAATAAACTTTATTAGGCTTTATCCACATGAAAAACATGACATTATTTGGTAAAACACGCAGTGTTAAAGAAGAATATCTGGATCTTTCTCGCTATAAAGAGGAAAGTACTGAGAAAGAACCATCGATGTATGTAAAGGTAGCTGAAGTTCAAAAATATGAGGATTTAACATCTCTCATAGACTCTGTCTATAATGGAAACTTGCTTTTATTGGATTACAGTATGATTAAAAGAGATGAAATAGAGGAAGAAAAGGTTATTAATGAATTAAAAAAGGTAGTTAGAGATGTAAAGGGCGATATAGCAGGATTAGGAGGCGACATTATGATAGTTGCACCTGCTGGGGTAAAAATTGATAGAAAAAAGATAAGGGGAAATTTTTTCTAAAAATAAAATCCTTTGGTAAATCCCTCTAATTCCAATATCCCTTCCCATTTTTTTTTGCATTCACATTCTACATCCACAAGAAATTTTTCATTTTGGGAAAGGGAAAAATTATTGATGTTATCAAGAATTTTTTTATCACATTTGCCACAATTATGTGCCCCTCGTTTTTGTCCCCCTGCAATAATATCACACTGAATATGTGTTTTGTCATCTAGATGATTAACTTCTTTTAAAATAGACATAATCGACCATAGCCAAGGAGGCCGGTATTCACCGCGATTCCAAAGCCATTCCAGCATTGTATAACTATGTATATTAACGGGATTAAAAGAAATAGTAGTGGAAAAATCAAGTATTTTTCCAGCAGATTGAATACAGTCCTCTATGGCTTCCCTTTCTGTTAGAAAGGCAGGTTTGATAAGAAGATACGTTTTTAAATCAAGATTGTGTTCTCTAATGCATTTAGCCGCTTTGAGCCAATCATTAAATAAAAATCCTTTATTTATCGATTTCTCTAAAATGTGATCATTGGCGGATTCCAAACCAATAGAAACCTCAAAAGCCACAGGTTTTATTGTCTGTGCCAATTCTTCAATTTTATCTGTTACATATTCGGGTCTGGATTCTATGGATATCTTCTTAACATGGGGTTTTTTTGCCACCTCTTTTAAAATTTTTTTTTGTGTGTGAAACGATATCTCTTTTGAATCCAGAAAACTTCCGGAAGTAAATATTTTTATGATGGATTCTCCGGCGTACTTTTCCAATGCCTTATCCATTTGTGAAATAATTTGTGTTTCATCTATCCCCCCGGGAAGACTGTCCCTAAAATATCCACACATGGTACAGCCAGAATGATGTGCCCACCGGCAACCCGTGGTTTGGATAATAATTGTTAAAGCCGGTGTTTTTTTTCCATTAAGGGTATCATATTCTTGCCATACCCGTGATTGCCTCAACTTATGATATCTATATCTCTTGTGCATGGATCTAGAAAATTCCTGTAGCCCTTTCATGAGTTTCCCACTTTGTTTTTTTATAAAAATAACAGGTGAGTACTTAAATTAAATCCCTACAAACACTGTTGATGATATCACCGATATAATCACTACAATCATTTGCATATCTTTTCCTACATATTGAGTATGGCAAAAACATGCCAGCCATACAAATGCATGGATTCCAATCTGATAGGGATATAAATCCCAATACTTTTTTTGTCTTGTCCAGTAATGGTGCAACCATTTATTATACAGGGGAGATAAAAAAAGGGGAGAAAATGTACTCATGTCTTCAGTAATATCTTTATATTTGGTCTAGATATAAATCACGGTGTTTATTCATGGTGAAAGAAAATAAAAAAGGTGCAATCGAAAAAAGTGCAGAAAAAACAGGAGAGGCGATTGGCAAGGGTGCTGATGCAGGTGTGAAAACCACGAAGGGATTTTTTAAGAGACTAAAAAAAGGATTGAAAAAAGACAAAGAATAATTTTTTTTCCTGTATATGTAAATATATTATGGGTCCGCATGGCCATGCAGGGTTAACCCTAATATTATTCTCTTTTCTAATGATGCCCTTCGGATATAGCTTTGAAGCCATTTTAATTATAATCCTTGCTACAGGCATTTCCTTACTCCCAGACATTGACCTGCTATGTGGGTGGAGCCATAGAGGAAAAACACATAACCTTGCTTTTGCAGCAATAATTGGTTTGAGTGTTGCCATCATATTTTTCTACTCTATGAATGATTTAATTATTGCATTAACTGGATTTATGGCAGGTTTTGGGGGTGTCATATCCCATCTATTAGGGGACATTATCACCTATAAATCATTTACACCGTTTACACCCTTCTCTAAAAGAAAAATAGCTTTAAAATATTGCAAGTCAGATGATAAAAAAGTTAACGGCTGGTTAGTAATCGGGGGAGTTCTTGCTTTCGTTTTTTATTTATTAATTGTAACAGGACATTTGGAAGAAATTATACAAAAATGCATGTAATATCTCGGGGAATCTATCTTGTAGGAATTCCAAGAACATTTGGAATAATGGATGTATGGCGAATTCTTTATTTTTGGGCATGGTAACAGCTAATGGGTCAGACCAGTCACTTTGGAGGCCTTTCTCATCCTCCGCTTTCACCCGTACTTGAAATTCTCCTTTCTCGTCCCAGATGTGCTCACTTTGTATTTCCATGTCTGGGTCAAAATAACTAGTCCATTCATCAACAATCTTATCTCCATCCCAATCCCACCCGTATCTGATTTTATGGCCATTGGGATCAGTTGCCATGGTTGTATAGGTATAGGGATTTCCTGTTTTCCCTGATGTGGCTCCATCGGGGCGAGTTGGTGTCGTGGGTGGTTCATTTATTAATTCCAGGGTTATCCGTTTTAAGCTACCCGTGGATTCGATTTGTCCCCCCACCTTATAATGGGAATATGATTCGGCATGTCCAAAGAGGGCACAATAAGCCCCAACCCAGTAATCCTTTCCTTTTTCTGCATGTTCTTGTATTGTCCAGGTCCTGCTATCCTTAAATAAAAGTGAGTGGGTGCCGCTCTTCCCAAAAACTTGATAGGCATGTTCTTTATCATTAAAATTACAGTGTATATAAGCAGTATTTCCACAGGTGACATCGTATTGGGTTACCCATGATGATCCTTCATAGGAATAATAATAACTTATTTTGTACAATCCAGTATAGGAGCAATGCCATTTTGACAAATGTCCAAAATATGCTATCCCTAGAGTTTTTCCATTTGAAGCACTGGTTGTGATACCTACCCAACCTTCATAATTGTCAACATTCCACTCAGAGATGTGTTGTCCATCTCCTGCCCCAAAAAAATCGTCATCTGCTTCATATGTATCCCATGGGGGGGTCAGTATGTACGGATCCCCCAGATAATTACTAACATCTTCGTCATCACCAGCCACGATTATTTCACTTATCTCGTCATCAGCCACAGTTACATTTAATGGTACCAAAAACAACAATACAACACAAATACAGAATTTTTTTGTTATCTTCATATTTTTGTATCTCCAAATAGTATAATCTAATATTAACTTATAAAGAATCTCTGACAAGTATCGAATAATGTGAGACAAACATAGAAAAAATTAGTCCCATTGGTACGGGTGAATTCAAAATCAAGAAGATAATCAAGAAAAATTGAATTCGTGGGGGTATGTCGTGAAACATAATAGCCACGATATTCTTGTTTAACAGGAGTGCAACAGAGAAGGCTATTTTTCCCTGTTTTTTTTTTTTTTTACTTTCCTAAAAATGGGTTATATAATTTAACAGAGGTAAATTCCATTTATGTATAATAACTTATGTTGATATAAGTTCCAAATATAAACAATTCGCAGGGTAAATTACCTGTAATTTATTACTAATAATCTTTTTTTAACAGGGATGGAGTATTCGCAAGTGGGACCCCTAGTATTTTGTGGTGTATCAGACATTGTATTAAATTATGCATACAAACAAATCTAAGGAATGAAAATTGGCAATGCTTTATTGCATTACCATTCTTGCTACACTCTAGGTGAAAGGAAAACCAAAAAGAAAACAGTCATCGACCCATCCTATTTCTAATTATTTGTCCATAAATAAATAGAATTCCCTATTATTTTACAAAAATAATAATAACTATTCCACTATGTGAATTCATGGTTTCAAAACCTCGAGGTACACGAGATTTCGATGTGGCAGAAATGGAAAAAAGACGTTTTATCCAAAAACAGATGGAGACTATATTCAAAAGGTTTGCATACAAGGAAATTGCCACGCCAACACTTGAACATCTAGAGCTTTTTGAAATAAAATCCGGGGAAAACATAATTGATGAACTTTATTCATTCAAGGATAAAGGAGGACGAGATATAGCCCTTAGACCAGAATTAACCGCGCCAGTGATGCGTTTTTATGTTGAAAAACTACAAATGGAAACAAAGCCGTTGAAATTTTATTATTTTGGTAATTGTTTTCGTTATGATCGTCCGCAGGAGGGCCGCTATAGAGAATTTTGGCAGATGGGATGTGAATTAATAGGTTCCTGTAGCCCCGGGGCGATCGCGGAGCTTATTGCATTAGCCTATCACGCCATAAAAAAAACAGGGCTGATAAATATACGCTTACGGATTGGTAACCTAAACTTATTAGAGAAACAGATTAGGAAAGCAATACCTAGTAGTTCGCTTTCTGATTTTTCACCTGCTCTCCATACTGACATTTTTAGGTTAATTGACAAAAATGATATTGAGAGCATGGAACAACTACTAAAAAAATATAAAAGCTCCCCTAAACAAATTGCCTTGTTTAAAGAATTTCTGCAGAGTAATAACATAGATGATATTACAAATTATTTTAAAGATTCAACAGAAGCACAGACGGATATTGAAGATTTTAAAAAAATGTTGGACTCCCTGGAACTATTTGGCGTGCCAACAAGGGATGTAATTGAGATGAACATAGCTCGGGGTTTAGACTATTACACTGGAACAGTTTTTGAAATTGAAGCCCCTCAGCTTGGTGCAGAAAAACAATTATGTGGTGGAGGAAGCTATACACTTGTGCCCCTATTGGGGGGGACAGAAATTCCCACTGCGGGATTTGCGATTGGTTTTGATAGAGTGATGATGACTCTGGAAAGGGAAAATTATGAATTTCCTTTCTCTTCAGAGTTGATTTATGTGATGTCACTTGATCGAGATCTTGACAGGGAAGTTATTAAAATGGCGTCACAACTGCGTTATTCAGGATTTATGGTTGATTTTGATTTAATGAACAGGGCAATATCCCGATCCTTAAAATATGCCAACAAAATAGGTGCCAAAAAAACCATTATTCTTGGTAAAAATGAATGGGATCAAGATAAAGTGGTTATTAAAGATATGCAGAGTGGTGAACAACAAGAAGTAAAAAAGGAGGAACTAGAGGCTTTCCTTGTCTGAATGAACTATTTGTGTTCCGTCCTCTCCTTTTGCTGCCTGCCAAGCTTTGTCAATAGAGGCAATGGCAACTCGTTTTCCCCCATTTTTTAAAAATTGTATACTTGCAAGTATCTTAGGCCCCATGGAACCCGGAGGGAAAAAACCCATTTGGTAATATTTTTCCATTTCTTCAAGTGTTGCCCGCTGTATTATTTGATCTTTTTCCAAATAGACATGATGTACATCTGTAAGTATTAACAATAGATCTGCCCCGATTTCTGTCGCCAGTCGCTCGGATACTAAATCCTTATCCACTACTGCCTCTCGTCCTTCAATTCTTCCATCCTCTAAGACCACTGGCATTCCCCCTCCTCCAGCAGCAATAACAATGTTTCCTTCTTTTAACAATTTCTTTACGATCGGTGCTTCAACAATAGACACTGGCTGTGGTGAAGAAACTATGATTCTCCAGCCTTTTTTTTGTTTTATTAGGGGACATCCCCTTTTAAGATGGGTTAGGGCATCTTGATCTTCATATATTGGTCCTACAGGTTTTGATGGTGTGTCAAAGGCTGGATCATCCTCATTTACTATCACTTGGGAAACAAGGGTTACCACATCCTTAGATATGTTCATTTTTTTTAGGGCATTTGCCATGCATTGCTGAATCATATAGCCAATTTGTCCCTGTGATTGGGCAACACAAATACCCAAGGGCATTGCCGGGGTTAAGGTCTTTGCCACCTCTTGTTGAAGAAGAAGAGCACCTACTTGTGGCCCATTACCATGAGTCAATATAATATTCCATCCATCCTTAACCATCTGTGCTATTGAGGCACAGGTTTCCCTAGTGGTGGCAAATTGTTCATAGATGGTGCCGATCTGTCCAGGTTTGATAAGGGCATTTCCCCCCAATGCAACAACAGCAATGTCACCCATAAAAATGAAATACAATCTAGATATAAAACACTAAGTGGAAACTTTTTATGTGAAAACATCAACTTTTTATAACATGATTTTATAGATTCTCTAGTGGTAGCAAGTCACAAAATTAAACGGGTACTTGATCGTGTTAAAAAAAAGGCAGTAGAAAGCCCTCTATCACTTAGTTTTTGGAGGCATATTACACACAATAGAATATTTAAATTAATCAAATCTCAATTTGAAGACATACGCGCCCATAAAATATTACAAGAAATCAAACATTATCCCATCCCATGCCATCTAGCCATCATCATGGATGGTAACAGACGCTTTGCGCAAGAACAGGGAATGCATACGGTTGAAGGACATAAGTTAGGGGGAGAAAAACTAGGGGAAGTTTTGGAATGGTGCAAAGAAACAGGCATAAAAATATTGACAGTTTATGCATTTTCTACTGAAAATTTCCAGCGTTCACAAAAAGAGACCAATGTACTTATGGATCTTTTCGCCACTAATTTTCATAAACTTCTTTCTGAAAAAAGGATACATCAGAACAAGATTCGTATCCGTGTTTTTGGGCAACTATCGCTTCTCCCCCGCCATGTTCAAAAGGCAGCCCAGGAAGCAATGGAATCAACACAGAAATATGACTCGTATTTTCTTAACCTCGCCATTGGCTATGGGGGACGAGAGGAAATTATTCACGCCATCAAAAAAATTGCTGTTGATGTAAAAAAAGGGGAGTTAGATATTGATTCTATCAATACAAATATCATGTCTTCCTATCTCTATACCAGTGACTTACCTGACCCTGATTTTGTACTTAGAACCTCAGGTGAAGAACGTCTTTCTAACTTTCTTCTCTGGCAATTAGCATATTCTGAACTCTATTTTTCTGATGTCTATTGGCCAGCATTTAAAAAAACAGATTTTCTCAAGGCAATCCGTACTTACCAGCAAAGACAAAGACGTTACGGAGGTTAAAGATTTTTATTGCTGTATTCTTGGGTAAAGATGTACCTAAATTAATTTAAAGAAAAAAGTCATTATCATTCTTCTTTCTTTGTGCCCTCATAGCCTAGCCTGGATATGGCGCCAGCCTCCGGAGCTGGTAGTCTCGGGTTCGAATCCCGATGAGGGCGTTAAACAATGGGAGGGCACTATGATTGTGATTGAACAGGAAAAGAAGATGGGGGGAATTTGTTGTTAGTGTTTTTTTTTTTATTATTTTTTTTTTTTTTATTATCCTTCCCCATGCCAATAACTCGCCTCAGTTGTATAGATAAACAGTCCCATACCTTGTTCGATAGTGAAATTGTCAGAGGGAACACCTACGACATGGGTCAGAAAGGCCTGAGAACTGGAATTGAACATGGTGACAACAGATGTACCACTTATGTTCTGTCCAAGTGACTCTGCCGTGGTGGAATTTGAATTAAACCATCCAATCACATTCCAATCCTCTTGAATTGAAACATTGGCGCCCATGATAGGTAGACCCTTTGCTGTAAAGGTGTTGTCATTGTTAACATAGACAAAGTATCCTTTGCCATCCATGATGGGGAAATCATCATGGGGAACACCTACCACATGGGTTAAAAAGGATTGCGTACTGGCATTATACAAAGCGACAGTAGTGCACTCCTCGATATTCTGGCCAAGTGACTCTGCAGTCCAGCTGGTGTCAACAGGAACAGTGATCAGATTCCATCCGTGGGAAAAAGACATATTAACGGGGGGGTATACCATCATTGTACCTACATAGGGGTAATAATTATGGCAGGTAACTGTGACTGTGATATCTCCTGAGCTCTGGGGTGTAATCACAAAGGTGGCATTACCTTCGCTATCAGTAGGTAAGCTCTCAAAAATTTCATCTTCCTTCCATAGAGTCACCCAAGCATTAATGCCCCCTGGGATACTTACTATCGATTTCACAGTGACCGTGACATTATTTGTTCCTACATAGGTCTCCGATGTATGGGAAACATTGAGAATTTGTGGAACAGTTGTCCACACATCAAGAGAAGGATCACTAAATGAATTATACATTTCATACTCAAGTTGGGTCGTATATCCAGATCCATAATAATTATACATGTACAATTTACCCTGATTCATGATGCCCGAAAAAGAATACAAGGAATCATCAAATATTGCCTTATAAAAACCCTTTGCTAGTTCATCATTATAACCCGTATAGGACACCCGTGATGACCCCAAAAAGGCAACAGACCCTCCTCCATTTTTTTTCATCCATACTTCACCAAAGCAATCAGTCCCGGTATCATCAAACCATCCCGTATTGCAGGTTGTACTAAAAACCACGGGGAGTTTTTTGCCATTTGTAAGGGCTTCAACATCTGAATTATAAAAACCGCCGCTGCCAGCCATGGACCATCCTGTAACACTCCCATGCTCCCGATAATTTAGAAAGGAAAGACCAGTATTAATTTCTGTTGCCATCCTGTCTGTGCCACCTTCATTTTCATTCCACATATTTACTCGGTAGCCACGAAGCGAGAGTAGGTTCATTATAAAATTGGCTGTTTGTAACCATTGAGGCCTATCGGTTCCATAAAAAACGGTTGCTGTCCGGTACCATGTTGTCTCAGTAATATAAGGTGTTTTCTCATATCCTATGAGTTTGTCCACGATGATGTCCAATTCACTAGTGTTCTGGATGGATAGCCGTCCAAGCATAATATCAGGTAAAAAATCAGACCCCTGAAGGGTAGTATAGTGTAAATCTGTTGCGCATCCACTGAGTCCATAGTTGGTGGGCAGATAATTGACATCGCCAATGAGGAGGATATAGGTGGGTTGTTTACTCCAGTTGTTGTAGGTATAGTTGATGAAGTTTGTTATTGAGTAAGTATTGTTACCGGGGAATTCAGCATATATTTGTGTGAGGTTGACGATTTTTGTTTGTAATCCTTTTTGGTTTTTCCATTCTGCAAGTTTTGTGATGTTATGATAAAATGTATCTGGTGTGATGATAAGGTAATCAGCGGTATTATTGGTATCGGTTATATCCAAAGTTGAATGGTGTGGTTCCCGAATGATGCTTGAATTTTTATTAAATATGTACCAGTGTGAAATCATATTTGGATTAAGGATGGCTGCTGTGCAGGCTTGTTGGACTGTCCAAGGCAAGACTTTTTTTTCTTCTTTGAAATAGTCATAGTGTATATCGATTTGGAGTGTGTCATAAATCCGTATTTTTTTTTGTGCAGGATTGAATTGTACGGGATTTAGGGTTACTTGTACGACCGTGAGGCCATAGTATGTCATGGGCTGGGAAATGGTCACGATTTCAGGAGGGTAATAACTATTTGAGCTGTAAAATGTTTCATTGATGACAAATTCGGTGTCATTATCCAAGGTTTTTTCTGGGAGTGGGGGTTGGTAGGGATAAATACAATAATTTTCTAGGGAATGGTTATATGATTTTACCATGGTAAGTTCTGTGATTTTTGCAGTGGGTGGCAGAGCAAGTAAAAATCTTTTGGCAGGCAATAGGGGTTTACCCACTTGGGGAATAATTCCATAGTGGGGAATATATAGGAGATGGTAGGTTGTCTGGTTTTTTTCTATGTTTTGAATAAAGTACTCGGTGATGTTGTTAATAATGGTGATGGTATCATTGTCACTGGTGCCTATATCCAGAGTGTTGCAGGGTATTGCATTGTCTTTTTCAATGGGGAAAGATGCATATCCCATACTGATTTGGATAAGTATGAAACTGACAAGGAAACCAAAAAATATTTTGAGAAATGATCTATTCATTGTATCGTCCCTTTTCCTAAGTTGGCTAATCATTTCGGTGTTTATAAATGCTTATGTATCATTTGAATAGGTTTACGGCTGATGTGATGGACTTTAAGATAAATAAAGGATAGCAAATATCTATTTTTTTTGGGTGTGACTTGGTTAATTTTTATAATATGTATTTCTAGGTTATCATCCAGTTCCTACTTCCATATCTTCAAAATGGTAGGGTAGAGTATTATTTCCTTGCTATCATCAATAGAGATAACCTTTTTTTTGTTAAATCCTTCATCGCTTCTATTATCCTATTTTTTTTTGTTGTTTTTGTTTATAAAATAATTTGTCAAACCCCTGGTGGTTATACTCCTGCAGCATATATCTATGCGGACATTATACCCGGTATATATATCCATATATGGTGCACTCTTTTTTATTTATCTATTGTTCTATCCTTTTTTCTGTATCATATATTTGAAAAAGTGAGTGTTTTGATAGTTTTTATATTACTCTTCTTTGTATCTATATATTGTTGTTTTTTAGTTTTCTAAAAAACAACTAGTTGGGAGGAGAATAATGAAAGATGGAAAAAGGGAGGTAAGGGGTAAGGATAAAGAAATGGAGGCAAAAGTATGAAGGAATGGCGTAATTATGGAAGAGGTTTTTTGTGAGACACCCTTATGGTCCCTACCCCTAATTTTTTAGATATACTCGGTAATTAATAAAGGCTATCTGACAATCATCAAACGATGTAGTACAAACATAAAAGAAAAGAATTTATTAGCCATCCTCTTGAAATAAAATCAAGCAAACACAAAGAGGTACTAGCGGCATAGGCGACTAAAATTAGTATTTGAGTTATCTCTTGATTATTTTTTAGGAAAAAAAATAGCTCCTTTTTTTTTTGTGTGTGGCCTCCCCAATGATGATGGAAAAGAAAAACGTGTGTGGGTGTTTTTCCTCCCTTTGGGGAGACCAGTGGGGATATGATAAGGGTGATATAAATGGGTTATCCCCTCATTTAAAAGGGTGTTGTTAGCTTTTTTTCTTATGTAATCCTGTCTACTTATTTTGTGAATTTTTTTTTTTATTGCCCTTATTTTTTGGCGATAGCCAGATGGTTATCATGAGATTTTTTTTTGGTTATACAAATGCTTTCTATTTTTTGAATTTTTAACCCCGCTTTTTTGATATCACATGCCAGTTCTTTTTTGCTGTAAAGATGGTAAAAACGGTATGAATCCATGTTATTCCGTCTCCAGGGGATAAGAATATCCCCAAATTCTTTTTTTGGGTTAAGATACACTGTCCATTTGAAAATTTGCTTGATGAAATATCTTTTCCATCTTGGCTGCCATCTTGCCCATACTGTTATTAAGGCAGTTCCTCCGGGCCGAAGTACACGTTTAATTTCTTTTAATGCTTTTAAGCGATTATTTTTCCCTGCGATATTATGTAATGAGGCAACAAATAAAATTGCATGAATACTTTCTTTTTTTAATGGAAGACATCTTGCATCCAAATGAATAAGGTGTATATTGTCTATTTCTTTTGTCAGGTCCTGGGCGATATTTAACAATTGTTTGGATTTATCCCCGCCAATTACACTATGGCAATATTTGCTCGCTGGTAGTAAATGGCGGCCATTCCCGCATGCAAGATCTAAAATCACTGTTTTATCGGATTGTTTGCTGATAAACTCTAGACATTGTCTCCAAGGTTGTTTACGTGTTTCTGCAAAGCTTTCAGCAATATCATCCCATACGTCTTCAGTTGAATCCATAATTGTTTCTCTAGGTATATTTGTCATACTAGATGATCTATCCACATAAATTATCCTTGCTCCAAGAATAATTATCCATGTGTATACATACATTTAATAAAGTCATGGTTTCACATTGTTTTAGGATGCAACAGTGTTCCATGTAATACAAGGTTAGATAATAAAAATCCTGCCGGGAAGAAAAAAACAAGGAGGCCAACCCAGGGTGTTAAAGCCATAAGCATCAGGGGCACAAGGGAATAGTTTATGAGATAATGTGAACCAATATATTTTCGAAGGGTATCTCTGTCAAATTGTTTCAGGTTCACTAATTTTTTAGAAATCCATAGCATTAAAAGACACAATAAAAAGAGAACAAGGATCTGGATATAATTAAAGAAAGATAATGGGGAAAAAACAAGTATAAAGGGCAGAAATAATATACAGATATCTATTCCCTGGATGCCATATGCCAGGGCCTTAAAACTAGGGGGTATGGTCAATTTTTTCTTGTTTTCTTTTACCCCTAGCTGTATGGCCAGTGTATTTGCTCCTGCTTTGCTGTCATGATCAATATCTTTAAGTCCCCCAGCGATAAGTTGCATGAATAGCACCTGGATAGAACCTAGAAGGCAAACAATCCATGCAAGAAGGGTTATATCCTGGGAAACTGTCATAGCTCCATATAGGATCAAGGCAAATATGCCACTGGCAACAAAGATATCCATCCCGGGATATTTTTTGCTCATAAAATCATAAAGCGTGATTAATCCAGCTGATATGAACAGGAATATGAGAGGGAAATAAGAGGTGGTATACAATGCAAGGCAAATAGCAAGAACTATTGCCCCTAGTAGGTTTGCAAAGGTAAATATCTTGGCTCTAGTAAGAGAAATATTTTTACTGACCAATGGCCGGTCTGAAAGTTCTTTTGAAAATTGATCTATTTTAAGATCAATTATATCATTTAATGCAAAACCATATGAATGTCCTAAAAAACCAATTAAAAACAAAATAAAAAGATGCCCGATCTCATATCCTCCATTGGCAATACCCCCCAGGACTGGGGCGGCACCAGTGAGTGCGGCATTAAAAGATCGGGAGAGTTTTAGGTACTCTCTGAGCATAGGGTTACATATGGTGGCTATATTTAAAGGAAATAGTTATCTTTTTAGTTGGGTGATTCCCCCCCGGTTTTTTTGTTATTATTTTTGTAATTTAGGGGTATGGAATTCATAAAATCCCCAGATATCTGAAAATATATATGTTTCATTATGAAGTCTGATACTTCCGTGTGCTGTGCCAAGAAGGTAAGGATGACCGATGGCATTGATGCCAATGATATAGGGTACCTTGAGATCAATGGTTATATTGAGGGAGCAATTGGTTGATTTGCCATTCAGCCAGATTTTTGAGGGGCGGATATGCCATCCGATTTTTGTCCATTCACGGTAATCGATTTTGAGTTCTGGATAAGATATGCTATAATTGAGGGTTTCATTTACGATGTTAATATTTCCATTCCTGCCATTATTATAATCTGTTTGGCCATAGATGATGCTAAAAGGAAATTGGGTACTGCTGAATGCTCCCCAATTCCAGCTTAGTTTATTCCATTGGATTAATCCCCAATTATGGTCATGGTAACCATGTCCAGTTAAATTGAATTGATGATGGATACCAAGTGAATCTGTGTAACAAAGTTTTCCTGTTACCTCTCCAAAGCTGACTGGGATACACCATCCCATGAACTCCCACTCGCCCAATGCAGTGGTGCAATCACCATGTTTTATACCTTGTCTTGATTTAGTCAAGGTCAGATCTAATTTAAGGGAATACAAGCCATTGTGGTACTGTATCTGATAAGTATCTTTTTCACTGGTGACAAACAAATTGTCGCCAAACCTGACATTACATTTTTCATAATCTGGGGTGTACCGTGAGCTGGGATAAGGGGTCAGGGTCCAAAATGTTGATCCATCTTCCTGCATAAAAACCATGATTACAGCCGCTAGAGAGGTAAGGGGGTTATTCAGGTCGCCCGCTGTTAAAAACATGATAACCAATCTTTCATTTGTGACGGTTTCCAGGTTTAGATACCACCATTCTCTCCAGTGTATAATATGGGGGTCATCTTGATAATACATAAAATGAGCGGCATTATCCTTCATCGTGGGCTCATGGATATCCCCCCAAGAAATGAGCTCGCTTTCACTAGATTGCTGATCCATCCGGTGGTCTCCATTCTTTTGAACAAGGGTATCACCCGTTTGAGGGACACTATAACAACCGATTAAAATTATAGCCATTCCAATAACATAAAGTTTTATTCCCATTTTTTTTACACAGCTCTGCAGTAATAAAATTATAGAGGAAACATATAAAAATGTGACCCTTCGCGTGAAGAATCTATAGGGTTTCACCGACACTAATATAAGTATAAAACATATTCACACACGGTTGTCATGGATTTTGAAAAACTATATTCAGAAAGGGCATTATCTATGAGGGCTTCAGAGATCCGGGAATTATTAAAAATTTCTCAACAGCCAGAGATAATATCTTTTGCAGGAGGATTGCCCAGTCCTGATTCTTTCCCTCTGGACATAATTAGAAAGATTACCAAAGAAATCCTTGAAAATGATGGAGAGAAAGCGTTACAATACGGTCCCACAGAGGGACTTATGGAACTCAGAGAGATATTTGCTGAATATCTTAAAAAAGATGGGATTACAGCCACCTATGAAAATGTCTTAGTGACCGTAGGGTCACAGGAAGCTTTGGATTTAACCGCCAAGGTGTTCATCAACAAAGGAGATGTTGTAATATGTGGCTTACCTTCCTATATCGGTGGTATCAATGCCTATCGAGCAATTCAATCACGTCTTGAGGGCATTCCACTTGATAATGACGGTATGGCGGTGTCTCTTCTAGAGGATAGAATCAAAGAACTACAGAAAAATGGACATACATTAAAAATGATATATATCATCCCTACTTTCCAGAATCCTGCAGGAGTTGTCTTATCAGAAGACAGACGAAAACATCTTGTTGAAATAGCGCAAAAATATCATTTGATTATAGTTGAGGATGATCCCTACAGTAAACTTCGTTTCGAGGGTAAATCCCTTAAATCCATCAAAACATATGATGATAATGTTCTTTATCTTACCACCTTTTCCAAGATCTTATCCCCTGGATTCAGGGTGGCCTTTGTGGTAGGGCCCAAGGAAGTTATCAGAAAACTTGTGATAGCCAAACAATCAACTGATCTATGTGGCCCTGTTTTACCTCAATTAATCAGCTATCATTTCATTAAAGATAATCATGTGGATAAGCACATTCCCCTTATTACTAAAATGTACAAAAGGAAAAAAGATATCATGATGGAAACCATGGAGCAATATTTTCCCCCGGGTATTGAATGGACTCATCCTCAGGGCGGCATGTTTTCATGGGTACGATTACCGGAATCCATCAACACCATGATAATGTTTCAGGATGCCCTCAAGGAAAAGGTGGCCTATGTGCATGGAGCAGCTTTTTATGTGGATGGAAGTGGCACGAATACCATGCGGCTAAATTTTTCTAATCCTTCTGATGAAAAAATTGAGGAGGGTATCAAACGTTTGGCAATGGTTATCAAGAGAAATTTGAAGTGATGTTTCCTTTTCTCATTTAGAGTTCAGAATATTTTCATCACTTTTTTTCTCTTAAATCCAATATATATTTTATGGTAGCCGGATAATTCCTTGTCAAGTTGCCTATCCCCGGTATCCACTCGGAGACCTGATAATCCCCGTAATTTATTAGGGGTGGAAAGAATGGCAATGTTGTCTACACCCACTTTTTTAATCACTTCGGGACTGATTTGTTCATTTCCTCTTCCAAAGATAAATCCTTGTCCCCCCAGGGGGGATATAACTATTTTTCCCTTTTTATTGGATTTTAGGTGTTCCAGTATCATATTTTCAGTGGCGTCCTTTGCCACAAGTTTTTTTCCATCAAGTATATCGACCCCGAGCAGTGTTCCCTTGATACCGGCTAATTTTTTTAGTGCATAGGTTGTGCTCCCGCCGCCAATAATAGTTAATCCCTCAAGCATATCGATGACCCCTGTTGCAATCGCTATCTTATCTTCTTTGCCTCCTTCAAGAAAATTTTTTGA
>DAQA01000004.1 GCA_002502685.1 Euryarchaeota archaeon UBA202
ATGATTTATTCAACACAGCATGTTTATCCTATTTATGTACAGTTTTATTTAGAAAACTCTTCTTCTGTGAACTTGTCTTAGAACCCGATTCTCAGATCAGCATTAGTATCTAGGCTACTTCATAGCACCAAACCAAAAAAGGATTAATGGGATTACTAAAATTTAAGCTGGCTAAGTTAACTATATTTTTATATGAAAAGATAAATCTCTTTGTGGTGAATAGATGAAGTATGTCATCGTATATTGGTCAAGATATGGGAACGGTAAACAGGTTGTTAATTATCTGGCTCAAAAACTGGAACAAAAAGGAGCTACAGCCCAGATTTTCAAGACCGATGAAACAGATCCATCTGCCCTTCCCGAAGCAGACCTGTATGTGTTCTCTGCCCCCACCGAGGCATTCAACATCCAAAAGAACATGAGAAAATTTATGAAAAATCTAGAGGATATGGAAGGAAAAAAGTACGGTATTATTAATACACATTCCATGAAAAAGAACTGGCTCCCTAAGATGGAAAAGCTTCTTGCCAAAAAGAAAATGGTCAAGGTTGCAGGCATTGATTTCCAGGTGTGCAAGGAAGCACCATCTGGAAACGGACTCATGGAGGGATGGAAATCAAAACTGGAGGCGTTTGCAGATAAGCTATAAAATTATTCTCTTTCCTCTTTTTTTTCCTAACTATTATGGTCTATTTTACACTATCCCATATCCCTTTTTACATTAAATTATTCCACCACATCAACATTACCTTACTACATTGTTCCAGTGCGTTCTTTGATTATACCGCCGCTTTTCTTTGAAAAAAATATCTATATTCACATTATCTCATTTACATTTTTATTTGATGACACCTGCTTTTTTTTAAAAAATTAGGTTTAACGATTAATTCAAGTTCCCTTATTAACATGATTTCAACATATTTTTCTTGGCTGGATTATTCTTTGATACTTATCTTTTTGGGGAAATTATAAATTTTTATGATTGTTTACCTACCGTGTGCTTACCGTTATCTTAATCGCTATTGCTATTTTTGCCGCTCTCTACATGGCATGGAATATCGGGGCAAATGATGTGGCCAATTCCATGGCAACAGCTGTGGGGGCAAAAGCCCTATCCCTTCGGCAGGCACTAATAATTGCATCGATATTGAATGTTTGTGGTGCTGTTTTAGTGGGAAAACATGTCACTGCTACCATCCAAGGAAGCATTGTTGACACTGCACTTTTAACAGATCATAGCTTGGTACTGGGTTTTTTATCAGCGCTATTGGCCGCGGGTATCTTTGTAACCTTTGCTACCTGGAAAGAATTGCCAGTGTCCACCACCCATGGGGTCATTGGAGGGATCATTGGTTTTGGTTTAATTGAGGGAGGTATTGATTTGGTGAAATGGGGTAGCGTGGGTACAGTAGCTGCCTCATGGATGCTGTCACCTGTCGCTGGCGCGGTTATTGCTTTTGTCACGTTTAAGATTATTGCCTATCTTGTTTTTGGAACAAAAGATCCTCTCAATAGCGCCAAAAAAATTGGGCCTGTCTTTATTGCTCTTACCTTATTTATCATTCTTATGTCCATTTTTTCAAAAACCAATGTTGGAGAAATGCTTGGTTATACCACCAGTGAATACGTTCTTTTTACAACTGTTATTTCTTTAATTATTGGAATTATTGGTTTTTTTATTTTTAAAAATATCCTGGGGGAAGGATATGATGTTGTGGAAAGTCTGTTTCGGCGTTTACAGGTCATGACCTCGTGCTACATCGCCTTTTCTCAGGGGGCAAATGATGTGGCCAATGCCATTGCCCCCGTTTCCGTTGTCTTGTTACTTACCTGGGGTAAAATCGACACTGCATATCTTCTTTTACTTGGGGGTATCGGTATTAGCATTGGGATTACCACCTGGGGGTACAAGGTTATTCGCACCGTGGGGGGGAAAATTACGGTGTTAACCAACACGCGGGGTTTTTCCATTGATTTTGGGGCGGCCACTGTTGTCCTTATAGCCTCAAAGCTTGGTTTGCCTATTTCCACCTCTCATACTGTTGTAGGTGCCGTCATTGGTGTGGGTCTGGCACGTGGCTTAGAAGCAGTTGACTTATCAGTGGTGAAAAGGATTATCTATTCATGGGCCTTGACCCTCCCGGTGACAATCCTATTAGCGATAGTGATTTATAAGGCCTTGCAGATAATATTTTAATGCCTATTAGAGCACCTGTGAAAGATACCTATAGAAAAAAGTCACCCTTTACTGGCTTGCTTGAGCATATGAATAAGGTAAAGGAGGGTATTATATTGCTCCGTGAAGGTGTCCTCCATTATATAGATGGGGATTATGAAGGTTTTCATAAACTTGCTGAGAAATTAGATATAATAGAACATGAAGCAGATTTAATCAAGGGCAATATCAGGGCTCATTTACCCAGTTCAGTCTTAATGTCTGTGGATAAAAGATATTTTCTATGGGTTCTCAGGGAGGAAGACGCGATACTTGACCATGCAGAGAATCTAGCGCATATGCTAGATATGCGGCCAACAAAAATACCCATAAGGCTCAAGGAGGACTTCAAAGCCCATATGGGTCTTGTGGCAGAAACTGTAGAAGAAATGGAAAAAGCAGTAGAAAATATTAAGCACTTGATTGAAACCGTTTTTTCAGGAAAAGAACGTAATGAAACCAAAGCATACATAAAAAATGTTCACCAAAAAGAATGGGAAGCAGATCAAAAAGGGTATGAGATAACAGAAAAAATCTATAAAATGGAAAATAATCTTTCACCCATGGATGAATATCATTTACTCAAGATGGTTGATTGGATTGATGACATTGCAGATCATGCTGAAAATGTAGCAGATTGGTTAAGAGCCATAATTGCAAGATAAATGACACAAAAAATCTTCACTTTTTAGAAAAATTTACGCCATATCCTACTTGCTATACTTTATTTGTATAGCCAAACTAATCCACAAATTTATCATTCGATTATTTGCTAACGCATTTCTGTCGTAAAACATTGTTTCCTTGGGGAGGCAAATATCCTGGGTCACAGTTCCCAAAGACAACTCATTAGGTAATTATTTGGATGGTTTACACGTTTATTATTCACCGATAGGGAGAATTAATGTGGGGATATTGCTATCTGGCAGTTGTAGCAGAGAACGGATAGTTGTTGAATCCACTGGAGAAATGATTTTTGCAGATAAATCCCATACTGTTGCTTCCAACAGGACATTGTGGGCTACCGCTCCTGCTTCATAATACCAGAATCTTTTCGCGGATTCACTGGATAATTCCTTTGCCATCTCCAAATCCAACACTGGGATAATAAAGAGCGGTGCAGAAGCAATATTTGGTTGATCACACAGTTGAGAAATAGAATTTCTCATATCTTGCTGTAATGTTTGCTTCATGAAGGTAATTATGGGCAAACCAAAATAATCCACGGGAGCATTGATGATATGAAGAAAGTTTACCAAAAAATCTGTTAAAATATTCGGATAATATCGATAAACCCCCTCTTCTGTGACAACATATATCACTAGGGGATAATATCCATGGGCACTGGGGACTGTCCGGTGTCGTCTCAGATGTATTGGCTCTTGTTCACTTGCATCAATATAAAGGGAATATCCATAGCTTGACCAGAGTAATTGACTTATTTCTTGTTGGGATAATTCTCCTTGAAAAACATCTCCGTCTTCCCGGTTTTCTAACGCCTTTGAGAGTGACATTGATGAGTCTTTTATTTTTGGGAGAGAAGAAATCCACATGGGTTTTTCTTTGAAGTCATATGGATTTTTTGGATGACCCAAAGGCATGATAATTAGTCCTTCTTGATTTGAAGGGAGACCCAATGGTTTGATTGCGGGGGGAATCTGTCCAGTGACAACCGTTCCCAAATCCAATGCATTTGCCATGAACTGGATGTTTTGTCCAATCTGGCCAAGTTCAGTACCGCCCTGATTTGCCTCTGCTTTTGATGTATCCCAGCAAAGCCCGATTTGAATGGGTGCTTCATATTGGAGGATATTAATATCTGCTCTATGGTCTCCTTCCTTGTATACAATTAATGCATGTTTTTTGGGATCATAGGTGTATGCTGCTTCTTCATTTAAGACATAGATTACTGCAGCATGTGTACCATTTATCTCTGATACAGTATATGTGTCATCGTTTCGTAATCCAAATGCTGCCCATAAAATGGTTGATAACATTTCATCACTTACTGGTTCATTTGTGAATTCTCTAATGGACATCCTCCGACAGATCGATGTTTCAAGAATCATATCAACATCCATTGGTGGCGGTAAATCCTTATCAGGTAGACCATATCCTTCACTTGTCAAGGCTGGTAGAGCGGTGGGTATCAAGAAAATGCATAGTATAGATAAAATCACCAATTTTTTTTCCCTCTTTTTTACTCTCATTTTAATCCATTCCATAAATTGGTATTAAACTATAGTAATTGGAATTAATAAGGCTTTTGCTCACGGGAATAATAGTGATAATCATTCTTGATAGATACCTAGTTATCTATTGTACATACTGATAAAAATTATTTTCCTCTGAACCCAGATTTTTTTATAGATAAAAAAAAACGATAAAATTGTGTTACCCAGCGAGAATTATTTACTCTCTTTTTCAAAGAAAAAAAAAGAAAATGCAGAAATTTCTTCATAGTCATTCTTTCGCCTCCTTAAACTCTTACATTTACAATAGTCATTAAGGAATTAAAGTATTATTATCAGAAATAGAGGAAAAAAATTTTATTTAGTATACCGTTTTCGTTTTACCACATAAATATTTAGCCACACTATTCCTGGGTGATTTAGTGGTATATACAAAGAAAACCTGGCAGGAAAAACTCACTGATAAAAAAGGTTTACCTAAAATTGTGAACTTTAAAAAAAATTTTCCCTGTTATAATGCAGTACATAAAATGGGTGCAGAAGTAGGAGATGATATCGTGCTTGTAAATCCCTGTGA
Source organism: Euryarchaeota archaeon UBA202 (assembly GCA_002502685.1). GTDB lineage: Archaea > Thermoplasmatota > E2 > UBA202 > UBA202 > UBA202. Next base: position 4,985 of record DAQA01000004.1, read on the forward strand.
AGTTGTTGATGTGATGAGAAACGTTCCCCAGGGAAAACTCATCACCATTATTGAAATCTGTAAAAAACTTGCCCAAAAACATAATGTCCAGGGATGCTGCTCTCTTACTGTGGGTATTTTTATTATGACCGCGACCAACGCAACAGAAGAAGCAAAAAATGAAGGAAAACAGCTGCATATTCCCTACTGGCGGACGTTGAAAGCAAAAGGCGTACTCAACAAGAAATATCCCGGTGGTGTTCTAGGGCAAAAAAAGCTTCTTGAACAGGAAAGCTATACCATTGTACATAAAGGAAAGAGATATTGGATAAAAAATATGGAAAAATGGACATCAGTTGGGCTAGTAATGATAGCGATAGGAATACTCTTATGGATCGCATATGGATTGTATCTGGGCTTTGAGGACATAATGGATATACTTGATGTGGTCACAGGATTTGTAGCAGTATTAATTGTAGTGGGTGTATATATTCTTTTTATTTCGGTTATCATTGAACAGCGTAGAGAAACAAAAAAAATGAGGGAAAAAATAAAAAAGGAGGATCTGGAACCATGATTTTAACCACCACTGATTTTGTTGCAGGTAAGGAAATTAAAGAGACTATCGGGTTGGTGCAGGGGAACACTATCCAGGCAAAAAGTATTGGCAAAGATGTAAAAGCGGGTTTTCGGCATATTGCTGGGGGAGAAATAAAAGAATATACCCAGTTGCTTGCTGAAGCACGTGAAATTGCATTACAAAGGATGGAGGAAAAAGCAGAGAAAATGAATGCTGATGCAGTAATTAATCTTCGCTTTATGACAGCTGCGATCATGGGTGGTGCAGCAGAAATATTAGCATACGGTACAGCTGTCAAATTAAAGTAATGCATTAGACTTTGCTTTTCACATTCTATCTTTCTTGATTCAAGATCCCTTTCTTTATAGAAAGGAAATATACTTTCATTGTACCATCTATAGGCTGGTGAATAGGTACTGGGCAATGGAAAAAAATATATCCATTTCTAATAAGCAATGAGTTGATAAAGCATAAACGAAGTAATAGTAACATAGTGATTAAACCTCAATAAAGGCCACTGTTTGTAATATAGAAGGAAAAATATGAAAACGAACCTTATTGTATGCCGGTGTAAGGCAGCACTATCTTTTTTTCATTTTTCTTGTTTTTTCAATTGATGGATAGAAGGTGTTCATCTATGTCACAAACTGTCCACACCCTGTACAGATAAGAAAGCAGTTTTCAGATTGATAGAGGCATGATATTCTATAATGGAAAAAAGAATGGTATTGTTTTGTCTATGAAAATGGAATACTGATAATTTATTAATAAACCTGTGTATATCTCTGTTTCTGTACTATTTTTTTATATATTAATAAAAAAAATATTGTTCAGTATGAAAAACCCCCTTATAAAATATAGGCTAAGACATTGTTTTCTAGGAATAGAAAATTTTTTTACGGAGGAGGTTATTCTCCCGACGAGGGTATTGGAATCGGTACAATAAATGAAGGATAGAAATTAAAGTACCCCCTAGAGAAATCAATGAAATCGCCGTACAACACAATCCTTGTAACTACAAAAAGAACTTGTTGATAACGAAGAGTGTTTCCAGTATTCCTTCAATGAGCATAATGATAAGACAGTAAAAAAGCTAGGGAAGCAACAGAAAAAAGGTATATCTGCAAACGGTAAAAGGTACTTTTACCTAATCAAGGAGTGATAATATATGAAGATGTTAATTGGTGAAAAATGGATAGATAAAAAAGAAAAAATAGAGGTTCGAAACCCGTTCAACGGGGACTTAGTTGATACTGTCCCCAACGGAACAAAGGATGATATGAAGAAAGCAATTGATTGTGCTGTAAAAGGATTCAAGATAAGCAAGAATATGCCGGTGCATGAACGCATCACGATTCTGATGAAAACAATTGATGTCATGAATGATAATGAAGAGGATTTTGCGTATACAATTTCTACTGAAGGGAGCAAAACAATTCATGAAGCAAGAAAAGAGGTGACTCGAGCGATAAACACTCTTACCATTTCTGCTGAGGAAGCAAGACGGATCATGGGTGAAACACTACCATTTGATAGCGTCCCCGGCTCTGAGAACCGGGTAGGATATTATTATCGCTTTCCCATCGGGGTAATTGGTGCCATTACTCCTTTTAATGACCCTCTAAATCTTGTGGCCCATAAACTTGGTCCAGCTATAGCTGCGGGAAATACCGTGGTATTAAAACCTGCTACCATGACACCTCTTTCTGCATTAAAACTTGGAGAAGCATTCATCAAAGCTGGTCTTCCAAAAAATATCTTAAATATTGTCACCGGCCATGGTGGTGAAGTAGGCACTACCCTGGCAGGGGATGATCGAGTGAGAATGATCTCTTTTACAGGTGGCGTGGAAGCTGGCATGGAAATCCTCAAACATGCTGGCTTAAAAAAAATAGGTATGGAATTGGGGTCAAGTTCTCCTGTTATTATCCTGGATGATGCCGATGTTAATAAGGCTGTGGCTTCCTGTGTTTCTGGAGGATTTTGGGCTGCTGGACAAAATTGTATTGGTGTCCAAAGGATTTTTGTTCACACTAAAATTTATAATGATTTTGTAAAAAAGTTTGTGAGTCATACCAAGAAATTAAAGGTCGGTCCCCAACTTGATAAAAAAACAGATATGGGACCGATGATTTCAGAACAAGAAGCCAAGAGAGTGGAGACGTGGGTGGATGAAGCACTACAAAAAGGTGCTCATTTGTTGACAGGTGGAAAACGAGAGGGTAGTATCTATTATCCCACTGTTCTTGAAAATATCCCTCCGGGTGTTAGACTCCATGATGATGAAATCTTTGGACCCGTGGTCTGTTTGTATAAAGTCACGGATCTTGGAGATGCGATTAAGAGGGCAAACAATATCCGTTATGGTCTCCACGCAGGTATATTCACCCAAAATATTGGTCATGCATTCAGGGCGATACGGGAATTAGATGTAGGGGGAGTCATGGTAAATGATTCCTCTGATTACCGTATCGATTTGATGCCCTTTGGAGGTGTAAAACAGAGTGGCTTGGGAAGAGAAGGAATTAAATATGCACTACTGGAAATGACTGAACCCAAGGTAATCTGTTTCAACCTCTAATTGGTAACCACAAAATACCAGGAGAATACTTCACACATTATCTCACCTCTAGATGTATCAATGGTGCTAGCAATCTCCTTTAACAATGACCGGGTATCCATCTTTTTCCATCAAATAGTAGGCAGGACAAACAAAGTAGGGAGAGGGACACATAGATAAGTTATGAAGATACTCTATTTAATCCCAACCAAGAATCTATTATCTTTAAGACAAGGCTCATCATTTTTTTTTTACCCGTTATACTTTAATACACACACATTTTACGAGGTTTTATTTCCAAAAATAGTAATAGCGATTATTGGCAGAAACACCGTTATTAAGGCCTTAAAATTAGTTTAAACAGCTCTTCTTTTTAGCCCTCAAGTCTTATCGCACCAAAACAAATGGCCCCAGCACGAGAACAGGATATATTTTTTCCATGTTGCCAATGGTAATAATTAGGTCAGAGAAACCAAAGCCAAATACAAAACCAGAATGAATATCAACAGTTCCCCCTGCTGGTAATGTGGATATCACGCCTTCATTTTCCGGGTGAATAAACACATTGCCTTCAAACACCATTGACCATTCTATATTTGACAAATCACCGGCATTGTTATTTGTTATCCGAGCAGAGGCACCCCAGCCACCCGAAAGGGTTATCTGCATCTCCTGGGGTACCACTAAGCCCTTCATACAAAAATTGGCTGTCCCAGGATAGGGAAGGGAACTAAGATAATACAAATCCAGCCATTGGCCATTGCTTCGATAATAGCTCTCCCCGGGCTGAGCATTTGATTGTACTAATGTTCCCACATGTTGACTGCCAAGAAGCACAGGAACCTCAGAGGTCCGATCATAGGGATGTCCTCCCTCAAGCTTCACATAAATATAAAAATCATCATTCTCCATAATTTTCACTGGGCTACCAAGAGAGAGGGTATGAAAACCTGTATGATCTATGATTCCCTCCTGTGACGACAATTCATCAAGAAGTTCCCCATTGGCAAATTGATCATATATTTTTACTTCATAAGGTGTGTTATCAACGGGGCTGAAAAAACTAACCGCGACCAGTACTTCATCACTTTCTGCAACAAAGGCGTTAAATGCCTCTGTATACTCTGTTAAGGTATCACGCCACCCATGGTAATCATGATAATAGATACGACTATAACTTAAAGGCTCAACATCTTGGAAAGAAATTGCACCCATCTCTGGATGCCGGCCACAATGTTTATCATAATAGGATATCCAAAAATAGCCTTCTTTCCCATAGTTACTCCCCCAGCTATTCTTGCACAGCCAAGCACCCGGCTGGGGCGCAGGAGTACTTTTTTCATCATCCCAGCCAATAATTGCCACAGCATGATTTGGATCATTCATTTCCTCAGGGGGCTGATAATGGGTATAGTTAACGATAAATCGGCCATTGACGCAAAAGCTTGTTCCCAGTGCTCCATGGATTATTAATGCCTGTTTAAGGGTATCTATCCTTTCAAGATCATCCCCTATAATGTACCATTCAATATCAGGTACATAATAAACGTCATAGCTAGAGGAATATTGCTGGGGAGCTTCTTCATACCAATTGTAATCTAACTCAGTGTCATCATTGGCATCTGGGCAATAAATAGCTCCGTTTCCCCGTGCAAGATAAGCAGATGTTACCCGGTAATCACCGCCATTATGGACCGTCAAACCACCTGTTAAGGGGGAGATATCATCATTATAATGCTGGTTAAATCCATTCCACCAATCGAGATGATATTCAGCCAAGTTTGGTTCATTGGGTACACCTGATTTTTTCCACATACTGGTTATGAGAAGATTACTTTCAATTGCTGCCAGTGCGCCATGTGTCCAGCAGGTTCCACCTGATTGGCTTTTAATAGAGGTTACATAGTTTATGTTATTTACGTCGCGTAGGTCAAATGAGCTAGGTAGATTTAGGGGAATATTATTTTCTGTGGTATCAAGGGATATTTGTGCTGTTACAGGTAGGACCAATGCCATTACTATTATTATGACTGTAATATTTGTTACTGTTATATTTTTAGACATGGTGATGTTCCATTATATTATAGTGATTAACATATAAAAAATTATTTTTTTCCTTTTTTAGCTGGGGAGGAAAGATGTTTGTAATGTTTTTTTGGGAAATACAGACAGGTCTTTCCCACAGTAATTAGATAGAGGGGTATATAGGGGGCATGCCAGGGGAGCAAAATGATGCATTACAGAATGAGACTTCTATAAAATTTTTTTATCTAGTTACTGGAGTAGAAAAAGAGGGAACCATCCTCCGGTAAAACCAATGCAAAGGGTACTACTGGGAAAGCTTGTAGGGCGGCGCATATCATCTCTCTTGATTATATTCTAGGCAGATGGTTGTTGTCTTCCCTACACTGGAGGAAGCTCTATGGAATATACTAAATTTATACTAGTCATGGTGACTTTGAGGAAAAATAGCCTGTTTTTCCTAATTAACTAGACAAAGGAATGATGTACCGTCCCGCGTGATTTCTCAACTGCCACTTACCCTTCACAGGGTAAGTGGCAGTTTTTTTACTTCTTCTTTACCTAAAAATAAGGCTTTTTTTGGTCTAAAAATAGCCCAAAAAATGGCAATTCACAGGCTTGACCAAATCATCCCCTTTTTGCGACCACCCCGGGGACACATAACTGTAGACCAAAAAGATACATCCATCTCTGTAAACCAGACTCCATCAAGACGCAATTTTGAGTGGCTCTCTATATGCCTATATTATTTTTTTGTTAACAAAAAAAAAATAGAAAAAAGGCTTTTTAGGGTATAACACACCCAAAAAAGCCGTTTTTTTAGAATGTTTTACTCCCTATATTTTATTATAATTCTCTATAATAAACCACCCGGTTCATACCCCCCATGATGGCAACAGGAGTGACTACAGAGAAAAATCCAAAAAAGAAGGATGGAGACAGAAATAAAT